>CAJTSL010000001.1:0-3251 GCA_910578845.1 uncultured Lachnospiraceae bacterium
GCCTTGATCGCATGTCATCGCAGTAAACTGCTCTGACATGGGGATTAGTATGAAAACTCCCGGCACATACAAAAAGAAAACGGGAGTTTTTATTCATAGGTATCTATTTCCTGCAATTTTTGCAAAAATTTCTGTGTAGGTTTAGAGAATACCTGATATTTTTTCCAAATGATACTCATATGGCTTTTCATTTTGGGTTCAAGCGGCCGGAAACACAAATTACTATCTCCTGAAACATTGATAAGTTTATCAAAGCATATTGCATATCCTAAGCCTTCCTCCACCATCAAAGAACCGTTGAAAAGCAGGCTGTAAGTAGCTGCAATGTTCAGCTTTTCCTGTTCACAATGAAAAAATTTTGCAAATTCTAAATTTTGAAATGCCTGTCTTGAAATGATAAGAGGTTTATCCACTAAATCTTCTGCCGTAATGCGGTCTTTCTGTGCAAGCGATGCCTCGCGTCGCATAAGAACTCCCCAAGTATCTTCATAAGGAACAGGTATAGAATCGTATTTGCTAAAGTCTGTATTCCCAAAAACAATGCCGAAATCTATAGAGCCGCGGTCGATTGCTTCGGTAATTGCCGCTCTATCGCCGCTGATGATATGAAAATGTACAAGCGGATAATCCTTTTGCATTGCCTTCATTGCTTTTATTAAGAAACGGTTTCCGTCTGTTTCTCCGGCGCCGATTTCAATATCTCCGGCGAGCATATCATCGGAAGCAGTAATTTCATTTTCTGTTTTTTTAATAAGTTCGACGACTTCCTCGGCACGCTTACGCAGGATCATGCCTTCTTCTGTAAGCGTGATTCTTCTGTTTCCACGGATAAATAGTTGCTTGCCAAGTTCGTCCTCTAGTTCTTTGAGCTGACGGGATAGCGTGGGCTGTGAAAGGTGCAGAAATTCTGCGGCACCGGAAATGCTGTTTTCCCTTGCCATAGCTAAAAAATATTGTAATACTCGCAGTTCCATAAAAATCCCCCATTCTTGCTCAACTTGCGAATTTGTGCTTGGATGGATCCAATATACCATGCACTTGATATGCCTGTCAACTATGGGAAGGTATTTGATATAAGCATTTGTTATATTTGAAAACAGGACTTATAATAAAAACAGGGAAAGAGATTCACATAAAGAACGAACTTCAACAATTTATATGTGCTGAGCGCAGCACAGGAAAGGAAAGCCTATGAAAAAGACTATTTCAAAAAATATTTCACTGGTTCTTGCATTGGTTTTTGCAGCCGCTGCTTTTACCGGATGTGGCAGCAGCAATGGCGATAACAGCAGAAATCAACCATCTGATAGTTCCGGCTTGCAAAGACAGTTTTCGGGCAGCACTGATTTGGCAAACGGAGATTCCGGCGATACGGATTTTAGTACAAATTTTGACTTGGATTCTGGCATTGATGAGGAATCAGAAAACGATATAGATACAGAGGAATTAACCGTATGCTTTGGGGATAGCGGCAATTCCTTTATCCTGCATCTTTATGATAATGATACGGCTCATGCGATCGCCCGCCATGTAGGGACGGCTGAGTGGAGATTGCCGATTTACCATTATGACGATTACGAAAACTGGGAAGTGATGCAGTATTATGATATTCCGTCCCGTTATGAAATTCCGTCTGAGCCTGAAACCATTACGGAAGAAGCCGCAGGAACTGTTTATTATTCTGAACCGAACCGGATTATTCTTTTCTATGGAGATGCGGAGGTATCAGGAGAATATACGCCTGTCGGATATTTTGACAATACCGATGAATTTCGCAGTGCAGTAGAAAATAACCCTGTTTTGGAGGGTTGGGGCAATAAAATTGTACGAATCAGTGATGGGAATTAAGCTGGCGGTCGAAAAGACTGCCCACCAGCTTAATGTGATGCGCACAACCGCATAAGGAAATATGCCGCTTTGCGGCGGCGGTTGGCGCAATGCTCACGGCAGATTTCATCTGTCGTGAGTATAACCAGCAAATAAAAAAGAGGAAAGAGAAAAATCATGTATTTAAATCAATCTGATAATGCGATCATACAAAATCTGAAAGATGCCGGCTGCGATATGAAAACCATTGAAAAGTTCATGTCTGACCTGCAAAAAGGGGATGAAAAAAGCAGTCTTAAATGTTTGGATGCGCATAGAAAAAAACTGCTTGATTCCCTTCACAGAGAACAAAAATGTATTGACTGTCTGGATTATTTTGTTTACCAGATGAACAGAGCAAACAAATAATTAAATGGAGGATTTTGAGATGAAAATAATTGAAAACAAAACTTTTGATGAAGAACGTGCCTTATATGATGCCCATGATATTGTGGTTCGGGACTGTGCCTTTGATGGCCCTGCGGATGGAGAAAGCGCATTCAAAGAGTGCGGCAGCATTACTGTAGAGCGCTGTTTTTTCAATCTCCGGTATCCGTTTTGGCATGATAGAGGTCTGGAACTGATAAATTCTGAAATGACCGAACTTTGCAGAGCGGCGCTTTGGTATTCCGAAAATGTGGAGATTCGTGGCTCAAAACTTCACGGTATAAAAGCACTGCGTGAATGTGCGGATATTAAAATGCGCAGATGTGATGTTGTTTCACCTGAATTTGGATGGTCGGTGCACGGCATCACAATGGAAGACTGTACAGTGGAGAGCGAATACTTTATGATGCGCTCCGAACGCTTGTATTTCCGTGATGTCCGTATGAAAGGCAAATATTCTTTTCAGTATATTGCAGATTCTGTTTTTGAAAATTGTATGTTTGATACAAAAGACGCATTTTGGCACGCCAAAAACATTGTGGTAAGAAACAGCGTTGTAAAAGGTGAGTACCTTGCGTGGTACAGCGAAAACATTACTTTTGAACACTGCAAAATTATTGGAACCCAGCCGCTTTGCTATTGTAAAAATCTAAAGCTCATTGACTGTGAGATGGTCGATACGGATTTGAGTTTTGAGCGTTCCGATGTGGAAGCAACCCTCACCGCGCCCATTGTCAGCATTAAAAATCCGATGTCAGGACATATTTATGTTCCGGCAGTAGGTGAACTTATTATGGATATTCAAAACGCGCACGGTAAGGTCATCACGGAAAACTGTACCTGTAATAAAAGCGTTTGTGACTGCTGTGCGTAAAGAACAAGCACGGCTCTAATTCATGGAGTTATACAAGGCTTGGAAAGATAGATGACCTATCCGGTTGGGAAGACGCGCTTGGCAGCGGTGATATGACAGTTACTTTTTCTTTAGAATAAATATA
>CAJTSL010000001.1:3261-32666 GCA_910578845.1 uncultured Lachnospiraceae bacterium
ATATAAAATTTATCAGGAGGTATTTTGGAATGAACCAAACACTTACATTAACTGGCAAATGGGATAAGACTTTCCCCAAAAGCAAAGAAGTAAATCACAGTAAGATAACATTTCATAACCGTTATGGCATTATGCTTGCCGCCGATTTATATGCGCCCAAAAATGCAGACGTGAAATTACCCGCAATTGCTGTCAGCGGGCCGTTTGGTGCAGTAAAGGAGCAGTCATCTGGATTGTATGCACAGACGATGGCAGAAAGAGGGTTTTTGACAATTGCCTTTGACCCGTCCTTTACAGGGGAAAGCGGCGGGATGCCACGGTATGTCGCTTCTCCGGATATTAATACGGAAGACTTTTGTGCAGCGGTGGATTTCCTTTCTGTCCAGGAAAATGTAGATCCTGAAAAAATAGGCATTATAGGCATCTGTGGATGGGGTGGGCTGGCAGTCAATGCCGCTGTACAGGACACGAGGATCAAGGCTGTAGTAGCTTCGACTATGTACGATATGTCCCGATGTACAGCGAAAGGCTATTTTGATAATGAGGACAGTGAGCAGGCACGTTTTGAGAAAAGGAAAGCAATGAACGCACAGCGTATTATTGATTTTAAAAAAGGTTCTTATGAACTTGCGGGAGGCGTTGTTGACCCTCTGCCTGATGATGCGCCGTTCTTCGTCAAAGATTATTATGACTATTATAAGACAAATCGAGGCTATCATGAAAGAAGCCTGAATTCCAATAATGGCTGGAATATAACTTCATCGCTGCCTTTCCTGAATATGCCGATTATGCACTATGCAAATGAAATCCGGTCTGCTGTTTTGCTGGTGCACGGAGAAAAGGCACATTCCTGTTATTTCAGCCGTGACATTTTTGAAAGCATGGTAAAGAATAGCAGTTATGCGGATAATAAGGAGCTTATGATTATTCCCAATGCAGTCCATACAGATTTGTATGATAAAACAGATATTATTCCATTTGGAAAAATGGAAAGTTTTTTTAAGAAATATCTGGTTTGATGACATGTTGGAAATATGCTGGTGGTCGAAAAGGCTTATCCATCGGTTCGTTTCTATTTCTGTATTGGTAATATTAATTTTACTAAGAAGCCGCCATAGGAGCTATGTTCAATAATGGTTGTTCCGCCGTGTGCGGATATAATCTGCTTTACGATAAGAAGTCCTAAACCGTGGCGTTGCTCAGTTGTATTTTCATCACAGACCATATAATGCGGAGCATTATTGAATTTTTCTATTTGCTCGTCAGTAGCTCCAACGCCGTCATCGGAAACATCTACTGTGCATTTGCCGCTATCAGCCGTAACGCTGATATAGATTTTACAGCCCTGTCCGTTATGATTGATGCTGTTTTGAATGAGGTTGCTAATCGCTCGCTTTAGTAAGCCTTGATCAGCGTATACGGGGCATACAATTAGGGCTGCATCTGTTTCCCATTGAATCGTATAATTGTCCTCGATATCCATATTGATAAAATCAACAACCACCTGTCGGACAATAGCAATTAGATTATGCTTTGTAGGATTTATCGGCTGCATATTGTACTCTAATTTGGACGCAAGATTAAGGTCATTGATTAAGTTCTGGATCCGCTTACTTTGTCTTACAATGACTTCTGCCTTTTGGCGTTCTTCAGTAGTCAAATTTACATCGTCTTTTAGCTGGCCTGCATACCCCATAACCATAGATAACGGAGTCCTGATGTCATGAGAAACTCCTGCAATCCAATTTGCTCTTGCAGTTTCTTTCTTTCGTAGCTGATATTTCTGGCTTTGAAGAATATCAGAGGTATGGTTAATGTTTGCGGAAATTTCGGAAAGCAAACCGCTTTCTTTAATCTGCACAGGCTCTCCAACAGATAAATCCTGTATTCCCTTTGTAATGGGCTTGACCGATTTTAAGAGTTTCGCATTCGTTGTCACATAGATAATAAATATAGCGATAACATTGATTATCAATACTGTAAGGAAAGTTCTAGGTAAGTTAGCGATTAACTGATAATCCCAACTCGGCCACATATGCTTCCAAAAACTTTTCTGTGGATAGCCAAGAACCACAAGCCCGTTTTCAGCTTCGCCCGTAAAGGTTGGATAGTCGCTTATATAACCGCGGGTTAGGCTTGCAATATCTGAAAGAGTGTATGCCGTAGGTATGGTGTCTGGTAAATTATCTGTTTTCCAGGCTACCTGCTTCGTTTCATTGTCAATGAAAATGCCCCAGATATCGGCTTCACTTAATTCAAGAGACATTTCGTCTGTCAGTACATAATTTCCCTCCTCTGTCTGATGTAAGGCGGTAACGACTTCTTCAGCAGTTTTCCACGGCTGGGCATTGGGCAGCTGCCTCAGTGTAAATAAAACTAACAGGACAATATTTAAGATCATTAAAAGAATTGAGCTGAGAAGCAAAATGCCGACAAAACGGCGTATTAGCTTAGGTACGCTTTTCATATTGCTTACCTCCGACAATCAGCTTATATCCTAATCCCTTAACCGTGATTAAAGATACGGGGCGTGAGGGATTTAATTCGATTTTTTCTCTGATACGTCTTATGTGAGCCATCAAAGAATTTTCATACCCGAAAGGGTTTTCACCCCAAGCCGCTTCGCATAGAGCATCTATAGTTACAATACGACCTGCATTGCGGTACAAGGCAGCCAGAATATCATGTTCTTTTGCGGTCAGAGCGATATGTTCTCCGCCTTTGATTACTTCTGCACGGTCAAAGTCAATTTCGCTGTCCTGTAATGTGATAAGAGGATTCTCGTCTTTATAGCTTCTGCGTAAGATCGCCATTATACGGAATATCAGCTCCTTTGGCAGAAATGGTTTAACCACATAATCATCTGCGCCAAGGCCAAATCCTTTGAATTTGTCCTCGTCCTCTCCACGTGCGGTTAAAAATAATATGGGATATTCACCCTTTTGCTTTAGCTGTTCCATTAAAGAGAAACCGTTACCGTCTGGCAGCATTACATCGAGGATTGCAAGTTCCGGTTGGAAGTTGTCTGCCAAAGCAAGTGCTTCTTTAAGAGTTTTAGCAGTTGCTATATGATTAAAACCTTCCTCTTTTAAAATAGATACAACCATATCCAAAAGCTCCTGCTCATCATCAACGAGTAATAGGCGTTTGCTCTTCAAATATTCAAAATCCATACGGGCACCTTCTTTCTGTTTCACATTATAGCATATAAATATGAAATTTTATCATGTGCGAATAAATGTAAGGTAGATGTAAGGTAGAGAGAATGTTGCCACAAGGTTGGCATTGTAGAATGAAAGCATATCGAGAAAGGAGCAAACAGATATGAACATCATTGAAACAAACAATTTAACAAAATCTTATGCAGACTTTACGGCGGTATTTGGAGTTAATCTTCATATTCCAAAAGGAAAGGTTTACGGTTTCCTCGGTCCGAATGGAGCAGGCAAATCCACGACAATGAAAATGTTTCTTGGACTGACGAAACCTACAAGCGGTTCTTTTGTGATTGACGGAATGAAATATCCGGGGAACCGAGTTGAGATTTTGAAGGAAGTCGGGTCTTTCATTGAAGCCCCTGCCTTTTACGGAAATTTAAGCGGCAAGGAAAATCTGGAAATAGTATGTAAAATTTTGGGATTGCCAAAATCAGCCGTTATGGATGCATTGGAACTTGTCGGGCTGACACAGTACAAAGACAGACTTGCCAAAAAATATTCGCTTGGAATGAAACAGCGATTAGGGCTTGCAAGTGCATTGATTGGCAGGCCGCCTATCCTTATTCTTGACGAGCCGACAAACGGGCTTGACCCCGTGGGAATCCACGAAATCAGAACGCTTATTCGTTCTCTGCCACTAAAATTTGACTGCACGGTTTTGGTGTCCTCACACCTGCTTTCCGAAATTGAGCTTATGGCAGACAACATCGGCATTCTCAATCACGGTCGGTTACTGTTTGAGGGAAGTCTTGATGAACTGAAGCAGAGAGCGGTATCACAGGGCTATCCTACGGATAATCTGGAAGATACTTTCCTTGCGCTTATTGATGCCGACAACAGGCAGAGAGGTGGTGCAAGATGACCTTCGGTTTGGAATGGAAAAAGGTTAAACGGACAGGACTTATCCCTACATTCGTTGTAGGCGGTCTGCTGGCTGCGGCTGTTCCTGTTGTGAATATGGCAGTTCGTTCAGAAATTTATCTCGGACTTGAAAACTCTCCAATTCAAATTCTGATGGATGCCAACTGGCAGATGATGGCTATGCTGAATGTTCTGCTCTTAGTGACAGGTGCGTGTTTGCTGTATCATACCGAGTATGCGGATAATGCTATTCAAAAAATGTGTATGCTGCCCACCAAAGAACAAGATTTATTCTTTGGCAAAACTGTTTTGGTTGCGGTTATGGGAATAGCCATCTTAATATTTGAAGCTATTGGTATTGCTTTTTGTTCTGTTCATTGGTTTACGCTTTCTGGCAATTTTGCATTAGAACTGCTGAAAAGTTTCGGATATGCTTTTGCCTTGATGTTGCCATCAGCGTTGTTATCACTTTTAATTGCATCGCTTTGCCAGAATATGTGGGTATCACTTGGCATTGGAGTCATTTGTGTGTTTATGGCAACAATGCTTCCTGCTGATAAATTTGTTTTATCCATATTCCCATTTGCTTTGCCGTTTCAGATCTTCGCAGGAGCAACAGGAAATGTTATCCGGAATATGCTGATTGCAAGCGTGATTGAAATCGTCATTATTGCTATTGCGGAAGTATTGCTTTTGAAAGGAAGGAGGTCTATGGAATGAGTTTTCTTTCATTACTCGGCGTTGAGTTTAAGAAAATACGCCGTTCTAAAATAATGCTGATTTTATCAGTAGCGGTAATTGCTCTATGGCTGCCATCAATTATTAATGCAAATATAAATTTTCAAATGCAAGCAGAGGGCATATCTCCGGAATCTAATTTTTTGATACAAGGATTTCTTGGAATGTCGTGGTTTATTTTCCCGGCAAGTATGGTTGTCAGTACCGTTCTGCTCAACCAGACCGAAAGAAGCAACAAGGGTATTTTGAAATTGCTTGCCCTGCCAATCAGCACAGCAAAATTATGTATGGCAAAGTTTATGGTGCTGTTTTCCTTAGCAGCCGTCCAAGTCCTTATGTCAGTTGGTATGTATTACCTGAGTGCCGCTATTGTGACAGGAACGCAGGACTATAATTTTATCTTGTCGCCGTTATTTGTAATTAAGGAAGCAGGACTGTTGCTTGTGTCATCTATACCGATGCTTACTTTTTTCTGGCTTCTGTCCATCTGTATTCAGACGCCGATTTTCTCAGTGGGGATAGGACTTGCTTCGATTGTGCCGTCCATATTGATGATTAACACGAAAATCTGGTTTGCGTATCCTATGGCTTATCCGTTCTTTGTGGTAACGGCAGAGTACGGAAAGATCGCAACTAACCTAAATACAGCGCAGGTTGAGTTAGTTCCGTGGCTGCCTGTTGCTGTCTGTATCACAGTAATTTGTTTATTGATTGCCTGTTCTTGTTTCGGAAAGGCTGAAAGGAGATAATCAGTATGAAAAATAAAATCTTAACTACGATCAGCGCCATTATGCTTTTTGTTCCGTGGACGATCCTGCCGCTTAGAATGTTCGATTGGGCGCTAGAGTCACCCGTAGCTGAAATTATGATTTCCTGCTATGCGGCGTTTATGATATTTGGCGGCGTGTTTACCATCATATCTTATGTTAGGGCAAAAGTGGAGAACCATTTGATGAAGATTTGCTTGATCGTGAACGGTCTTTATGCAGTTGGCGGCATTGTCCTATTCGCTATGATGGTTTTACCGAAAATTATGTAAGGAGATATGCGGAATATGAAAAGAGCAAAAGTAATTATATCTCTGATTTTCATTTTATGTTTGGCTTTTTGTGCTGTAGGGTGCGGCTCAGATCATGACAAAGGAAGTTTGAAAGATAATCTGATTGACGGGTGGGATAGTTGGATGCAGTCCTTTAGCAAACACGCATTAACAAAGGGAAAAAACCTACAAGGTGAAAAAAATGAGGGTAATGACGCATACACGGGTACTTATACAGCCACTTACGATGAATTCAATGGGAAAGAGTTTATCTTTGGAGGAACGGCTTTGGAACGGGCCAACGGGAATCAACTTACTGTTACCTATACACTGACTATAGATGAAGGTACGGCTGAGTTGTATTGGATTGCAGGTAGTGATGAATATACGGTTGCAAATGATAATTCAGAAGATACAAAGGAATACACCATTTCCTCTGGAGATAACTACATCGTCCTCAAAGGAGAGGATTTCAGCGGTACTCTGACATTGATGATAGAATGAAAATCTTGTATTTTAAGAATATTTTCTTGTGCCATAACTGGTATCAACGTGCTTCTGATCGGAATACTGTTGATACTAGTTGGTGTGCACCAGTCTGTCTGTTATTCTTCCGCAGGGAAAGGATAGCAATAAAAAGCAAAGGGAGAAAGAAATCTAATGAATTAGCGATAGAAATGTGATTATGATTGTGGGATTCTGTTAGCAGTGCAAATATATCTTGTCTGATGTGTGCCGTTGCATTTTTAATTTCAGGTATGGGATTTCTATTTTTACCTTTTCTTAGTATTATTATGGTATGTTTCGGCTGTACAATCGGTATTTATCTCATGTACCGGAACTATAAAAGAATATTAAATCGGAATTGGAGAGATAACAATGCAAAGTGTAAGAATTTATGAGATGCCGGCCTGCAAAATGGTTTCGTCGGGAATCGGTATGTTCGGAGAGGGAATTTCGTTATATTTGACGAATGGTATCTTCACAAAAACGCAGTTTGTTTCCAAAAGATTTCCTATATTGGGCAGGAGAAGGCTTTTTAGCCATAAGCGAAGCGAAAAATCCTTGTGATGTAGATTTTATCCACAAGTCCGTCCCCAAATGACCGACTGCGCGAGGCGCGAAGGTGCTGTAATCGACCGGATCCTGCGCCGCATCCGGAACCAGGTCAACGTTTATTACAAAAAGAATGTAATTCATGACATTGCCGTTAAGAAATCCGTACTGCCTGCCCGATAATAATTACAGATACCGGAGAATGGATTTTGAAAGTAATCAGCCATGGAGGGGCAGGAAGGAAAGTCAGTAAAACACATATGAATATTGCAATCTGTGATGATGAAGGCAGAATCAGGGAAGGCATACATACTGTGCTGAGGGAAGCGTTTCCGGAGATGATGATACGGGAGTTTGCTTCGGGACAGGAATTGTTAGAGGCGGTATGGGAGCAATATACGCCTGACATCGTACTGCTTGATATTGCTATGGATGGCATGGACGGGATGGAGACGGCGAGGAAACTTCGGGAGCTTTCCGATGTCTTGTTGATTTTTGTTACAGGGATCAAGGAACAGGTATTCCAGGCATTTGATGTAGGTGCTTTTCATTATCTGTTGAAACCGGTGGAGAAAGAGAAACTGCTTTCCGTTATGGAAAGAGCCATTGCGGAAGCAGAGAAAACAAAGACAAAGCCTAAGTATATGTTGATCAAGGTAGCAGATGGATACCGGAAGCTGGACATAGCGGATATTTTGTATGCGGAGAGCGAAGGAAGAAAAGTCATTTTGCATACAAAGCAGGAAAAATTGGAATTTTATGAGAAAATGGAAGAATTGGAACGGCGTTTGGGAGAGGGCTTCTATAGATGCCACCGTAGCTATCTAGTTTCGCTTTCGGAAATCAGAGGGTATGACAGCACAAGCATTACGATTAGCAACGACGAGCAGATCTATCTGGCAAAACGGAAATATAGCGAATTTGTACAGAAGTATTATAAATTTTTACAGGAGTGAGCAGGCGGATGCCTTGTGGGAACCGAAAATTGTAAGAAACGAAGTGTTTACAAATGGACACATTTCCTGTAAACTAGATACGAAGATAAAAAGATAACCAAAAAGAAACAACAAGAGTGGATGAGGATTCTTATCCACTTTTGTTTTCGCTTTTCATCAAATCCCTAATCACATGGGACTTTAGAGGGACGATCATTATGGGAAATCAGACAGACGCAGAGCAATTACGCCGGGAACGATGGGCAAGGCGGAAAGAAGAGATGAGGCGCAGGAAACGGAGACAAGAGCTGTTCCGGCGCTATTACCAATATGGGATTGCGCTCATTGCCGTTATTGTCGTATTAGCGGTTTTTGTCGGCAATAGGAACCGAAAAGAGGAACCTGATGAAGAGATTGCGGAAACTTCGGATAGCGCAGGAGGGGAATCCGTATTGCCGGTTGGCGTAGGCGTACGCATAGATAGGTTTGTTGAGGTCTTTGCAGAGAAGGAAAAGGAGCCGGAAGAAGATGAACAAGAAGAGTTTTCGGCAAAGGAATATGCCATAACGGAAGCTACTGTGCAGCTAGGGAGCGATATTGTCAGCGGACATGCTATTTTCGTAGATATTGGAAGCGGAAAGATCCTGGCGCGCAAGGATGAGGCAAGCCGTATTGTGCCGGCTTCTATGACGAAAGTCCTGACGCTTCTTGTCGCAGTGGAACATATTGAGAACTTGGATGATAAGTTTGAGATCACAAGGGAAATTACGGATTATTGCCTCATAAATGATTGTAGCAATGCCGGATTTAACGTAGGGGAAAAGGTGACGATCCGCGATTTGCTTTATGCAACGATTCTGCCATCCGGCGCGGACGGAGCGCTTGGACTTGCCAATTATGTATCCGGTTCCCAGGAAGCGTTTGTGGAATTGATGAACGAGAAGCTAGAGGAGTTGGGGTTATCGGATACGGCGCATTTTACAAATTGCATTGGCATCTATGAAGAAGATCACTATTGCACGATCTCTGATATGGCGGCGATCATGGAAGCCGCCGTGAAAAATGAAGTCTGTAAAGAAGTGCTGTCCGCGCATACTTATCTGACCTCCGTAACAGAAGAACATACGGAAGGCATTCTGCTTTCTAACTGGTTTTTGCGGCGTATTGAAGACAAAGAAGGCGGTGAAGATGTGCTTTGCGGGAAAACCGGTTATGTCGGGCAGTCAGAGCATTGCGCAGTAAGTTTCGGAACAGCGAAAAATGGACGGGAATATGTCTGTGTCACGACGAATGCTTCCGGGAAATGGCGTTGTATCGAAGACCATGCTTATTTGTATAAGAAGTTTTCTGATTAGGGACTAGCTGCCTGGGTTTCGGCCTAAGCTTACAGACCGTACAATAATAGGGAGAATGAGAATGTGGCAGTTGATGGATTTGATGGAATGCGGCGTCAGGGCGTGTCTTTTCTTATATTTGTGTGGCGATGCGATTTGCTTTAAGAACAAATACGCGAAGCAGGGGAAATATCTTTTTTTCCTGCTTTTTGTTCTGTCTGGTTTTTGGATAAGCAATTCCGGGTGGCTAAAAGTTCTTTTATATGGGGAAAGCGCGGTCATGCAAAAAAGCAGCGCCAGTATTGTGAAAGTATTCCTGATGATGCTGTTATGTTTCATATTATTGAGCCTTCTGTGTGAGGGAAGACGGATTGTTAAAGTATATATGAGCCTTTTGTATGAAACGATAATCGAAATGGCAAAGTTCGGGGTACACGGTGTATGGAGCTTTTGCATGAACGCTTATAGCAATTGGCAGTTGGATAAGGCATTGGGGGATGACGCTGCGATGGATGCCTTTATATTCCGTTTGACCGTATTAGGATATATTTGGAATTTGCTACTAATGTTGCTTTATTTTACCGTGGCATATCTGACGATTCGTGCAGTGCTTAAATATAGGCAAGGGTTAGAAGATGTTGATAGACAAGGGATTTTGTTCTTGATGCTTTCTCCGGCGGTTGGCATGGCATTTGATGTGATTTTGCGTTGTTTGTTTTTTACAAAAGAGGGAAATGGGTACGATTTTATCTATGACAAGCATAGCGGGATGTATGCTATTATCCCTATTATGGCGTTCCTCTGCCTGTTATCTGTCATATATAGCGCTAAAATATACAAAGAACTGATGCTGGCAGAGGAGGAAAAGAACAATATGTTCTTTTATAAACAGCAGCTAGCGGATATGACGGGACATGTGCAGGACATGGAACGCCTTTATGACGGCATCCGCGCCATGCGCCATGACATGAACAATTGTATTGCAGATTTGGAGCAGCTTTTTGCGGCAAGCAAAAAAAAGGGATTAGAAATGGACAGGCAAGTGGAGGCAGAGCCTGGGCGGATAGAATCGGAAGCAAGGCGTTACTTGTATCGTATGAGGAATGCAATGGATACGCTCTCGCCCCAATATCATACGGGAAATCCTGTCACGGACGTCATTTTGAGCAGGAAGTTTCAAGTATGCGTTAAGGAAGGGATTACATTAGAAAGCGATTTTTTATATCCGGCGAATCTTGGCATAGAAGCCTTCGATTTAGGGATTTTGCTCAACAATGCATTGGATAATGCGATAGAAGCATGCCAGAAATGTACCCATCAGAAGCCTTTGTCGATTCGTGTGCACAGTTATCAAAAAAAGCCGATGTTTTTCCTGCATATAGAAAACGATTGTGACAGCGCACTGTTACAGAAGACGCCGGATTTGCGCTTTTTGACAACGAAAGATGATAAATGGATGCATGGCATTGGATTAAAGAACATGAGGAGTGTCGTAGAACGGTATTGGGGAACCATGTCTGTAGAAAACCGAGGAAATGTTTTTGTCCTGACGATTATGTTGCAAGCGCCAAAGGGGTAATTCATGACAGAAACAGTGTTATTGATGACAGGCCTCTTTATTTATGCAAGAAATTTTCGATATATTAAGTGAGAGCAATGAAATAATAAAAGGGGTGTTGAAAATGAGAGTTTCACGGAATTTTATGAGCGCGATGCTCGGAATGGGAACCAAGAATACGACGAAAAGAAAGCGTATGATGGACCGGTTAAATACGGGCGGGACAAACCAGTACCTGAATACGAATACGGTAAACAAGGCAGGTAGTACGCAGGCGAATTACCAAAACATGAAAAATAATGCAGGCGAGCTGCAAGCCATAGCTTCCAAATTAACTGCGACTGGTGAAGATTCCTTGTTTGCAAAAGCAAAGGAAAGCGGCAGCAACGTTGATGTGACGAAACAAGTAAAAGAGTTTGTCGATAAATATAATGGCATGGTCAAGAGCTTGCGGATTAGTGATGGAAGAGTCGATAATAGTTATCTGAACCAGTTAAATGCCAGTGCGTCAATGTACCGTTCTGCGCTACAGGCAACCGGCGTCAGCAAAAATGCGGATGGTACGCTGTCCATAAACGATAAAGCGCTTAGGGAAGCGGATATCGAACAGTTGGAGAAGGCTTGGGGAGAGGATCCGTCCTTTGCCTCGAAGGTAAGTGAGGCTGCTAAGAATGTAGAAGCAAATGCGGTTTCCGGCATGAACAGCATGATAGAAAACGCATATAGCAATTTGTTGCGCGGTTATGGCGTCCGTGGGAATTATTTTAATTTCTTTTCCTAACAGCTATTTCGCAATGGGTATGTAGATTAAGTGGATGAAGGGGTAGAAATAAATCGGCATAGTTGCCGGAGCACGGAGAGGAATGTATGGGAATTGGCGCGCTAGAGCATCATGTGACGGATTGTGCGTTCCATAATCATGATGCAGGGGAGAAGAGAAAAATGCTCGGCGGAGTTTCTTTTGACGGTGGCGCAGGCAGCGCCGCGAAGGGAGGCGTCCATACAAGGGCGGGTGTGCAGACTGCGCAGCCGCCTTTTCCTGATGTGCAAAGAGATTGGGACATACCTTGGGACACGCAAGGGGCCAGAGAGGGAAATGGGAATGCGCGGTCGGGAGTGAAGACGGATGCTGCGGGCAGGCCGTCTGTGGATAAGCACCGGAAAGATGTGCTAAACATTACAAATGTGCAGGATAGGCAGGAGAAAGCACCGGCAAAAGAAATGGAGCAGTCAGTGCTTGAACAGAATGCGGCAGCAGCAATGGCGGATAAGGTGGCTTTAGTAAATGCCATAGACAGCCTGCCTGCAAAAGTGAAGAAATACCTTTCCTTACAGGACAGGAAAATGATCGGAAAGCTTAAAAACGGTATCCAGGCTTTCCTCAAAGGAATGGAGCAGAAAGCCGGGAAAGAGAGCAGGCAGCAGCCCAAAAAGAAAGGAAATACAGGAACAAGAGCCATAACGAAAGAAGAAATGTATGAGATGCAGATCAATACGGCATATTTGCTGGATTCTTATAATAAAAACGGGGAGAGAAGCACATTAGGGAAAGACTAAATTGCCATAGATCCTGGCTTTAAGCTTACGATAGCAGATATAGGACAGCAGAAAGAGAACGTCACCGCGGATGCGATGGCGCTTTTTGTCTGTGGTGGATTAGATCACGATAAGATTATTTTGGCAAAGCATCTGGTAAAAGGAGTAAAAAATTGATACACTACAAATAATGAAAAAATTGGTATGGAGTTAGAGGGACAAGATGGATCATACGGATGGGATCATACAATTGCCGCAGGCTTTTACTGTGCGGATGGAACATATGCTACAAGAAGAATACCCGGTATTTCTGCAAGCTTACGGAGAGGAGCGGTCTTTTGGGCTGCGGCTGAACCCGCTTAAAACGGAGCGGGACGAGTTTATCAAACGGATGCCGTTTGCTTTAGAACCTGTTCCATGGACGGCGGAAGGCTTCTATTATCAGGCACAGGAACAGCCTGGCAAACATGCTTTTCATGAAGCGGGAGCTTATTATATCCAAGAGCCAAGCGCCATGGCACCTGTTGAAGTTCTTGCGCCAATGCCAGGGGAACGGGTTCTGGATCTGTGTGCTGCGCCTGGCGGGAAAAGCACGCAGATCGCAGGGAAAATGTGTGGGTGCGGTTTGCTGGTAGCCAATGAGATCATCCCAGGCAGAGCGAAAATATTATCCCAGAATATCGAGAGAATGGGGATCTCTAACGCGGTGGTATGTAATGAAGCGCCTGAGCGGCTTGCGGGAATGTTCCCGTCTTTTTTTGACAGGGTATTGGTGGATGCGCCATGTTCGGGAGAAGGAATGTTCCGAAAGGACGAGACAGCGGTCAAAGAATGGAGCCCGGAACATGTCAGGATGTGCGCAGAGAGACAGGATATGGTTTTGGAGCAGGCAGCGCAGATGCTGCGCCCGGGTGGCATTTTAGTTTATTCTACCTGTACGTTTTCCACACAAGAGAATGAAGGGGTTATGGCGGCGTTTTTAAAGTCACATCCTGATTTCTCGATAGAGACATCGCAGTTGGAGCGGTTCTTTGAGCCTGGCAGGCCGGATTGGGGAGCAGAGGAAGGGCAAGCCTTGGAGGGGCAGGTGGAAGATCTTGTGCATACGATGCGGCTTTGGCCGCATAGAATAACCGGAGAAGGGCATTTCATTGCCAGGCTGAAAAAGGAGGATGGCCTCTACAGACAGCCGCCTGTTACCGTCAAAAGAGAAAACGGAGACGCTGTTCGCATCTGCAAGGACTTTCTACGGGAGGAATTGGGGATGAAAGAAGCGGTATTAGAGAAGCTGGAAGCAAATGGCAATTTTATGCTTTTTGGAGAACATATATACGTGATGCCGAGGCAGATGATACCGTTAAAGGGGATAAAAGCGCTAAGGCCTGGCCTGCATGTCGGGACAATGAAGAAGAACCGATTTGAGCCGTCTCACGCGCTTGCGCTTTTCTTATCGCTAGGCGATGCCGAAAAGACTTATGAATTGACAGAGGAACAAGCAGCGCAATATTTGCGTGGAGAGATGCTTGGCTGTGAGGATTCTTATAAAGGCTGGATGCTTTTGGCGTTCCAGGGATATTCCCTGGGGTTTGGGAAAGCTGGCGGTGGCAAAATGAAGAATCATTATCCGAAAGGGTTAAGAAAATAAAGAAAGTGGAGAAAAGAAAGTAAAAAGAAGAAGTTAGAGAAAAGAAGTAAGTAGAGAAAAGAAGAAATTAGAGAAAAGAAGAAAGTAAAGAAAAAATAAAAAGAAGAAAGAGAGGATGTAAGAATATGCCAAAGTGGTTGAAAGATGCTGTATTTTATGAGATTTATCCGCAGTCATTTAAGGACTCGAATGGGGATGGGATCGGTGATTTTAACGGGATCATTGAGAAGCTGGATTACATTAAAGGATTAGGCTGTAACGCGATTTGGATGAATCCTTGCTATGATTCACCTTTCCGTGATGCGGGATATGATGTGCGGGATTACAAAAAAACGGCGGCAAGATATGGAAGCAATGAGGACTTGGTGAATTTATTTGAAGAAGTGCATAAGAGGGACATGCATATTTTACTGGATTTGGTGCCGGGACATACTTCGGAAGAACATGAATGGTTCCGCCAGAGCCAGAAAGTAGAGCAAAACGAATATTCGGAACGTTATATTTGGACGAACGATTGGTTCCAGTCGCCGAAAGGAATGAATTATGTGGCGGGCGAGAGCGAGAGGAATGGTGTTTATGTCCTGAATTTCTTTAAATGCCAGCCGGCGCTCAATTACGGGTTCTTAAATCCGGTCGAGACATGGCAGAAGAGCGTATCGGATCCGGCATGTATTGCTACGAGAGAAGCGCTCAAAGATATCATGCGGTTCTGGCTGGATCAAGGCTGCGACGGATTCCGGGTGGACATGGCGGATTCGCTCGTGAAAAATGATGATGAGAAGAAGAGCGGAACAAGCATGATATGGAAGGATGTCCGAAATATGCTCGATGAATCTTACCCGGAGGCGGCGCTTGTTTCGGAATGGAACAGGCCGTATCTGGCGATCCCGGCTGGATTCCATATGGATTTTTGTTTAGACTGGACAGGGAACTGCTATAACTTGCTGATGAGGAATGTAGAGGACGGGAAGAACAACAGTATTTTCAGCAAAGACAGCGACAGGAGCATCTTGGATTTCCTTGGGGAATATATGGAAAGTTATGAGAAAATCAAGAAAGAAGGGCATTATTGTCTGATCACGGGGAATCATGATACGATCCGTGCGGCGCATTTCCTGGATGAAAGAGAGCTTAAGCTTGCCTATGCCTTCCTCTTTACGATGCCCGGCAACCCATTTATATACTATGGGGATGAAATCGGCATGCGCTATCTGCCGCTTGCGACTAAAGAGGGCGGCTATGTAAGGACAGGGTCACGCACGCCGATGCAATGGGACGATACGAAGAACCATGGGTTCTCTGCTGCTATGCAGGATGCGCTATATCTGCCGGTAGATACGAGAGAGGATGCGCCCACTGTATCGGGACAGGAGAAGGATGCAGATTCGCTTTTGCATGTCGTAAAAGATGTGCTGGCAATCAGAAACAGCGAAAATGCTTTGCGGGAGAATGACAACTTATCGGTCGTATATGCGAAAGAGAAGGAAAGATGTTTTGCATATAGGCGGGGAGATTTATTCATGTGCGTTAACCCTTCCGGTGAGGAAGCTGTCCTATCGGCAAAAGCGCTTCCGCAAGGAGGCGAGAAATTATATGAGATCGGCAGCGTAACCTATCAAGAAGAGAAGTATAACATGGGTCCACAGTCCTTTGCCATCTGGAAAATATAAGAAGCGTTGTTAGAAAAAATTAAGATTAGTAAAGCTTGTAAATTAACTCCGCCTGGAATATACTATAATCTAGAGTCGTTTTTTTAGGGAGCCTATAGATATGCTATTTTCCAGTGTGGAGTTTTTGTTCCGGTTTTTGCCGGTCTTTATGTTGATATATTTATTCGTTCCCGATAAGTATCGAAATGTGGTATTGCTTGCGGGAAGTTTATTATTTTATGGAGTAGGGGAACCGTATTATGTTCTGCTGCTTATTCTATCTATTCTGATCAATTACAAGGCAGGGCAGTTCATTGTCCAGAAAGAAGATAAGATAAGAAAAAACATTTTGGTGGCATCGCTTTTTTATAATTTCGGCATTTTGTTTCTCTTTAAATATTGGGATTTTGTAGCGGAGACGATAAACCGCTTTTTAAAAGGAGAGAAGATACCGACGTTGTCTCTTGCGCTGCCGCTTGGGATTAGTTTCTACACGTTTCAGATTGTATCTTATCTGATCGACTGCTATAAAGGTAAGTTGAAAGAAGAAGTTTCCTTTACGTCATTTGCAGCATATGTCACAATGTTCCCACAATTAATTGCAGGCCCCATTGTAAAGTATGAAGAGGTCTCTGAACGGATGTCTGAGCGTAAGATCCGCCCTAAGGCGGTTGAGAGCGGGATGAAGCTGTTTAGCATTGGCCTGGGGCTCAAAGTGCTTTTGGCGAATCAGATAGGGACGCTATGGAATAGCATTATGACGGCAGGGGCAGGGAACTTATCTGTTCCGGTGGCTTGGATGGGCGCTTTTGCCTACTCTTTCCAGATTTATTTTGATTTCTGGGGATATTCTTTGATGGCAAAGGGCCTTGGCAGGATGTTAGGTTTTCGGATCCCGAAGAACTTCGACGATCCATACATATCGAAATCAATATCAGAATTCTGGAGAAGATGGCATATTACGTTGGGCAGATGGTTTAGGGAATATTTGTACATTCCTCTTGGCGGCAACCGGAAAGGGTATGCCAGGACTGTTTTTCATTTACTGGTAGTATGGACATGCACCGGTCTCTGGCATGGTGCGGATTTTAATTTTGTATTATGGGGGCTGACATTTTTCGTGATTGCTTCCGTTGAGAAGAAATGGATTGGTAAATGGCTAGAGCAAAGCAAGTTGCTTGGACATCTCTATATTGTTCTTCTCATACCGGTAACGTGGGTTATTTTTGCGATCAGTGATATGCAACAACTGTTACGGTATTTGCAGAACATGATTGGGATACAAACATCCAATGTTATTGTCGGAAGCGGACAGGCGATGCGGTATTTAAAAGAATATGGGGTGTTATTTTTGTGCTGTATTTTGTTTTCTACGCCCTATCCGATGAA
This sequence comes from uncultured Lachnospiraceae bacterium, assembly GCA_910578845.1. Taxonomy (GTDB): domain Bacteria; phylum Bacillota; class Clostridia; order Lachnospirales; family Lachnospiraceae; genus UBA3282. Next base: position 20,220 of record CAJTSL010000001.1, read on the forward strand.
GTGGTATCGGAAATATAAGTACAAATGGTATGCCGTTGTGGCTATTGTGCTGATCTTTTGGTTTTCTGTTTATGAAATGATGATGGGAAGCAACAATCCCTTTTTGTATTTCCGGTTTTAGGCAGGGACATTTTAATATAGTTTGGGAGTGACGATTTGCATGAAGCGCTGGAAGAAGATGATACGAAATTGCCCTTATCTGGTTGCGCTGTTTAGTATATGGATGTTTTTGACGATAGGCGGAGTGGGGTTACTGCTTTATCGTGATTATGGAGGAATGAAGTGGAAGACGTTTTTATCAAATCCTTTTTTTGCGCTTATCATGGAAGAAGAGATGCATGAAAGCGCGGTCCGTACGGCAGGTTCCGAGGCTGAAACGGTGATGGCGCATGCTGCCAATGAACTGGCAGGCAGTGAGGCTATGAAAGGCGCAGTATTGGATCGGATAACGGGACAGGATGAGAAGGAAGCGGTAAAAGACGACAATGAGGCGGATAAAGAAGGCAGTGGTAAGGACGCCGAAGCTAAGGCAAAAGTGAGGGGGAAGACTTTTTTTGACTTATATCCTCCCGTAGAGACGGACTCTATTTATTTTGAAGATGTAGGCAAGATCGCTTTGACGACAGAGTATCCTTATACAAAAGTAGAAGAAGGGTATTTTAAGGATGCGGCATTCTTAGGAGATTCCAGGACGATAGGCATTGCCGATTATGCCGGATTGGACGCAGATTTTTATTGTGATAACGGGATGACAATCTATAAGCTGTTAGGCGAAAAAGGCGTTACTTATCAGAGGACCGGAGAAAAAGTAAACCTTCCAGAAGTCTTGCAGCAGAAGAAATATGGTAAGATTTATATTATGCTGGGCATGAATGAATTAGGCTATCGGAATACGGGATATTTTCTGGAGCAGTATCAGGCCGTATTAGAACAGATCAGAAACTGGCAGCCCCATGCTATCATCTTCATCATGGCGAACCTGCACGTCAGCCAGACGAAGAATAATATACAGACAGAGTTCAATAATATTAACATCAATGCGAAAAATGTGGCGGCTGCAAGCCTTGCAGATGGCGTTGATATATTCTATCTCGATAGCAATCCGCTGTTCACGGATCAAGACGGTCTGTTGAAAGAAGACTTGACCTTCGATGGCGTCCATTTGTATGCCAATAATTATCCGGAATGGCGGGAATTCCTTATGATGCACGGCGTGGTCAAAGATGATGAGAAAGAAGATACGAATGCTCCCAATAGTGCTTCTAATGCGGACAATGTGGATGCGGCAGAGGATGAAGATCAGATATGGTAGACGAGGTATAGAGGATGATTAGATTAAATAAGTATCTTGCCATGTGCGGGGTATGCTCCCGCCGGGATGCGGATAAACTGATAGAGCGGCAGCTTGTTACCGTAAATGGGAAACAGGCGTTACCCGGTATGCAGGTAACGGATGAGGATGATATCGTTGTGCGCGGGAAGCCTGTCAGGAACCGTGAAAGAATTGCTGTCTTGGCATATTATAAACCGGTAGGGGTTGTCTGTACGGCACGTGACCGGCATGCCACGGTCAAAGTAACAGACCAGTTACAATACCCGCTTAGGCTTACTTATGCCGGGAGATTGGATAAAGACTCGGAAGGCTTACTGATTATGACAAACGACGGGGATTTAATTGATGCCATGATGCGCGGGGCGAATTGTCATGAGAAGGAATATATTGTTAAGGTAGATAAGCCTTTGACGCAAGAGGCGCTTGCAGAGATGAGAAAAGGCGTCTGGCTGAAGGATTTAGAGCTGATGACGAGGGAATGTGAGATTACACAGATAGGGGATAAGACGATGAAAATGGTTCTGACCCAAGGGGTCAACCGACAGATCAAGCGGATGTGCGAGGCATTTGGCTATCATGTCCGTGCATTGAAGAGAACGCGCGTTATGAATGTTAATCTTGCAGGGTTAAAACCGGGCGAATATCGTGAATTGGGCAAAGAAGAGAGAAATCTTCTCTATGCTGCATGCAATATGCGCGCACAAGACTAGATATAACTGGATATAAACGGGATATCAATCACAACAATTGTTATCCTATGTGGAAAGAAAGGCAAGGAATCTATGGAGAGAACATTGGCTGAAAAACAAGAGCGTATGAAAGAGCTTGTTTCTGCTTTAAATACCGCTTCGAAGGCATATTATGCACAAGATGAGGAAATCATGAGTAACTTCACGTATGACCAGCTTTACGATGAGCTGGCTGCGCTAGAAGAAGAGACTGGCATTGTACTGGCGAATAGCCCGACTGCGCAAGTAGGTTATGAAGCAGTGGAAGAACTGCCAAAAGACAGACATGAAAAACCGATGTTATCTTTGGATAAAACGAAAAGCAGGGAAGAATTGCGTGATTGGTTGAATGGAAAAGAAGCATTGCTTTCCTGGAAATTGGATGGACTTACAGTTGTTATGACATTTTTTGCAGGAAAACTTGCAAAAGCTGTTACACGGGGAAATGGAGAAGTAGGAGAGGTCGTAACGAATAACGCCCGTGTTTTTCAGAATATCCCACTCTCGATCCCTTACCAGGGAGAACTGATCATCAGAGGGGAAGCGGTTATTTCTTATTCTGATTTTGAGAAGATAAACCAGGAGATAACAGAAGCGGAGAATAAATATAAGAACCCACGTAATCTTTGTAGCGGTTCTGTCCGCCAATTAAATAACGAGGTGACCGCAAACCGCAATGTAATGTTTTATGCATATAGCCTGGTAAAGGCGGAGGACGTCGATTTCAACAATTCCCGGGAAGAACAGTTCCGCTTTCTCAAGGAGCAAGGCTTTGCCGTCGTAGAGTACCGGAAGGTCTCTCCGGATTCAATAGCGGATGCTATTTCTTATTTTGAAGGAAAGGTAGAGCGGTACGATATTCCTTCGGATGGCCTCGTGTTAATCTATGATGATATTGCATATGGGCATTCGCTTGGCACGACGGCGAAATTCCCAAGGGATTCCATTGCTTTTAAATGGGCGGATGAATTGCGCGAAACTGTTTTGAAAGAGATAGAATGGAGTCCTAGCCGGACTGGGCTCATCAACCCGGTGGCCATTTTTGAGCCGGTGGAATTGGAGGGGACGACAGTCAGCCGCGCATCGGTACACAATATTAGCATTATGCGTAATTTACAACTCGGGATCGGGGATCATATTACTGTTTACAAAGCGAATATGATTATTCCCCAAATCGCGGAGAACCTGACTAAGAGCGATTCCATTCAGATACCGGATGTCTGCCCGGTTTGCGGACAGCCTACAGAGCTTCGGCAGGTCAATGATGTGCAGTCCTTATATTGTAGCAATCCGGCATGCGAAGCGAAGAAAATTAAGTCTTTTACCTTATTCGTCAGCAGGGATGCTTTGAATATCGACGGGTTATCGGAAGCAACATTGGAGAAATTCATCAATAAAGGTTTTTTGCATGAGTTTGCTGATATTTTCAGGTTGTCTCGTTATGAGAAAGAAATTACCTTAATGGAGGGATTTGGAGAGAAGTCTTACCAGAACCTGATCAATAGCATTGACACGGCTAGGATAACTATCCTGCCGAGAGTGATCTATGGGCTTGGCATTACAGGAATCGGTCTTGCGAATGCAAAGATGATATGTAGATACTATAGGGATGACTTAGAGGCCATGGAGCATGCACAGATAGAAGAACTCAGTGAGATAGACGGCATTGGGGAAGTGCTTGCCGGTGCTTTCTGCGAATATTTCCAGGAGCCGGAGAACGTGGAACAGTTAGAACACTTGCTACAGGAGATAACAATTGTTACTGAAAAGGTGGATGAAGCGCAACAGACTCTTTCCGGCTTGGCTTTCGTGATCACGGGAACCCTCTTGCATTATGAAAACCGCAATGCGCTTAAAGATGCGATTGAAGAAAAAGGCGGAAAAGTAACAGGCAGTGTCACCTCAAAGACGACCTGCCTGATCAATAATGATGTAACATCGCATTCCTCCAAAAATAAAAAAGCAAAAGAGCTTTCCGTACGGATCATTTCAGAGGAAGATTTCATACAAGAGTTTTTAGGAAGGTAACCCTTTAAAGATTAAAGGGTAAGGATATCGTACGGCGTTGTCTGGTATATATAATAAAACAACTAGGGAGTACAAATCACATCTTGATTTTTCCTTTATTTAAGCCATTTTCAAGCACTTTGTACTCCCACAGCATTTTCTGTTACTCCCATTATACTCCCATTTATTCTATGCGTACTAACTTATCAGAGGACAAAACTTCGTTCTGTTTCCTATATTCCCGTTCAAAACGTTGCTCTGCTAAATCATCACTTGAAAGTTCAATCATTTCCAGTCTGCTATCTAGCTTATCCATTTCATCTGATAAATGGTTTTCTAATACATGGGTGTATAAATCCATTGTCATTTGTAATGTAGCATGACCTAGATACTTCTGAACTGTTTTCGGCTGTATGCCTGCTTCAAAACATCTTGTTGCAAATGTATGCCTAAAGCAATGTCCCGAAAATGTTTCAAATTGTTCCAATTCCTCTCGCATAAGATTGATTTGCTCAACGATTGCCTTAATAGCGTCTGCATAAATCTGTGCATTAAGCGGAGTATCATATTTTGTTGTAAAAATGAAATTTTCAAATCCTTTTAATGTTTTTGCACCATTTCTGCCCGAAACAACTCTTTTCTGCAATAACTGTTTCTTTAATGCAATTTCACATCTTCTATTCATAGGCACATCACGATAACTGGACTTCGTTTTCGTTTTTCCCATGTGAAAAGTCTTTCCTGTATCTCCCTCAAATTTCTGATAAGACAACGATTTTGTAATATGTATTACCTTTTTCTCAAAATCCAAGGCCTCTACTTCTAAAGCATATAATTCGCCGAGGCGAAGTCCTGTTGAAATTGCCACATTAAAAAGATTATCGTAAAATGTTCCTTTACAGGTGTCAAAAAAGGCAGATTGTTCTTCTATTGACAGTACACGAGGTTCTTTTTCTTCATCACGAACAACTTTAATATTCCTTACAGGATTTTTCATTGCCAAAATGTCCGCAACCGCTTTATTAAACATATCTAACAGTAATATACGAACTTTATTCTGAGTTTCATATCCATATCCCTTTTTATCAAGATTTACTAATTTCCCCCTGATTTGTAAAGGCTGTCTATCTTTCAGTTTCATGTGTCCGAAATCTGCTTGTATATGCTTTTTATAAATGCTCTCATATTGTACTCTTAATCATGTTCTTTAATATATTGAAATACCTTTTTATCATTCTTTGATTTTTTATACCAACCTATACCTATCATTATAATTCCAACAATAATGACTGTAGTTCTTATCGATGAATCTGGGGAAAATAAACAAGATACAACAATTCCTGTTCCAGCACCTGTAAAAAAATCTACAATTGATTTTTCATGTTTTATTATGCCCATTGCTCTTTCTTTATCCATAGATTGTACCATCTTCGAATCCTCCTTTAATAATGTATCAAGAGAAATATCAAATTGATTACTCATGCTTACAAGAATTTGCAGATCAGGATAACTTTTTCCGTTTTCCCAATTTGAAACAGTTTGTCGAGTAACATGAAATAATCTGCCAAACTCCTCTTGTGTTAATTGTTTTTCTTTACGAATATTCAATATTTGATTTCCTATATTCATAATATCTCGCCCTTTCCTGTGTTGTTACCTTGTTCATATTTTCGTCCTCCTTTGAATATTATTATCCCCAAAATAATATCTAAAGTAAAGCAATCAACATCTTACATTACATATATAGTTACGCAAAGATTCTTTGACAGGTACTTTTCTCTATAATTTTATGCTTTTCAGTTCTACAAGCTGGAAGTTATAGCAAACTTCCTTTTAGCCCTTTTTTGAAAATCAACACAACTTTATCTGTTCCCCAAAAGGACATGGTTTTAATCTGATAACCGTCTTTTTCCATTTCTTGTATTTTTTCATTTATTTTTTCTGTTACATTCTCAATGGTAATTTCTTCAATCAATATAGTTTTGTGCATTACTACACCTCCATAATTACAAATTTGTTTATTTCTGCCATTCTATCACATTTCCTAGTCTTTAGCATTTTCTCATAAATTTAAGGGCATATTGCACTTACACAATACGCCCTCATAATATTGTTCCAAAAGACAGTTTATATCATACTTTTTGTACTCCCATAAAGATTTTTCTGTACTCCCTTTGTACTCCCAATTTTGCGATACTGCCCGATATTTGACATCATTTTACGATACTTTGACTTTTCAACAAATCCCGTAGATACCTCATAAAAACGGCGTTCCAATCATATCATACGGTGTCGTCTGATATACGTAATAATTTAACCAGTTCGAATAGAGCAACTGTCCGGTTGAGCGCCAGTTTACGACCGGTGCTTTGGATGGGTCATCATCAGGGAAATAGTTGACCGGGATTTTCGGGTTCATTCCTTTGTTTAAGTCCCGATAGTATTCATTGGCTAATGTGTCCGTGTCGTATTCCGGGTGGCAGGTAACGAAAAAGTGACGGCTGTCAGTCGTCTTCACGATCGTAACGCCTGCGACATCGGAAATTGCCATTAATTCCAATTCGGGGACGGAGGTAATCTGCTCGGCATCAACGCCCATAGCACGGGATTGCGGCGCGTAGAAGATATCATCAAAGCCGCGGAATAACGGTGACGTCTTTTTCAGGACTTTATGTGCATAAACGCCGGATAATTTTTCCTCTAAATCATAACGGTTGATATCATACAAATAATATAGGCCCGCATAAGCGCCCCAGCATAAATGTAGCGTACAATGTACGTGTGTTTTGCCCCACTCCATGATGGAGCATAGTTCTTTCCAATAAGTGACATCTTCAAATTTGACATAATCAAGAGGCGCACCGGTTATAATCATACCATCGAATTTACGGTCTTTTACCTGGTCGAAAGTGGTATAAAAGGATGTTAAGTGGTTCGAATCCACATGCTGCGGTACATAGCTTGCCGTTTGCAGGAATTCTACCGTTACTTGTAATGGTGAGTTAGAGAGTTTGCGAAGCAGTTGTGTCTCCGTAACGATTTTGGTTGGCATCAGATTTAAGATAAGGACATTAAGAGGACGGATATCTTGATGGATTGCCCGATACTCGGTCATTACGAAAATGTTTTCTCCTTCCAGAGTCGTTCTTGCAGGGAGGGAGTCCTGGATTTTAATAGGCATACTGATTCTCCATTCTTCTATTTCATTATAGTATTGCATTAGGCGTAACTTGTTGTAGGATAAGGCGCCGGTGTTGTGACAATATCATTTCACGGATTGCGCCTTCGGGAGTATAGAAATTTTATTGTCCCCCATACTTATTTACGATAACACAAATTGCCATATTCTGCAAGCTTGCACAATTTGGCAAAAAGCGATATAATAGATTCGACATATTTTGTCGAAATTTACTTATGAAGGGGTATGGTAGCAGGCATGGAAACAGCATATCAAAAGGTGAAAGTGCACAATGAATTAGAATGGTGTCAGGTCACTGACATGGAAACGAAAGAGAAGATCGAGAAGCTTCTTTTAAAGCACAGAGTTTCCTATTATGTCAAATGGGAGAAACCCGGATTCTTTTCCAGAGATAAATTCGGCACCTGTGTATTTTGCGTCAATCAGTTACAAAAGGATACTGCGGAAGAAGCGATACAGTCTTTGTTAGAAGGCGGTAAAGAGAGCATCAAGTTTATCAACCGCAAATTTGATAAGACATTTTATTAACGGCATTCCCTGTCTGAGAAGGACATGGGAAGCTTTTGGAGAATAGTTCGGAGATTGGATATGAGCAGTCATTGTGATTCCTGTAGCAATTATGTTTATGATGAGGATTATGAATGTTATATCTGCATGGTAGATTTGGATGAAGATGATATGGGACGCTTTTTGCGTGGTGCGGATTTTGATTGTTCGTTTTATCAGGCGGACGATGAATATAAGATTGTAAGAAAGCAGATGTGAGCCTCTATAGGAGAGGCAGCCGCATCTGCTTTTTGATTGCATGTCTTTAGTTGGCTTTTTCGTTTATCTGTTGTTTTAGATTCTTCTGGGCAGTAGATAACATCAGTTTGATACGGTTTAGCTGATTGACTTCACTAGCGCCGGGATCGTAATCAATGGCAACAATGTTTGAAAGCGGATATTGTTTTCGCAGTTCTTTGATCACGCCTTTGCCGACAACATGGTTTGGCAGGCAGCCAAATGGCTGTGTACAGACGATGTTGTTAACGCCACTGTGGATCAGTTCGACCATTTCCCCCGTCAAAAACCAGCCTTCGCCTGTCTGGTTGCCGATATTGACAATCGGTTTTGCATAATCTACGAGACGGTAGATACTTGTAGGCGGTTCAAAATGCACGCTTTTTTGTAGTGCTTTGGCGGCGCTAGAGCGTAGTTTTTCAATTGCCCAGATACCCAAGCGGGAGAATGCTGCCGCTTTTTTGGTTTTGCCAAGGTGCTTGGCTTTATAGATCTGATTGTAGAAGCAGTAGAGCATGAAATCAAGTAAATCAGGCACAACAGCTTCCGCGCCTTCCGCCTCTAAAAGCTCTACCAGATGATTATTGGCAGTAGGAGCGAATTTGACAAGGATCTCTCCTACAATGCCAACGCGTGGCTTTGCTTCTTCCGTAATAGGGATGGCATCAAATTCCCTGACAATGTCTTTGCACATTTTGCAGAATGTGAAATAGTTCGTATGCTTTGCGGAAACAAATGCACGGCATTTGGCGATCCACTTCTGATGTAGGGCATTGACAGAGCCAGCTTCTTGCTCATAAGGGCGCATCCGGTAAACACAGCGCATGAAGATGTCCCCGAATACGGCGGCGTAAGCGGCGCGTACGAACAAATCGGCATTGATATGGAACCCGGGATTGCTCTCGATCCCGGCAAGATTAAGGGAAATGACGGGAATCTGCTGCATATCGGCCTTCTCTAGCGCGCGCCTGATGAAACCGATGTAATTGGTGGCACGACAGCCGCCGCCTGTCTGGGTCATGATGATAGCGACTTTGTTGACGTCATATTTCCCGGAAAGCAAAGCATCCATAATCTGGCCGACAACGATCAAGGAAGGATAACACGCGTCATTATTTACATATTTCAGACCGACGTCTACGGCATGCCTGTTATCGTTCGCAAGCACTTCAAAGCGATACCCGCAAGCGCTGAAAGCAGCCTGTAGGATGTCGAAATGGATTGGCGACATCTGAGGGCAGAGGATGGTATATTCTTTACGCATCTCTTCCGTGAACACTACTTTTTGGATCGCGCTCTCATGTATGGTCCGCTGTTCTTTTTTCTGTTCCCTTACTTTAATGGCAGAGAGCAGGGAACGGATCCTGATCCTTGCTGCACCAAGATTATTAACCTCGTCAATTTTCAGGCACGTATATATTTTGCCGGAACCGGATAGGATATCGTTAACTTGATCCGTTGTAACAGCATCTAGGCCGCAGCCAAAAGAGTTAAGCTGGATTAAGTCCAGATCATCTCTTGTCTTGACATAGCTTGCGGCAGCATAAAGCCTGGAGTGGTACATCCATTGGTCGGAAACGATGAGCGGACGTTCAGGCGCTGCCAGGTGGGAAACGGAATCTTCGGTCAATACGGCAATACCGTAGGAACTGATCAGTTCCGGGATCCCATGATTGATTTCCGGGTCAATATGATAAGGGCGGCCAGCGAGCACAATGCCGCGCTTATGGTTTTGCTCCATAAATGCAAGCGTCTCTTCGCCTTTCTTTCGCATATCGGCTCTTGCCTTGGAAAGCTCTTCCCAAGCTTCTTCGCAAGCATTCATAACATCTGTTATTGGAAGCGTGTCGAATTCTTTTGCCAAAGCATCCGTTACAGTGCCTAAATCACGGAAGGATAGGAACGGATTGCGGAAGATGACTTCGCCGCGACCGATCTCTTCTACATTGTTCTTGATGTTTTCAGAGTATGAAGTAACGATAGGGCAGTTATAGTGGTCATTTGCATCCGGGAATTCATTTCTTTCATAGAATAGTGCCGGATAGAAGATAAAGTCCACCCCTTGCCTGATGAGCCAGGTGATGTGCCCATGCGCTAATTTGGCAGGATAACATTCCGATTCGCTTGGAATCGACTCAATGCCGAGTTCGTAAATCTTCCGGTTAGAACTAGGAGAGAGAATGACACGATATCCTAACTTAGTGAAAAAGGTAAACCAGAACGGATAATTCTCATACATATTGAGCACCCTTGGGATCCCGACTGTGCCTCGTACTGCCTCGTCAGCAGGGAGCGGCTCATAGGAGAAAATACGTTTCAGTTTATAATCGAATAGATTCGGGAGATTATTCTCATTTTTGGCTTTGCCAAGCCCTCTTTCACAGCGGTTCCCGGAAATATACTGGCGCCCTCCCGTGAATTTGTTGATGGTGAGGCGGCAGTTGTTCGTACATCCCTTACATTTGGCCATGGTCGTCTCGAATTGCAAGGTATTGATCCTGTCAATGGAGAGCATGGTCGTCTGATATCCTTGCTGATAGTTTTCCCTGGCGATTAACGCGGCGCCAAAAGCGCCCATGATGCCTGCGATATCAGGACGGATTGCCTGACAGCCGGCTATTTTTTCAAAGCTTCTAAGGACGGCATCGTTATAGAAAGTGCCGCCTTGTACAACGATATTTTTGCCAAGTTCCGAAGCGTCGGAGACCTTGATGACTTTAAAGAGCGCATTCTTGATGACAGAGTAGGCAAGGCCAGCGGAAATATCGGCAACGTCTGCCCCTTCTTTCTGTGCCTGCTTTACTTTGGAATTCATGAATACGGTACAGCGCGTGCCAAGGTCGATGGGGTGTGCAGCAAAAAGCGCAGCGCCTGCAAAATCCTGTACGCTGTAGTTTAACGATTTGGCAAAGGTTTCGATAAAAGAGCCGCAGCCGGAAGAACATGCTTCATTTAACTGCACGCTGTCAACTGTCTGGTTCTTGATTTTGATGCATTTCATGTCCTGGCCGCCGATATCTAAGATACAATCCACCTTGGGATCGAAGAATGCTGCGGCGTGATAATGGGCAACTGTCTCGACTTCACCGTCGTCTAAGAGGAATGCCGCTTTCATCAGCGCTTCACCATAACCGGTAGAGCAGGAGCGGACAATTTTAACATCTTTTGGCAGGAGAGAATAGATTTCCTGTATAGAGCGGATTGCCGTCTTCAACGGACTGCCATCGTTGCTGCTGTAGAAAGAATACAGCAAGGAGCCGTCTTCACTGACTAGCGCGACTTTGGTCGTGGTGCTTCCGGCGTCAATGCCTAGAAAACAGTTTCCTTTATAAGAGGCTAAATCGGCGGTCCTGACATGATGTGAGGAGTGCCGTTTAGAGAAATCGTCGTATGCTTGCTTCGATGCAAACAAAGGTTCCATACGTTCTACCTCAAACTCCATTTTGATGTCGGAGGAGAGCTTCTCTACCATGTCCTGCATAGAATAACAAACGTTTTCTTTGGCATTCAGCGCGGAGCCAATTGCCGCGAAAAGGTGGGAATTCTCTGTATCAATAATATGTGCATCATCCAGTTTCAAGGTACGGATGAAGGATTGCTTCAATTCGGATAAAAAGTGCAAAGGGCCGCCAAGGAAAGCGACATGGCCACGGATCGGCTTACCGCAGGCAAGGCCGCTGATTGTCTGGTTGACGACTGCCTGGAAAATGGAAGCGGATAAGTCTTCTTTCGTAGCGCCTTCATTGATGAGCGGTTGGATATCGGACTTTGCGAATACACCGCATCTTGCCGCTATCGTATAAAGAGAATGGTAGTTCTTGGCGTATTCGTTTAACCCCGAGGCATCTGTCTGTAGCAAGGATGCCATCTGATCGATAAAAGAGCCCGTACCGCCGGCACATATGCCGTTCATACGTTGTTCTACGTTGCCGCCCTCAAAATAAATGATTTTGGCGTCTTCCCCGCCAAGCTCAATTGCTACATCCGTTACTGGGGCAAGCTCCTGCAAGGAGGAGGATACTGCGATCACTTCCTGAATAAATGGGACTTGCAGGTGATTGGCAAGCGTAAGGCCGCCGGAACCGGTGATCATAGGATGTAGGGTGATGTTTCCAAGTTTCTGGTAAGCGATTTGCAACAGTTCGGATAAAGTTTCTCGGATATTGGCAAAGTGCCTTTTATAGTCGGAAAAAAGAATCTGATGTTTTTCATCCAGAATTGCGATTTTGACAGTTGTAGACCCAATATCAATACCAAGCGTATATTGCATCTGCTTCATTTATGAATCACTCCTTTAAAACATGCGGGTATGATTATCATAGCAGACCATGCCCGACAAATAAATGTAAATTCTTTCCTTAATAAATGTATTTTGACATGCTAAGTCATTATACGAC
>CAJTSL010000001.1:32676-142355 GCA_910578845.1 uncultured Lachnospiraceae bacterium
AAAGAGAAATATAAAATTTTTATGATTTTCGCTTATTTCAACGAAGTAGCGTTTACTTTTAAAAAAAGGAATGATAGAATATATTCATCTTTTCTTGATTATAGAAGTAGGAAGGGAGCAGAAAGATATTATGAGTTCATTTGAGAGAAAATTTGGAAAGTACGCAATACGGAATCTGTCGGTTGTTCTGGTTGCCTGTTATGCGATAGGATATGTATTGGAAATCATAGCGCCATGGCTGGTGGTTAACTACTTGACGTTAAATCCTTACGCGATTTTGCATGGGCAGATTTGGAGGCTTGTGACATGGGTCTTAATTCCGCCGAGTAGCTCTAATATCTTTTTTACGTTGTTGATGCTCTATTTCTATTGTTCTATTGGGACGACGTTAGAGAGGACATGGGGAACATACCGGTATAATGTGTATATATTTTCTGGCATCCTCTTTACGATTGCCGGTAGTTTCCTGTTTATGGCTTTTGCCTATCTTTATGACGGGAATTTATTATCATTTGGAAAGCTGGCGATTAGCGGAGAGCAGCTATCAATGATGGGCAGTAGTGCATATGAGTCTTTTTTCGCGTCAACAGCGCCGTTTTTTAATACTTATTATATTAATATGTCCATTTTCCTTGCCTTTGCGGCGACGTTCCCGGATGTGCAGGTATTATTGATGTTCATCATACCGGTTAAAGTGAAATGGCTTGGCGTGATCTATGCCGTTATGCTGGCATTTTCGTTTTTGCAGGGGGACGCTTGCAGCAAATTTGCAATTGTGGCGTCACTGCTCAACTTCGTTGTCTTCTTCCTGACGTCGAGGAACATGATGCACTTAAATCCGAAACAGATCCATAGGCGGCAGGAGTTTAAGCGGGATATCAGGCGCAATAGCAGTGGGATCACCAAACATAAGTGTGCCATTTGCGGCAGGACAGAACAAGATAGCCCGGAGATGCAGTTCCGCTTTTGTTCTAAGTGTGATGGAAACTATGAATATTGTGAAGAGCATTTATATACGCACACACATGTAAAAAGAGGATAAAAAACAACAAAAAGGGCAAGCAGAACGTTGATAGGAGATGCATTAGCAATGACCCAGGAATCATTATTTACACAAATATTGGAGCAGATCTGCCAAACTGCGAAGAAGCAAGGGAATTATATTACGCAGGAGCAGGCTGAACAGGCATTTGCCCCGTTATCTTTGGGTAGAGAGCAGTTTGAGCTTGTCTATGATTATCTGAAAGCACATAAAATTGGCATCAATGAACCGGTGAACCTGGACGATTATCTCAGTGGGGAAGAAATTGATTATTTGAAAGATTATGTAAATCAGATAAACGCTTTTCCCAATCCGTCAACGGGAGAACGGGAAGCGATTACGCTTTCTGCAATGGCGGGAGACGTGGATGCACAGAACCGTCTGGTGCAGGTTTTCCTGCCACAGGTTGTAGAAATTGCGAAATTATATGCCGGACAGGGCATTTTCCTCGAAGACTTGATCGGAGAAGGCAATGTAGCGCTTACCATAGGCGTGACGATGTTAGGCGCGTTCGAACATGCCGGGGAGGCAGAAGGCATGCTCGCTAAGATGATCATGGATGCAATGGAAGCATTTATTGCAGAGAATGCCGAAGCGGTACAAAAAGACAGGCGGCTTGCTGACCAAGTCAATAGAGTAGCGGACAAGGCCAATGAACTGGCTGATGATTTAAAACGGAAAGTGACAATAGAAGAACTAATGAGCGAGACCGGTATGAGCAGGAAAGCGATAGAAGATGCCATACGCATTAGCGGGGATAAAATTGAAGCAATCCTTTCTGCGGCCGACGGAGGCGTAAGGTGAGCATGGAATACCAAGATAATGACTTTAAATACTATATGCAGGATACCAGCCGGTTATATTTGGGGGCATATTATAGTTACCGTGAATTATTAGAGCATGAGATGGTGCCGTTTAAGTATAAGAGCATCATTGAACATTATGTGATGAAGGACACGCAGGCGGATACAACGTTAGAGAGCCAGTTTTATTATATGTCGCAGGATCAATTCTCCTATAAGACCTATATGCAATTAAAAACGAAAGTAAAAATATGTCTTTTGGCGGAAAAAAAGCCTCTGATAGGGCCAAAGAAGATGATTTATCAGACAAAGACGATGCCGCTTGCAGAATTTGTACGGATGAACTTGGCACAGAAGAAAAAATATGGCGTCAAGATACAGGAAATTATTCTTTCTAAGCTTGCTTTGATGACGTTTAGTGTGTAAAATAGGGCATTTTATTACTTTGCGCGATAACTTACAATTAAGTTAGCGCAGAATGCTCTTGCCTTTGACAAAATTTTTTGATAAACTGACATTGTTAAACAAATTATGGTAAAATTCCCCTTTTACACTGGACAGGTAGAAACGGCAATATGTTTTTACCTGTTCTTTTATTTATTGTGCTTTACTATTTTTCCAGGTAAGTGATATACTAAAGAAAGGTGTGCCGAAGACGGCATACGATTCACTGGCTGGTCTGTGTATGCGCGGCGCTCACAGACAGGCAGGCCGGATTGGCTTAGGAGAGCCAGTATTCCTGCTATTAGCATAGCCGCGCAGAAATGAGGTTGAAAATGCAGATAGAACAATTACAGGCATACACATTGATTGAGAAACGAGAAATCAAAGAATTAAATTCCATGAGTTATCTCATGAAACATAACAAGACTGGGGCAAGGGTAGCCTTGTTATCGAATGATGACGATAATAAGGTGTTTTATATCGGTTTCCGCACGCCGCATGAGAACAGCACAGGTGTGGCGCATATTGCGGAACATAGCGTGCTTTGCGGGTCGGATAAGTTCCCGGTTAAAGATCCTTTTATAGAATTGGCGAAAGGCTCTTTAAATACCTTCTTAAATGCCATGACGTATCCCGACAAGACAATCTATCCGGTAGCAAGCTGCAATGATAAGGATTTCCAGAACCTGATGGATGTCTATCTGGATGCTGTTTTCCATCCTCATATATACCGTGAGGAGAAAATTTTTAAGCAGGAAGGCTGGCACTATGAGATGGAAAGCCTGGAAGATGAGCTTACGATCAACGGTGTAGTGTATAATGAAATGAAGGGCGCGTTTTCTTCTCCGGATGATATGCTGGAATGGTCGGTTGCCGCATCCCTTTATCCGCATACCGCTTATGCCGTGAATGCCGGCGGGGATCCGGATGAGATTCCTGCGCTGACCTATGAGGATTTCCTCGCGTTCCATGCCAAATATTATCATCCGTCTAACAGCTATATTTATCTATATGGGAACATGGACATGGCCGAGAAGCTGGCTTTTCTGGATGAGGCCTATCTGTCCGCTTATGAGGCGTTAGAAGTGGATTCCGCTCTGACGGCGGAGCCACCTTTTACTAAGATAGAGACATTGCATAAAGAGTATTCCATTACGGAAAACGAATCGGAGAATGACAGCACCTATCTGGCATATAATATTGCAATCGGTGAGAATCTGGATAAAGAGCATTATACAGCATTCCAGGTATTTGATTATGTGCTTTGTTCCGCGCCCGGCGCACCGTTAAAAGAAGCGTTGATCGACAAAGGGATAGGCAAAGATATTTACAGTGATTATGGGATTGGCATGAAACAGCCTTATTTTTCGATTGTAGCCAAAAATGCCAATAAGGAACAGCTTACAGCATTCCAGGAAACCATTGAGGAGACATTGCGGAAGCTTGCAACCGAGGGCATTGATAAGAAATCATTGCGCGCGGGACTGAATTTTTATGAGTTCAAATACCGAGAAGCGGATTTTGGATCCTATCCGAAAGGGTTGATGTATGGCCTACAGATGCTTGATAGCTGGCTATATGATGATAAGAAGCCGTTTGATTATATTGAGGCAGATGAGACCTATAAGACGCTAAGAAGCGCAATAGATACGGACTATTTTGAGAAATTGGTGCAGCAGTATTTGCTGGATAACCAGCATAAATCCATTGTTGTGGTAGAGCCTGTGAAGGGCCTGACAGGGAAAAAGGAGAAAGAACTTGCCGGTGAGCTGGCAAAAAAGAAAGCGTCGCTATCGAAAGAACAACTAGAAGAGATCGTTGCGCAGACAAAGGAGCTTAAAGCCTATCAGGAAAAGGCGGACACCAAAGAAGATTTGGAGAAGATCCCGCTTTTGACAAGAGCCGATATGAAGAAAGAAGCGGCAAGCTTTATCAATGAAGAGAGAAGAGTTGCAGATACGGTTTTCTTATATCATGATATTTTCACAAACGGGATTGGCTATTTGCGTTTCCTCTTCGATTTACGCAATGTACCGCAGCATCTATTCCCTTATGTGGGATTGTTAAAGGCTGTCCTTGGGTTAGTCGATACCGAGAATTATACGTATGGCGAGCTGTTTAATGAAATCAATATTCAGACAGGAGGCATTGCACCGGTTGTCAATACTTATATTGATGCAGGAAACCTACAGGACTATTCGGCTACAATGGAAATTAAAGTGAAAACTTTATATGAGAATCTGGAGCCGGCATTTAAGCTTGTGGAAGAAATCGTCATGCGTTCTAAATTCGGGAATACGAAACGGCTTTTAGAGCTGATTGCGGAATTAAAATCGCAGAAACAGGCGAATATGATGTCAGCGGGACATTCCCTTGCATCCGTGCGTGCTTTATCTTATATCTCTAAGACAGCAGTTATTGCCGATTCCGTTAGCGGCCTTCCGTTCTACCGTTTGCTGGAAGAACTGGAAGATGATTTTGCAAACCGCAAAGAGGAACTGGTTGAAAACTTAAGCCAGCTTGTACAATTCTTATTCAGGCCGGAGAACCTGATGATAGATTATACAGGAGAGCGCAAAGAATTGGAGCATGTAGAGGCATTGTCGGCGTCTTTTAAAGAGGCTCTTTGTACACAGCCTGTATCGGCGAAAGCGTATGAACCGGAAACAGGGCGAAAGAATGAAGGGCTGATGTCATCTTCGCAAGTACAATATGTATGCCGGGCGGGGAATTTTAGTGGAAAAGGACTTGCTTATCATGGGGCGCTCAGGGTGCTTAGGGTGCTGATGAGCTATGATTATCTTTGGACGCAGGTGCGTGTCAAAGGCGGCGCGTATGGATGTATGTGTAATTTCGGCAAGTCGGGAGAAAGCTATTTTGTCTCTTATAGAGACCCGAATTTAGAGAAGACAATCGAAGTATATGAGAAAGCGGCGGACTATATCAGGCATTTTGACGCAGACGAGAGAACGATGACACAGTATATCATTGGCGCGGTCAGTGAGCTGGATATGCCGATGACGCCGTCTGCAAAAGGGGCTTACTCCCTGGCAGGTTATATGTCGCACTATCCGTTTGAACAGGTACAGAAAGAGAGGGACGAACTTCTTGCGGCAACTCCTGAGGTAATCAGGGGGCTGGCTGCTTATATTGAGGCTTTTATGGAAGACGATTGCCTCTGTGTTGTAGGGAATGAAGAGAAAATTAAGAAACAGGAAGGACTGTTTGCACAGACAGATTATTTATTCCATTGATGCGGGTGCGTACGTGAAAGACATATGAGGAAAATGGGAACCAGGGGAGGATGCCAGATGAAATATTGGATGGAAAAGCAGATCCATAGGAATAAATCACGCGTGTTTTTAGGCGTTTTAATAGCATGTGTTATGATGGGCGGATGCGGCAGCGGCGGTGACGGCAGCGCTTCTTCTCAGTCTAGTAAGAGTGAAACGTATGAGATGGGCGGATATGGATATGTGACTGAGAATACGTCTGTTTCCGGAGAAGCTGCGTCAGATAGTGCTGCGGCGGAAGAACCCGTCCTCAAAACGGAGTTGCAGGAATCTAGTGCAGAGCCGTTAGAGGAGAATGCGCAGACGGCACGGAAGCTGATCAAAACGGTAGATTTATGTGTTGAGACAGAAAACTACGATACATTGATCCAGAATCTGGGGCAACAGATTGCTGCGCTTGGCGGTTATGTCGAATACCAGCATCAATATAATGGCAGTAGTTATTCTTCATATCAGGAGACGCGAAATACGAATATGACGGTCCGTATACCGGTAGAACATTTGGATGAGTTCATCGTTACGGTCGGGGAATGGACGAATATCACGAACAAGGAAGAACGGGTAGAAGACGTTACGTTGCAATATGTGGACTTAGAGAGCCATAAGAAAGCGTTGCTGACGGAACAGGATAGGCTGTTAGAGCTTTTAGGGCAGGCAGAATCGGTGGAAGATGTGATCGCCATTGAACAACGCCTTTCCCAGGTGCGTTATGAACTAGAAAGCATGGAATCCCAGCTTCGGACGTTAGATAACCAGATTGATTACAGTACGGTCTATTTGAGCATCGAGGAAGTAAAACGGCTAACGCCTACACAGGAGAATTCGGTGTGGGATAGGATGAAGAATGGTTTCGGGAAGACGATCTATCAAATCGGTGACGGTTTTGAAGACGGCGTTATCTGGTTTGTTGTCAATATCCCATATTTTGTCATTTGGATTATCGTGTTTGCCCTGACATTTTTCTTGGCAAGGACTATTGTCAGGAAGAGAAGGCGTAAAGCAGAAGGCTTACAACAGCTAAATGGCTACCAGTGGGAAGAAAATGCGAAAGACAAGGAAGCAGGTGCAAATGCCGAAGAAGCAGGTGCAAATGCCGAAGAAGCCTTGGAGCAAGTAGAACAGGAAAAAGGATCAGAAGAATAAAGAAGAGCAGATTAAAGAAGAGAAGCGATAAAGAGGAAAAAGGAAAGTAAAATCATGGAAGAAGAGAAAAAACAGTATAAATCGGGATTTGCCACTTTGATTGGCAGGCCAAATGTCGGTAAATCTACATTAATGAACCATATTATCGGGCAAAAGATCGCGATCACCTCCAATAAGCCGCAGACGACCAGGAATAAGATCCAGACGGTACATACTTCAAAAGAGGGACAGATTGTATTCCTGGATACGCCGGGCATTCATAAGGCGAAGAATAAGCTGGGAAATTACATGGTAAACGTGGCGGAACGCACGTTAGCGGATGTGGATGTGGTATTGTGGCTGGTGGAGCCTACGACTTATATCGGGGCGGGGGAACAGCATATCATTGAGCAGTTAAAAAAGGTAAAAACACCTGTTATTCTGGTAATTAATAAGATTGATACGGTTAAAAAACAAGAGATCCTCCTTTTTATTGACGCCTACCGCAAGCAGATGGATTTTGCAGAAATCGTTCCGGTATCGGCTCTAAAAGGCGATGGCGTAGAGGATTTGCTTTCCTGTATTATGAAGTATCTTCCAGAGGGAGAGCCTTTTTATGATGAAGATACGGTGACGGACCAGCCTATTAGGCAGATTACGGCAGAGTTGATCCGTGAGAAGGCGCTGCGTTGCTTAGAAGATGAGATCCCGCATGGGGTTGCCGTGACCATTGAGTCAATGAAGACTAGAAAAAGAATTGTTGACATTGAGGCGACGATTGTCTGTGAGCGTGAATCGCATAAAGGGATTATCATCGGTAAACAGGGACAGATGCTGAAGAAAATCGGTTCTCTGGCAAGGCCGGATATTGAGGATTTGGTGGGTTCGCAGGTCAACCTAAAGCTTTGGGTCAAAGTGAAAAAAGACTGGCGCGACAGTGATTTCCTTCTGAAAAATTTCGGATATAATCCCAAGGAAACCGAATAGAAAAATGAAAAAAAGCGAACCCTAATAGCACAATCATATCGTTGATTAGGGGGCTTAAGATGAAGGAAATAAATTACTGGGACAGATTTCTTATGACGGGAAGCGTAGCTGATTTTCTCTCATATAAAAACGCACTAGAAGATGCCGGAAGCGAAGAAGCGCAGGACAACGCAAAAAAAGACGAAGCAGGTGGAAGAAGCCATGCAGGAGTTTACAGAGATTACGGGAATGGTTTTAAAGGCTGAGCCGATTGGTGAATATGATAGAAGAGTTGTTATTTTGACGAAAGAAAAAGGAAAGATTTCTGCATTTGCCAAAGGGGCAAGGAAGCAGAACAGCAGGCTGCTTGCTGCAACGAATCCTTTTTCTTTCGGGAATTTCAGGCTTTATGTGGGCAGGTCTTCCTATAATCTGCTTGAAGCCAACATCAGCAACTATTTTGAAGCATTGCGCTCTGACTTTGAAGGCGCTTATTATGGAATGTACTTTTTGGAAGTCATGGATTATTATACGAGAGAGAACAATGATGACAAAGAGATGCTGAAACTATTATACCAGTCTCTTAGGGCATTGATACATGATAAATTTCCCAACAGGCTTGTCCGTTACATATTTGAAATGAAAGCAATGGTCATAAACGGCGAGTTCCCCGGCATGCCGGCAACAGGGGATTACGAGGACTCGACCGGATATGCGTTACATTATATCATGGTGTCGCCGGTAGAAAAGCTGTATACTTTTACGGTGACGGATACAGTACTTGCACAATTAAAAGAAATTGCCGATGAATACAGGAAACGCTATATGGACAGGACTTTTAAAAGCTTAGAGATCGTGGATAATCTCTAAATCTTAAGATGATGTTGAAAATCATGGTTAAGTCGGCTATAATGTTATGCAGTATGAGGGAGGGTGACATATGCGAAAATGGAAAAATATTTTGGCTGTCATGACAGCGGCGCTTTTGCTGATCGGGTGCGGCGCTTCAAATGCGGCGAACATGAATACCGTTTCTATTGGGAAAGACGGGATGATTGCGCATACGATCGTAGAAGAGTTTGAGCGGAACTTTTACGATGTAAGCGAGCTAGAGGCAATGGCGCAGGAGAAAATAAAAAAATATAGCAGTGGTGAAGGCAGTATTGTCTGTGAATCTGTGGAAGCGAACAACGGGAAAGTCATTGTCAAGATGACATATCAGACAGGTGAGGATTATACGAGCTATAATCGTAGAGAGCTTTTCAGCGGAACAGTCGGCGAAGCATTCGAGAAAGGATATTCTTTAAAGGATATTGTGAAAGAAGACGGGACGCCGATCAGTGATGAAGAGCTTTCATCGATCCGGGAGAACCATGTTGTAATCGTGCAGACGAAAGCGGGAGAAGAGCTGGACGTTAATGTATATGATAAGATTTTATATACAAGCGCAGGCATAACGCTTTCTGGTAAAAGAGACGCCATTATTGCGGCAGGAGAAGAAGAGCTTCTCTCTTGCATCGTATTTCAATAGCATAATATTTTAAGGAGGAGCAGATAGAGAGATGGAAAAGACGATGGAGAAAATTGTAGCTTTGGCGAAGGCAAGGGGGTTTGTATATCCGGGTTCAGAGATCTATGGCGGATTGGCGAACACATGGGATTACGGCAATCTTGGCGTGGAGCTTAAAAATAATGTGAAAAAGGCATGGTGGCAGAAATTCGTGATGGAGAATCCTTATAATGTAGGAGTGGACTGTGCTATTTTGATGAATCCGCAGACATGGGTCGCTTCGGGACATCTTGGCGGGTTCTCAGATCCGCTTATGGACTGTAAGGAATGCCATGAGAGATTCCGTGCCGATAACCTGATAGAGGACTATGCGCAGGCAAATAATATAACATTAAATGAGTCCATAGATGCATGGACACAGCAGCAGATGAAGGACTTTGTAGAAGAGCACCATATCCCTTGTCCTACTTGCGGCAAACATAATTTTACGGATATCAGGCAATTTAACTTAATGTTCAAGACTTTCCAGGGCGTTACGGAGGATGCGAAAAATACGGTATATTTGCGTCCGGAGACAGCGCAGGGGATTTTCGTGAATTTCAAGAATGTACAGCGGACATCCCGTAAAAAGATTCCTTTCGGCATCGGACAGATTGGTAAGTCTTTTAGGAATGAGATCACGCCAGGAAACTTTACGTTCCGTACAAGAGAGTTTGAGCAGATGGAGTTAGAGTTTTTCTGTGAGCCGGGGACTGATCTGGAATGGTTCCAGTATTGGCGGGGATTCTGTCGTGACTGGCTCTTATCCCTTGGCATGAAGGAAGATGAGATGAGATTGCGTGACCACTCTCCGGAAGAACTTTGTTTCTATTCAAAGGGAACAACTGATATTGAATTCTTATTCCCGTTTGGCTGGGGAGAGCTTTGGGGCATTGCAGACAGGACTGATTACGATTTGACGCAGCACCAGAATACTTCCGGTGAGGATATGTCTTATTTTGATGATTCTAAAAATGAGAAGTACATTCCTTATGTAATTGAACCGTCTCTTGGCGCTGACCGTGTGGTATTGGCATTCCTTTGTGCAGCTTATGATGAGGAAGAAATCGGAGAAGGGGATGTGCGTACTGTATTGCATTTCCACCCGGCGCTTGCGCCTGTTAAAATCGGCGTCCTGCCGCTTTCTAAGAAACTAAACGAGGGAGCGGAAGCCGTTTTTGCAAAGTTATCTAAGAAATATAATTGTGAATTTGACGATCGAGGCAATATCGGGAAACGATACAGGAGACAGGATGAAATTGGAACGCCGTTTTGCGTGACTTATGACTTTGATTCCGAAACCGATCACTGTGTGACGGTCAGATTCCGTGATTCCATGGAGCAGGAGAGGGTGGCGATTGCAGAGCTGGATGCCTACTTTGCGGATAAATTTGACTTTTAGAAGGCATAAGGCGTTTTTCGCTTTCCCTGGACAATTTAAGATAAAGCAGTAAACTGTTCTGACATGGAGGATGATGATGAAAAAATATGGTGTAAACGAATTAAGACGTATGTTCCTTGAATTTTTCGAGAGCAAGGATCATCTGAAAATGAAAAGCTTTTCCCTGGTGCCGCATAATGATAACAGCTTGTTATTAATCAATTCCGGTATGGCGCCATTGAAACCGTATTTTACGGGACAGGAGATACCGCCGAGGCGCCGTGTGACGACTTGCCAGAAATGTATCCGGACGGGGGATTTAGAGAATGTCGGGAAAACGGCAAGGCATGGTACATTCTTTGAAATGCTCGGGAACTTTTCTTTTGGTGATTATTTTAAACACGAAGCGATTGCGTGGTGCTGGGAATTTCTGACAGAAGTAGTCGGATTAGATGCAGACAGGCTTTATCCTTCTATTTATGAAGAAGATGAAGAAGCGTTTGCGATCTGGAATCAGGAAATCGGGATTGATGAGAAGCGTATTTTCCGTTTCGGCAAAGAAGACAATTTCTGGGAGCATGGCTCAGGGCCGTGTGGGCCGTGTTCGGAAGTTTACTATGACCGCGGAGAGAAATATGGCTGTGGGAAGCCGGGATGTACGGTAGGCTGTGACTGTGACCGCTATATGGAGATCTGGAACAACGTATTTACCCAATTTGATAATGACGGTAAAGGCAATTATACAGAACTGGCACAGAAGAACATTGATACGGGCATGGGGCTTGAAAGGCTTGCTTCCGCCGTACAGGATGTGGATTCGATCTTCGATGTCGATACAGTCCTGGCGCTTCGGACGAAAGTCTGTGAAATAGCAGGTGTTACTTATAAAGAAAAGGAAGAGACGGATGTCTCGATTCGTATTATTACGGATCATATCCGTTCGGCGACCTTTATGATTTCGGACGGGATTATGCCATCGAATGAAGGACGTGGCTATGTCCTTCGCCGTATCATAAGAAGGGCGGCGCGCCAGGGGCGCAAACTTGGCATACAGGGCATTTTCCTTGCCGATTTGGGCAATAGCGTGATCGAAGGCTCTAAAGATGGCTATCCGGAGTTAGATGAGAAGAAGGATTTTATTTTTAACGTTCTGACACAGGAAGAAAATAAATTCAATAAGACGATTGACCAGGGGTTGCATATCTTATCGGAAATGGAAGAGGCTCTGGCAAAGGACGGGAAGAAGGAGCTTTCTGGGGAAGAAGCCTTTAAGCTATATGACACATATGGCTTCCCCATCGACCTGACGAAAGAGATTTTAGAGGAAAAAGGTTTTGGCGTCGATGAAAAAGGCTTTGGCGAAGCGATGCAAGAGCAGAAGGTTAAGGCGCGTAAGGCGCGTAAAGTGACAAATTATATGGGTGCTGACGTGACCGTATATGAATCCATTGATCCTGGCGTCACATCCGTGTTTGTTGGTTATGACAAGTTATTGCATGATGCAAAGATTTCTGTCCTGACAACAGAAACGGAGTTGGTGGAAGCCTTGACGGATGGTGAGATCGGAACGGTCTTCGTTGACGAAACACCGTTTTATGCGACGATGGGCGGGCAGTCCGGTGATATTGGCTATATCCGTAATGCGGACGGCACGTTTAAAGTAGAGGACACAGTACAGCTTTTGGGCGGTAAGGTAGGGCATATCGGTCGTATGGTATCCGGTATGTTCAAGGTAGGAGACACCGTGACGCTAGAAGTGGATGCCGCTAGAAGAGAGGCAACCTGTAAGAACCATAGTGCGACGCACCTTCTACAAAAAGCGTTGCGTATGGTGCTTGGCAGCCATGTAGAACAGGCGGGTTCCTATAATGATGGGGAAAGGCTTCGTTTTGACTTCTCGCATTTCTCGGCAATGACGCCGGAAGAGATCGCGAAGGTGGAGCAGATTGTAAATGAGAAGATTGCAGAGAATATCCCGGTCGTGACAGAGGTGCTGACCATCGAAGAGGCGAAGAAGACAGGCGCTATGGCGCTTTTCGGTGAAAAGTACGGTGAAAAGGTACGAGTTGTAGAAATGGGAGATTTCTCGAAGGAGTTTTGTGGCGGTACCCATGTTGGGAATACCGGGATGATTTCTGCTTTCAAGATTATCTCTGAAAGCGGTGTTGCGGCAGGCGTCAGAAGAATCGAAGCTTTGACGGGAACTGGCGTTACCGGATATTATGCAAAACTGGAAAGAGAATTAGAAGAGGCTTCAAAGATCTTAAAGACGACACCAGCCAACCTCTTAGACAAATGTACCCATCTGATGGCGGAATTAAAAGCATTGCAGAGCGAGAATGAATCGTTAAAGAGCAAGGCGGCTAAAGAAGCGTTGGGCGATGTAATGGATAAAGTAGAGGAAGTGAAAGGGATAAAGCTTCTTGCTACGAAAGTAGCCGGTGTGGATATGAACGGACTTCGTGATCTGGGAGACCAGTTAAAGGACAAGCTGGGAGAAGGCGTTGTCGTGCTGGCATCTGATAAAGATAACAAGGTTAATTTAATTGCTATGGCGACGGATGGCGCAATGGCAAAAGGCGCGCATGCAGGCAACCTGATCAAAGGCATTGCGGGGCTTGTCGGCGGCGGCGGTGGCGGACGTCCCAATATGGCACAGGCAGGCGGTAAAAATCCTGCGGGAATCGATGCGGCGATAGCAGAAGCAACGAAAGTGCTGGCGGAACAGTTATAAGCAGTTTATTATTTCGATAACAGAAGTTACTAAAAGATTCACAAGACTGTCATTGCGGCTGGAAATACGGTCGGATGGCAGTCTTTTTGATAAAAGGATACAGAAGAAGGGGGCGGCATATGTTTTTTGGTAGTTTCGCAGCATGGAACATGCAAAATGTTATCATCCGGGTCATTATGGCTGCGCTTTTAGGCGGGATTATCGGCTTAGACAGGGGGATGAAGCACCGGGGCGCAGGGACTAAGACGATTACGGTCGTCTGCCTGGGAGCGACACTGGTCATGCTGACAGAACAATACATTCAGATCTATTTCCCGGGACTGGCGAATATGAACCGTCTGGCCGCACAGGTCATCAGCGGCGTAGGCTTTATCGGTGTGGGGACTATTGTGATCTCTAAGCACAGGGTCAGGGGGCTTACAACTGCGGCTACGCTCTGGGCAAGCGCTTGTGTCGGGCTTGCAGTAGGGATTGGCTTTGTAGAGGGGGGCGTACTGATCACAGTGGTAATGCTCTTTTCCCTGCACGTGCTTCCCTTTGTAGAGCGGTTTGCTACCAGGCATTCCCGTTATTGCAATGTGTTCATTGATTTGGAGGAAAGCAGGGCGCTGCATGCGCTGATCCATAAACTAAAAGAAGCTGATATCGTGATAGATTCCATGGATATGAGTGAATCGAAGATTGCGGGAGAGGGCATTTCCGTACATATGGTGCTATATATGAAAAAAGCGGTAGGACATACAGAAATTTATGATATTATTGTGAAGTCAGATCAGGTCATGTCAGTAGATTTTTTATAAGGTATTGGCCGATAGCCTATGCTGTAGCATAGCGTTGAGAAGGTGTTAGAAACGGTGGCGGAGGGTGAACGGAAGGGAAAAATCGCTTTGCATTTCCTTATTGATATGATAAAATGGACTCAGTTTCATGCAGGATGTGGGGGGACAAATGATGGAAGAGAAGTATTCGGTAGGGGAATATCCAAAAGAGTATTGTGACCAGAAAAGACGAGAGGTTCGGACATTTGTCATATTTATAGGCGGATTTGTTTTGTTTTCCGTGATTGTGGCCTGCATTATTTCCGTTATTTTTGCAGTACGTGGCAACCGGGATTATGTGGTGCGTATGCAGCAATATTGTGTGGAATATTCAGATCAGTATGACTATTGGGATGTATGCACAATAGAGTATCCGCAGATAGAAGGCGCTGGATTAGATGCAGACGTAAAGAACAAATTAAACGATCTGATGTATGATACGGCGATGGAGAAAGCGAATTACTGGCATTTTGAGCCAAATGCAGAGGTGCGTAGGCTGCAAGAGGAAGAATACGAGATTTTTTCGAATGATGTTACTTGTAAGGTACACCATCATAGCCAATATTTGCTCAGTTTTTCTTTTGAAGAAATCTATGCGCCGGCAAGTCCGGTTTATTATGTTAACTTCACGAAGCGTGCGCTGAATGTCGATTTAGCGACGGGGGAGCAATATGAGCTGGCCGATATCATACGGATTGATGAAGATTTCGTGAAATTCTGGGTGCGCAAGGTAAATGAAGAGTATGGGGATATCTATCCAGAGGAACAGAAGACTTATGATGCGCTGCTTGCGTGGTTTTTAGGAGAAGACGCAGAGTGGGAAGAATCTTATGCGGTTGTCCCTTATTTTTATATGGCGGAAGATAAATATTTTGTAATCGGCCTCTCCGTTGATGACAAATATCTAAGCGCGCAGCCGCCACAGAAGAATTATGCCGATATGCTATGTGAAGTGGAAGAATTAGAGGCATTTAAGCGCAAGTCGGATTTTTGGGAGAAATATCATAAGGCGCAGACGTCAGGACGGATTGAGGAATGCGATGACAAGCATGAAAATCTCTGGTTAGGGGATTCTGCAAGCACATGGTTGTTTTGGGATGAAAGAGGCGATTGGTTGGCTCCTTAGCCAGTGATTGTTGATAATGGAGGTATTTGGCATGTCTTGTGAAAAAGGGATTGCTTATGCAAGAAAATATGGATTCCTGCTTTTATGCATACTGCTAACAGCGCTTTGCGCTTATGTTTGTTTTGCCAGGCTCGATTATGGGAAGATACAGAACTGGGATGAAGCAAGGCACGGCGTCAATGCGTATGAGATGATGCGAAGCCACAATTACATTGTCAATACTTATAATTACCAGAATGATTATTTCAATTTGAAACCGCCGTTAAGTTATTGGGGGATTATGTTGGGATTCAAGCTGTTTGGTGTCAATGTGTTTGGCATGCGTTTTTATGCGGCGCTTTCAATGTTGCTGACTTTTATGCTGGTTGCTTTCTGGCTATATCGGAGAGCGGGGAAGGCGGCATGCCTTACGTCCATGTTCCTGTTTTTGATGTTTCACGATATTTTTTATTGGCACGCGGCAAGGAATGCCGATGCGGATGCTCTTTATATTCTTTTGTTTACGATCGGGTGCCTGAATCTGCTTGATAGCGTATACAAACCGGACAAGCTATATATATGCGGCCTAATGTTTTCGCTTTGCTTTCTGGCGAAAAGCTGGCATGCTTGTGTGCTGTTGCCAATCGGTGGCATATTCATGCTTGGTTCCGGTTTATGGAAGAAGTGGAAGCTGCGCCAATATATCCTGTTTATCCTCAGCGCATTTGGCCCGATTTTTCTTTGGGCTATTGTCCGCTACCAATATGACGGGATGGCATTTTTGGGGCAGATGTTTGGTGTAGATGTGACAGACCGGATCGCCTGGTCTGCAAGTTCCAACACGGATTATAGTTTTTTTATCAAATATTTATTTAGCAATACGGCTTTTTTAATCATGTTAGCTGTAGCTATGGTCTGCTTGCTTTTTCTCTTGTTCATGCATTTCACGACGAAGAATGAGAGAATAGCAGAAAGTGGGGATGAGAAAAAGCGGCTACATGCCGGATTGATGAACCAAACAGTGTTGGGGCTGGCATTGTGGGTTTTTGTGCCGCTTTTGATTTTTAGCTTTTCCCACACATATTACTATTGGTATATTTTTCCGATCTACCCTGCGTTTTGCATAGCAGCGTCTCTTTTTGTGGCGCAGTGTGTGCGGCTCTGCAGGAGCCGGCGGAGTCAGGCTGTGTTTGCGGGTGTTATGGTGATACCGTTTCTGATGGTATTGCGCTCTGACAGGATTACAGTCAGGCAAATTGATAATCTGGAGTTCTCCGGTTTTCAGCAGGATGTACAGACAGCGATGGAACAGTACCCCCAGTTCCATGGATTGGCATTTTATGTGCAGAAGAACGATAATGAGTATAAAGAATCCTATTGTTGGGAACAGGCGGAATTATTGATGGCGGAGCTAAGCGGGGACCTTAAATGTGAGGATGGCGGCATTGAAGCGTTTCTTGCCAGTGCGGACGAAGCTTTGCTGATGGTAGATCCTTATTTCTATGAGCTGAATGAAGGGGAGCTGGGAGAATATCTTGTTTTATACCGGAATGAGTATATCCTGTTAGGGAATGTAGGGCAGTGATAGGAGAGACGGAACGATAAGGGAAAGAAATACCAAAAATTTGGTTGACAAACCAAAGTACCATATGTATAATAATTTGAGTGTGGATAGGAGTCAGCTATGTTCATAAATTTAACTGATATAGAATCATCGGAAAACGATACAGTCAACATGCAGGTAGAAGCAGAGATGACTACGGTTTCGGTTGGCAGAGAGACATTTCCCATTCTTGAGAAATCACCGGTCAGGTTAAAGTTTACTAGGATCGGGAAGCATCAAGTGGCGGTTGATGGACAGGCAACGTTCATTTTCCGGTTGTATTGTGACCGATGTTTGCAACCGGTGGAAGAGAAGCTTGTGCTTTCTTTTTCCAGGAAAGTGCAGATGCCGGATGCCATATCAGAACCGGCTGATGAAGCGGCGTTAGAAGAAGACGATCAAAGCTTCATGGAAGGATATCAGTTGGACGTAGAAGGCTTACTGAACAATGAGATCATAATCAACTGGCCTCGGAAGGTTTTATGTAGACCGGATTGTAAGGGGATCTGTTTACAATGCGGCAAAGATTTGAATGCAGGGAGCTGTGAATGTGATACGTTTGTTCCCGACCCCCGTATGGCAGTGATAAAAGATATCTTTAGTGCGAATAAGGAGGTGTAACGATGTCTATTTGTCCTAAGAACAAATCTTCTAAGTCAAGAAGAGATAAGAGAAGAGCAAACTGGAAAATGACTGCTCCTACATTAGTAAAATGTAGCAAATGTGGCGCTCTGATGATGCCTCACAGAGTATGTAAGAAATGCGGCACGTATAACAAGAAGCAAGTTGTTGCGGTAGACTAATTATGGAAAATGCAGAGAAATCAAGAGGTTATGGAATATATGATCTCTTGATTTTTTTATTCGTACCTATTTATGCGTTCTATTCTTTTTTTGCCTAAAAACTTGATTTTTTAACGATGGTTTAGTATATTAATATAAGATGCTTAGAATAGATGGAAAAAGTGTATCAGTACGCGATCCATGAGCGGGCAGAAGGGATGCGGTATGGGCGAATATGTAAATGTAGCAGTAGATGCTATGGGCGGCGATAATGCGCCGAAGGAAATCGTTAAGGGCGCGATTGAAGCCATTCAGGAAAGCAATAAAGTGAAAGTGTATCTGGTGGGTAAAGAAGAGGCTTTGAAAGCAGAGCTTGCCGGTTATACATATCCGGAAGAGCAGCTTGTGCTTGTTCCGGCAAGCGAGATCATTGAAAATGCAGAACCGCCTGTTATGGCTATCCGCAAGAAGAAAGATTCTTCATTGGTAAAGGCGCTCTATCTTGTAAAAGATGGCACTTGTGACGCTTATGTATCAGCGGGGAGCACGGGCGCATCATTGGTAGGCGGACAAGTCATCGTCGGGCGGATCAAAGGCGTAGAGAGACCGCCGCTTGCACCGCTGATTCCTACAGAGAAAGGCTGTGCGCTGCTTGTGGACTGTGGCGCCAATGTGGATGCTAGGCCGTCTCATCTTGTGCAGTTTGCGAAGATGGGCTCGATCTACATGGAGAACATCATGGGCATAAAAAATCCGAAGGTGGCGATCGTGAATATCGGCGCCGAGGAAGAGAAAGGAAATGCGCTTGTGAAAGAGACATTCCCCTTGTTAAAGAGCTGTCCTGATATTCATTTTGTCGGAAGCATTGAGGCAAGGGACATTCCTGCCGGGATGGCGGATGTGGTGGTCTGTGAGGCATTTGTCGGTAATGTTATTTTGAAGATGTATGAAGGTGTCGGCGCTTCTCTGATTAAGAAAGTGAAAGAAGGGATGATGACATCTCTTCGCAGTAAGATCGGCGCATTTTTGGTGAAACCTGCCTTAAAACAGACCTTAAAGGCTTTTGATTTGGAACAGTACGGCGGTGCGCCGATGCTGGGGTTAAACGGCTTAGTAGTAAAGACCCATGGCAGTTCAAAATCGGTGGAAATTAAGAATTCTGTTTTACAGTGTGTTATGTTTAAAGAACAGGGGATCAACGATAAGATCAGAGAGAAAATTACCGTACAAGATTGAGAAAGGCTGGCTGTTCATATGGAGTTCGAGAAATTGAGACAGGTCATTGCAGAGGTCTTAAATGTAGACCCTAAAGAGATTACGATGGAAACTACTTTTATGGAAGACTTGGGAGCAGATTCTTTGGATATATTCCAGATTGTCATGGGAATTGAAGAAGAATTTGATATAGAAATTCCGGCAGAAAAAGCGGAACATATAACAACAGTGGAAGAAGCGGTTCAATTAATTAAAAGTTCGATTAGTATGGCAGAATAAAAGAAAAAACCCTTTCGGAAAGGGTTTTTTTAGATGGGAGATTCCGATGCAGCAAAAACCAATAGAAGAGCTGGAAAAAAGAATAGAATATCATTTTAAGAACAAATTATTGCTAAGGCAGGCATTGACACACAGTTCCTTTGCCAATGAGCAGAAAATCAATAAATATGACGATTATGAGCGCCTGGAATTTTTAGGAGACGCTGTTTTGGAATTGGTGACAAGCGAATTCCTCTTCCGGGAGAATGCGAAAATGACAGAAGGGCAACTGACTAAAATGCGCGCCTCAATGGTATGTGAGCAGGCGCTTGCCTATTGCGCGAGGGAATTCGGCCTAGAAGAGTATATCCTGCTTGGAAGAGGCGAGGAGATGACGGGAGGCAGGACGAAAGATTCCATTATCTCAGATGTGATGGAGGCTTTGATAGGTGCGGTCTATGTGGACGCTGGCATGGAGGCGGCGAAAGGGTTTATTCACCGGTTCGTCTTATCCGACTTAGAGCATAAGCAACTATTTTATGATGCGAAGACGATTTTGCAGGAACGCTTGCAGCGGGATGGCAGTGAAAGCTTGCGTTATGCGCTGATCCGTGAAGAAGGCCCAGACCATGATAAGGTCTTTGTGGTAGAGGCAAGAATTGGCGAGAAGAAAATTGGCGAGGGCCAGGGAAGGACCAAGAAGGCAGCGGAACAGCAGGCTGCTTATCAGGCGCTTGTATCTTTGCAAGGTTAGGCTATTTATAGATACAAATGCAGCACGGAGGGATACATGTATTTAAAGAGTATTGAAGTACAAGGTTTTAAGTCTTTTGCGAATAAAATTTTATTTCAGTTCCATAACGGCATAACAGGAATCGTAGGGCCAAACGGTAGCGGTAAGAGCAATGTAGCGGATGCCGTCAGATGGGTATTAGGAGAGCAACGAATCAAACAGTTGCGCGGCGCTTCCATGCAGGACGTTATTTTCTCAGGCACAGAGATGCGCAAGGCGCTCGGTTCTGCATATGTAGCGATAACACTTGACAATGCAGACCATCAGCTTGCGATTGACTATAATGAGGTGACCGTCTCTAGGAGGCTATATCGTTCCGGGGAAAGCGAATATATGATCAATGGGACGATTTGCCGGTTAAAAGACGTCAATGAACTGTTCTATGATACAGGTATCGGTAAGGAAGGATATTCCATTATCGGGCAGGGACAGATTGATAAGATTTTAAGCGGTAAGCCGGAGGAACGCCGCGAGCTTTTCGATGAAGCTGCGGGTATTGTAAAGTTCAAAAGGAGGAAATATGCGGCGCAGAAGAAGCTTGAAGACGAGAAGCAGAATCTGGTCCGTGTGAACGATATCCTTGCTGAGTTAGAGAAACAGACTGGCCCGTTAGAGAAGCAGTCGGAAAAGGCGAGGATCTATTTAAGGAAAAAAGAAGAATTAAAGACTTTGGATGTCAATGTCTTTCTGGTAGAAAACGTCAGCATCAGGGAACAGTTAGAGCAGGCGGATGAAAAGCTTCGCATCGCGGGCGGCGAGCTAGAAGAGACGACTGATAAATATGAACATATCAAAGAAGAATATGAACAGATAGAGAACAGGATTGAGCTTTTAGACGCATCGATTGAGCAGGCAAGGGCAACGCTTACGGACACGGGTGTCATGCGTTCGAAATTAGAGGGCGAGATGAATGTCTTAAAGGAGCAGATCCATTCAGCCGAAGGCAATGAAGAACATCTGCGTACCAGGATCAGCACGATCCAGGCATCTATCCAGGAGAAAGAGCAAGAAAAGGAAGATATCTTAACCCAGAAGACGGAAATAGATGAAAAGCTGACAAAGCTGCAGCAGGCAAGAGAAGAAGCGAGAACGCTCTTAGAGAGCGTACAGGGCAGAATCGAAGCGTTGAATAACGATATCGAAGACGGCAAAAATACGATTATAGACGCGCTAAACAACAGGGCGACGATCAAGTCGAAAATGGGGCGCTTCGATACGATGTTAGAGCAAATCCAAATCCGGAAAGCAGAGCTAAATTCCAGGTTGCTGCGCGCAAAGTCGGACGAAGCGGCGCAAGTAGAGACCATCAAAACGCTGGAAGAGGAGTTTGAGAATGTAAATGAGGCAATCAGAAACCTCCGTGACAACCAGGAAGTGCTGGAAGAGAGACTTGCCGGCATGCGTGAAGAACTTGCTGGCAAGGATCAGAAGCTTCGAGATACACAGGTCTCTTACCACCAGGAGAAGTCCAAACTGGATGCTCTTTCGAATTTGACGGAGCGTTATGAGGGGTATGGTGGCGCAGTCAAAGCCGTCATGGAGAAGAAGTCCAGGGAAAAAGGGATTGTTGGCGTTGTAGCGGATATCATACAGGCGGAAGCGAAATATGAAACGGCAATAGAGACGGCGCTTGGCGGCAATATCCAGAATATCGTTACGGAAAATGAAGAAACGGCGAAGAGCATGATTGCTTATTTAAAGAGCAGCCGCTCGGGCCGTGCCACTTTCCTGCCGCTAACAAGCATTACGAAGCCACAGGAGTTTAAGGCTCTGGAAGTCATGAAGGAAAAAGGCGTGATCGGCATGGCGGACGAGCTTGTCAAGGTCGATCAAAAGTACAGAAATGTAGCGAAAGCATTGCTTGGCAGGATTGTCGTTGTTGATAATGTAGATAACGCAGTCAAGATTGCTGCCAAATTCCATCATAGTATCCGCATGGTGACGATTGAAGGCGAACTGTTGGTTCCCGGCGGAGCCATTAGCGGTGGCGCTTTTAAGAACAATAGCAATCTGTTAGGCCGTCGCCGTGAAATGGAAGAGCTTGAACGAAAAGTCAAACAATATGTCATTGACATTGACCAGATCCTCAATGATATAGAGAAGACGAAAGCGGCAAGGAACAAGCTGCGGCTGGAAATTGAAGATATCAAAGGACAGCTCCAGCGTAAATTCATTGAACAGAATACGGCAAGGCTCAATGTCAACCAGGCAAGAGAGCGTAAGCATGAAGCGGCGGAAGGCTCCGAAGAATTGCGGACAGAAGAGCTGGAGATGGAGTCGCAGATCCAGGAAATTAAACAGAGCAAAGAGGATATTATCAAAGAGCTGGAAGACTCTGAGAAACTAGAGAAAAACGTAGAAGCACAGATAGCGGTGTTCCAGAGCCAGTTAGAGAAAGAGCGTGCTGAGGAATCCGTACAGTCGGCCAAAGTCTCCGAGTGGGATGTGGAAGTGGAGAAAATGCTGCAAAGGGAGGAATTCCATAAGCAGAACCTGGACCGTATCTTAGGAGAAGTGGAGCGTCATGAGAAGGAACTCCAGGAAGTAAAAGAAGGGTTACAGTTTAGCAAAACGGAAGTGGAGCGCAAAAAGGAAAGCATCTTAGAGATCGAAAAAACAATTTTGGCATCTCATACGACGCAATCCGATATGGAGCTAAAACTAAAAGAAGACATTGCTGCCAAAGAAGAGTTCTCAGCAAAGCAGAAAAACTTTTTCAATGAAAGAGAAGAACTTTCCAAACAGATGAACGCGCTCGATAAAGAAGTCTATCGTTTGCATGCACAGAAAGAGAAACTGGAAGCGTCCATTGAGTCCCAGATTAACTACATGTGGGATGAGTATGAGATTACGCTTTCTGATGCTGCGTCCATGCGTAATGAAGAAATGTCTGATTTACCGGCGATGAAGAGGGAGATCTCCCGTTTAAAAGATGAGATTAGGAAATTGGGGGATGTCAACGTCAATGCGATTGAAGATTATAAGAATCTCATGGAGCGGTATACTTTCCTGAAAGCGCAGCATGACGATTTGGTGGAAGCGGAGCAGACCCTTCTTGGCATTATCGAGGAACTGGATACGGCGATGCGTAAGCAGTTCAATGAGAAGTTTGCTGAAATCAACAGAGAGTTTGATAAAGTCTTCAAGGAACTGTTCGGCGGCGGAAAAGGAACATTGGAACTGCTCGAGGATGAAGACGTGTTAGAAGCAGGCATCCGTATCATTGCCCAGCCACCGGGGAAGAAATTAGTCAATATGATGCAGATGTCCGGTGGCGAGAAATCGCTTACGGCAATATGCCTTTTGTTCGCCATCCAGAACTTAAAGCCGTCTCCGTTTTGTCTCTTAGACGAGATTGAAGCGGCGCTGGATGAGAATAACGTAGCGCGGTTTGCGAAATATTTGCATAAGCTGACGAAGAACACACAGTTTATTGTCATAACCCACAGGCGTGGAACGATGGAGAAGGCGGATAGGCTCTATGGTATCACAATGCAGGAAAAAGGCATCTCTACGTTAGTCAGCGTAAATTTAATTGATAAGGAATTGGATGATTGATGAGTGAAGAAAAGAAAGGCTTTTTTGCCAGATTAAAAGAAGGATTGACGAAAACAAGGAATAATATCGTGCATGGAATTGACTCTGTATTCAGCGGTTTTTCCAATATTGACGAGGAATTTTATGAAGAGTTAGAAGAAATCCTCATTATGGGCGATATCGGCGTAAACGCGACGCAGGAAATCTTAGAAAAGCTGCGGGGGCAGGTCAAAGAACACCATATTAAGGAGCCGGAGGCGTGTAAGGAATTCCTGATCCAAAATATCAGGGAACAGATGGAAGTCGGAGACACGGCATATGAATTCGAGCATAAACAGTCTGTTGTCTTGGTGATTGGCGTAAATGGCGTCGGGAAAACCACTTCTGTCGGGAAACTGGCAGGGAAGCTAAAGTCACAGGGCAGGAAAGTGCTTCTGGCAGCAGCGGATACATTCCGTGCGGCAGCAGGCGAACAGCTTACGGAATGGGCGCACCGCGCAGGTGTGGATATGATTGGAGGCAAGGAAGGCGCAGACCCGGCAAGCGTTATCTATGACGCGGTAACAGCGGCAAAAGCAAGAAATGTGGACGTATTGTTATGCGATACGGCAGGCAGGCTTCATAACAAGAAGAACCTGATGGAAGAGCTTAAAAAGATCAACCGGATTATTGATAAAGAATTTCCAGGCGTGCATAGAGAGAATTTAGTCGTACTAGACGGCACAACCGGACAGAATGCGCTGCAACAGGCGAAAGAATTCGGAGAAGTGGCGGATCTGACCGGAATTATCCTCACGAAGATGGACGGGACAGCGAAAGGGGGGATTGCCGTGGCAATCCAGTCGGAATTAAAGATCCCCGTCAAATACATCGGTGTCGGTGAGACAATTGAGGACTTACAGAAGTTTGACGCGCAGGCATTTGTAGACGCCCTGTTCGATGTGAACAAGGCAGAGACAGAAGATGATGGTGAGGATAGCTGATAAAAGCCGTTTTAAGAAAGGGGCAGGGATATGGAATTGACTTTAGAGAAATTTGAGGAAGCATGCGAAGTCGTCAAGCAGGTGACAATGGAAACCAAGCTGGTATATAGTGATCATTTCAGCGCACAGACAGGGAACAAAGTGTATCTGAAACCGGAGAATATGCAGTTTACAGGAGCATATAAGGTACGAGGCGCTTACTATAAGCTTAGTACGCTTTCCGATGAAGAAAGGCAGAAAGGATTGATTACGGCATCAGCGGGCAATCATGCGCAGGGCGTCGCATATGCCGCGAAATGTTATGGCGTAAAGGCAACGATTGTCATGCCGACGACGACCCCCCTGATTAAGGTCAACCGGACGAAGGGATACGGTGCCCAAGTCGTTTTGCATGGAGATGTTTATGATGAGGCTTGCGAATATGCCTATCAGTTGGCGGAAGAAAACGGATATACGTTTGTGCATCCGTTCGACGATTTAGATGTGGCGACCGGACAGGGCACGATTGCGATGGAGATCATCAAAGAGCTACCGCTCGTAGATTATATTCTGGTACCGATTGGCGGAGGCGGGCTGGCAACTGGCGTATCGACGCTTGCTAAATTGTTGAACCCGAAGATACAAGTGATTGGCGTAGAGCCTGCGGGCGCAAATTGTATGCAGGAGTCTATAAAGGCGGGGAAGGTGACGACGCTTTCCGGTGTGAACACGATTGCGGATGGTACGGCGGTAAAGACCCCAGGAATGCAGATCTTTCCTTATATCAGTGAGAATTTAGATGATATCATTACAGTAGAAGACGAAGAATTGGTGGTATCATTCTTAGATATGGTGGAGAACCACAAGATGGTCGTAGAAAATTCCGGCCTTCTTACGGTTGCGGCGTTAAAACATCTGGATATCAAGAATAAGAAGGTCGTTGCGATATTAAGCGGTGGGAATATGGATGTGATAACGATGTCTTCCGTAGTGCAGCAGGGATTAGTCCTTCGAGACCGGATCATTTCGGTATCGGTGCTGCTCCCAGACAAGCCAGGAGAGCTTTCAAGGGTATCGAGCGTCATTGCCAAACAGAATGGCAATGTCATTAAGCTGGAACATAACCAATTTGTATCCATTAACAGAAATGCTGCAGTCGAGCTGCGCATCACGATGGAAGCATATGGCACGGAACATAAGCAGCAGATCATCAAGGCATTAGAAGAGAGCGGTTATCATCCCAAAGTAGTGCGTGCAAGCATGTGAGCGGAATACAATGTAAGATAAGTCCGCATACTGTATATGATATGTAATATATACAGGCTGCATTTAACCTTTCCAGGGAAATGCATGTACTGATTCTGGTGTTGGAAGGGAAGGAAAATGAAAAAGGAACTTATCAAAAATTATGGGATAATTACATTGATGGCATTGATGAATGCGTTAGCGATCAGTCTTTTCATAGATCCTAACAACCTGGCGCCCGGTGGGGTGACAGGTATCGCGATCATCATTAGCAGGTTTTTGCCGATAGAGACGGGTACTTTGATTTTTATGCTCAATATCCCGATCCTGCTGTTTGCGATTTGGCAGTTTGGCATCCGTTTTGCGGTCTCCACAATATATACGATAGCACTTATTTCCGCATTTACCAATATTTTAGCTCCATTTGGAGCGGCAACGGATGATATACTGTTAGCAGCATTAGCAGGCGGTGTGATTTATGCGGTGTCCATTGGCATGATCATGAAAGTCGGGGCGACGACCGGGGGCATGGATATTATCGTGAAATGGATGCGGACGAAATTGCCTTATTTAAAGACTGGCGTTCTCTTTTTCATAACGGACGCAGTGATCATTACGATGTCGGGCATTGTTTTTAGGGACATTGATGCGGCGCTTTATGCTGGCATTACTG
This sequence comes from uncultured Lachnospiraceae bacterium, assembly GCA_910578845.1. GTDB lineage: Bacteria > Bacillota > Clostridia > Lachnospirales > Lachnospiraceae > UBA3282. Next base: position 59,002 of record CAJTSL010000001.1, read on the forward strand.
TAGTAGTAAACTCCATTGTCCTGGATTTGGTCTTGTATGGGAGAGACGAGGCGAAGCTGCTTTATATTATCAGTGACAGGCCAAAAGAAATCACTGAGAGAATCCTGACGGAACTGGATATCGGCGTGACCTATATCGAAGGCCGTGGGGCATACAGCGGCAAAGAGAAGAAAGTCCTGATGTGCGTGGCGAAAAAGCAGGCATCCCCACGTGTAGAAGTGATCGTTAAGGAAGAAGATGCAGAGGCCTTTATGGTCGTTACCAGCGCTACGGAGATTTTTGGAGAAGGATTTAAGAGTTATTTTAGTGAACGGTTTTAGCTGGCAAGAGCAAATGAAGAAGGGAAAGTGGTTGTGCGTATGCAGGATAATCATGTAGCGGTGAAGTCGAGAAAAAGGAAGCAGCGGAGGAATGAAAACCGGATTTTATTCGGTTCTATTATCCTCTGTATCGTGACGCTTAGTGCGATTACTTTTTGCCTAATGATGCTGTTCCAATATCGTGCGTCCCGTTTAGAGACACAGGAAGCGATGGCGCAGATAGAAGTGATGCAAAACCGGTATAGCCAGGAAGAGGTCGATGCGCTCCTGGCAGAGAAAATGGAAGTGGCAGCAGGGGAGTCGGCAGAGCGGACGAAAGAAGAAATGCTTACCCAGATGAAGGAACTGATGCTTTCCGGTGAAGGGGCGTTGCATATGCTGCGAGAGTTCTTCCCGGACGAGGTGGTGCTGGTGGATAAGAACCAATATTATTTTTTCCCGGTCGTAGATACGCTCGCCCAGAATACATATGCGCAAGGAGAATTCGTACTGAATGACGAAGGATTCATGGAATATTATGAGAATCAGCAGCTTCTGTCACATAAAGGGATTGACGTGTCCAAGTACCAGGAGAAGATTGACTGGAAAGAAGTGGCAGGAAGCGATATCGAATATGCCTTTATCCGCTTAGGCATCCGTGGCTATACGGAAGGTGAGATTTTGGAGGATGATAGGTTTGAATATAATATCAACGGCGCGTTAGATAATAATATAGAGGTAGGCGTATATTTCTTCACACAGGCGATTAGTGTAGAAGAAGCCAAGGAAGAAGCTGATTTTGTACTGGATGCTTTAGAGGGGTATGACATTACATATCCGGTTGTGCTTGATGTGGAAGCTGTGACAAATGACAACGCAAGGACATTAGGTCTTACTAAAGAGGAAAGGACAAAATACTGCATCGCGTTTTGTGAGAGGATAAAACAGGCAGGATATCAGCCGATGATTTACGGCAATCTAAAGACATTTATATTGATGCTTGATCTAGAGCAGTTAGAAGAATATGATAAGTGGTTCGCCCATTATGATGAGCAGTATTATTTCCCTTATCAGTTCAAGGTGTGGCAGTATACGGACAGTGGCAAGATACCGGGCATAGAAGGGGATGTAGACATCAATATAAGTTTTGAGAATTTAGCAAGCGGACAATGATCATGATACGTGAAAAAGTAGTTTCCAATTTCTAAGAAATTTGCTACAATATAGCATAAGCGAGAAGTGATCTTTATAAAGTATAGGTGATAAAACACCGGAATGGAGGAAACATGAGATATTTTTTTGAATCCAAAGTTGAGAAGCTAGATAAGGGATATTCTATCCATCTCCCCTTTAACGTTTGGGAAGTGTGTAAACAGAGAGACGTGATCCAGGGAGATTTGGTGCTTGACAACAAGATTATTGACTGTGAGCTTCATCCCAAAGAGAAGGGTAACTATTTCATTTTGATTGAAGACGAAGATGCAGTAAGCGTAGAACCGGGCTCTGTCCATAAAATCCTCTTGCATATCACAGGTTCGCTTATCCGTATGGATCAGAACAGCCCATATAGTTTTGAGAACCCGATCCGTAAGATTGATGGCATAGATGTCATTAAGCTTCCCGAGGATGGACTTTGCGGGCAGGCATGTGTAGCGATGCTTGCAGGCATTACGATAGCCGAAGTCATTAGCGTAATGGACTGTAGGGAATGGCAGGCTACGATGGGGCGTGTGATTTCCGCTTTAAATTATTATGGCATCGATCATAACGATATTATCATGTATACAGAAGGCAAAGAAGATACAGTGCTGCCTAAGTGCGCGATACTGATGGAGAAAATGGGACGTTTTTGCCATTATCTGGTACATTATGACGGGAAATATTATGATTCCCATGCCGGTATCATGACAGAGTATGATATGACCAAATTATTGGGATACTTAGAAATCAAATGCTAGGCGATGGAAGATAAGATAGGGAAGACCGGAGCGCAGGAATGCTTTGCCGGTCTTTTTCTTTGCGCGCCAGACGGGTTAAAAGCTCAGATACGAATGCGGACAAAAGTCTGTCAAGAAAAAACACTTGACACCCATAGGGTGATATAGTAAAATAGCAAACGTCAGGCAATAGGCAGACAACCTGATGGGAGCAGGATTATGGAGAAAATCGTTGAACAAGGTTTGTTGTATGATTTTTATGGAGAGCTGCTGACAGAACATCAGCGACAGATCTATGAAGGCATCGTATATGAGAATCTTTCCCTGAGTGAGATCGCACAGGAGCAGGGCATCAGCAGACAGGGCGTACATGACATTGTGAAGCGCTGCGATAAGGCATTGATGGGATACGAGGAGAAATTACAGTTGATTGCCAGATTCCTTAAGATGAAAGGGCAGATCCAAGAGATAGACGCATTGACAAGAAGCTATGAAGTAAACGAGATTAGCGATAAAGAGCTGTACTGTCATAAGCTTAGGCAGATAGCGGCAAAGATTTTAGATGAACTGTGAAGAATGCATAGAGGTAAGAATGAGGGTTATATATGGCATTTGAGAGTTTAACGGATAAATTGCAAAATGTTTTCAAGAATTTAAGAGGCAAGGGACGGCTGACACAAGAAGACGTTAAATTGGCATTAAAAGAAGTGAAAATGGCTCTTTTAGAGGCCGATGTGAATTTCAAAGTCGTGAAACAGTTTGTCAAGTCTGTAGAAGAACGGGCGGTCGGGCAGGATGTGCTAAACGGCCTTAATCCCGGGCAGATGGTTGTTAAGATTGTGAACGAAGAAATGGTGGCCCTTATGGGAGCCGATACGACGGAAATCAAGATGCAGCCTGGCAAATCGATTACCGTGATTATGATGTGCGGTTTACAGGGCGCCGGCAAAACGACGACGACCGCCAAGATTGCAGGGAAGTTAAAATTAAAAGGGAAAAAATCGTTGCTCGTAGCGTGTGATGTATATAGGCCGGCGGCGATCAAGCAGTTGCAGATCAACGGAGAGAAGCAGCAAGTAGATGTCTTCTCCATGGGAGAGAACCATAAACCTGTCGATATAGCGAAAGCGTCCCTAGAGCATGCGCAGAAGAACGGACACAATGTCGTGATCTTAGATACGGCAGGAAGGCTTCATATTGATGAAGAAATGATGGCGGAGCTAGAGGAAATCAAAAGCAACGTGGACGTGCATCAGACATTGCTTGTGGTGGACGCCATGACAGGCCAGGACGCAGTCAATGTTGCGAAAGATTTTGACGATAAAGTAGGCATTGATGGAGTTATTCTATCGAAAATGGACGGTGATTCGAGAGGCGGCGCTGCATTGTCGATTAAGGCGGTGACCGGCAAGCCGATTTTGTATGTCGGCATGGGAGAGAAGCTTTCTGACTTAGAGCAGTTTTATCCCGACCGTATGGCGAACCGTATTCTGGGAATGGGCGATGTGCTGACGTTGATTGAGAAAGCACAGCAAAACATTGACCTAGATGAAGCGAAAGAAAAAGAGATGGCTGCCCGGATGAAAAAGGGCAAGTTTGACTTTGAGGATTATCTCGAAAGCATGAAGCAGATGCGCAATATGGGAGGTATTTCCAGTATTTTGGGCATGCTTGGCATGGGCGGGAAACAGTTAGGCGAAATAGAGGGTATGGTGGATGAGAAACAGCTTGCCCGGATGGAAGCGATCGTCCTAAGCATGACGCCGCAGGAGAGACAGAATCCTAAATGCCTGAATCCGAGCAGGAAACACCGGATCGCTAAAGGCGCCGGCGTAGATATCAGTATCGTGAATAGGTTTATAAAGCAGTTCGAACAGTCACAGAAAATGATGAAGCAGATGCCGGGCATGATGGGCGGAAAGCGTGGGCGAGGCATGTTCGGTGGCATGGGGAAGCTTCCTTTTTAGCGGAAGCCTATGGCAATGTGAAGATTAGAGGGATATCTGTTTAAACAAGGTATCGTATCTATTCAAATATAATATTATTTATACAATGGAGGCAGAAAAATGGCAGTTAAAATCAGATTAAGAAGAATGGGTAAGAAGAAAACTCCTTATTACAGAATCGTAGTGGCAGATTCCCGCTCCCCGAGAGACGGAAGATGTATTGATGAAATCGGCACTTACGATCCGAACACCGATCCGAGTACTTTTAAGGTGGATGAGGAGGCAGCTAAGAAATGGCTTGCGAATGGTGCACAGCCTACAGAAGTTGTTAGCAAGATCTTTAAAGTTGCGGGCATCATTGAGAAATAAGAACAGGAGCCTGTTTGTTACGCTTTTGGAGGTGGATTATGAAAGAATTAGTTGAAATAATTGCAAAAGCACTTGTTGATAATCCGGACGAGGTCGTTGTGACAGAGAAAGAAGACGGAAGAAATATAACAATTGAGCTTCACGTTGCATCATCTGATATGGGTAAAGTCATTGGAAAGCAGGGACGTATTGCAAAGGCAATCCGCTCGGTAGTAAAAGCAGCATCATCCAAAGACAATAAAAGAGTGGATGTGGAAATTATTTAAACCATTGCAGCCTCATGAAGCGATTCGTGAGGCTGTTTGTGCGTTAACACAGCGCGGGACAGCAGAAGTGGAAGGAAACTATGGGAAAAGAAAAAGTATCTGAGTTACAAATCGGTGTGATTACACAGACACATGGCATACGTGGCGAAGTCAAAGTCTTTCCGACAACAGATGACGCGTCGCGCTTTGAGGAACTGCCGGAGGTTTTCCTCGATAATGGGAAAGAGCGGCTGGCGATGACAATTGATGGCGTCAAATTCTTTAAGCAATATGTCATATTAAAATTCCACGGTTTTGATTCGATTAATGAAGTGGAGAAATATAAGGGCGCAAAACTGTTTGTGCCAAGGGAAAAAGCGGTAAAGCTGCAAGAAGGAGAATATTTTATAGCGGATTTAATTGGCATGAAGGTCATAACGGAAGATAAGGCGCCATTTGGCGTGTTAAAAGATGTTTTGGAGACAGGCGCTAATGATGTCTATGTTGTAGAGATGGTGAATGGAAAAGAAGCATTGCTTCCGGCGATCAAAGAATGCATTTTGAATATCGATATGGACAGCGAAGAGATCACTGTGCATATCATGGAAGGGTTATTATCATGAATTTTCACATCCTGACGCTTTTCCCGGAGATGGTCATGCAGGGACTGCATACCAGCATATTAGGGAAAGCAGCCGAAAAGGAGTATATTTCCATAGAAGCCGTTAATATCAGGGATTATACGACTGATAAGCACGGCAAAGTCGATGACTATACGTATGGAGGCGGCGCCGGCATGTTAATGCAGGCACAGCCTGTTTATGACGCATATCAAGCGGTTGTCCGGGCGATCAGGGAAAAGAGTGCGGGCAGCGCCACGGTAGCAAATCCGCCCAGGGTAATCTATATGACGCCACAGGGAAGGGTATTTCATCAAGAACTGGCAAAAGAGTTGGCAAAGGAAACGGATCTGATCTTCCTTTGTGGGCACTATGAAGGGATTGACGAAAGAGTCCTGGAAGAAATCGTTACTGACTATGTTTCCATCGGAGATTATGTGCTGACAGGCGGGGAGCTTCCTGCGATGGTGATGATTGATGCGATCGCCAGGCTGGTCCCGGGCGTGCTCCATAATGGGGATTCGGCATTGTCGGAATCTTTTCATAATGATCTGTTGGAATATCCGCAGTATTCCCGGCCGGAAATCTGGCGGGACAAGAGAGTGCCAGCGATTCTCCTGTCAGGGAATCATGCAAAGGTAGACGAATGGCGGCTGGAACAGTCTATCGAGAGGACGAAGAAATGGCGACCGGACTTGTATGAGAAATGGAAGGCACGTCAAAAATAACACTTGCATTTATTCATCCAATATGGTAAATTATTAATGTTGTGAAAATAGATGGTCCTCTGTTACAGAATGTATTAAGAACATCCGTATCATATCTGAAAGGAGCATAAGTAGGAATTATGTATGAAATTATCAAAGAAATTGAAGCAGCTCAGGTGAAAGAGCAGGTTCCGGAGTTTAACGTAGGTGATACTGTTAAAGTTTATGGCAAGATCAAAGAGGGTAACCGCGAGAGAATCCAGGTTTTTGAAGGCACTGTATTAAAAAGACAGGGCGGGAGCAACAGAGAGACTTTTACGGTAAGAAAGCTTTCTAACGGTGTAGGCGTTGAGAAGACATGGCCATTACACTCTCCTAACGTTGAGAAGATCGAAGTGGTAAGAAAAGGTAAAGTAAGACGTGCAAAACTGTTCTATCTGCGCGGTCGTGTAGGTAAGAAAGCGAAAGTGAAAGAAAAGGTAAAATAAAAGCGAACGGAGACAGTTACCCTAAATCGTTAGGGTAGCTGTTTTTTGCACGAAGCAACGAGCAGTGTAAGATGAGGCGCACTGCATGCGAAAGAGCGAATCCACACCATAGAGAAGAGGTGTCAGTTTGGCAAGAAGAAAAGGGCTACATTTTTATCAAAAGGAGAAGAAGCTGAATTCCACGCTTTTAAAAGACATTTTCGAAATGATGATAGGAACGTTCATTGTCATTTTTGTTGCAGTGGCGCTGACCTATTTTGCTGGCATGCGGACCAGCGTGATCGGGGATTCTATGGAACCGGCGCTATACAACGGCCAGGAGATTTTGATCAATCGCTTTATATATAGGCTGTCAACCCCGAAAAGGGGCGATGTTGTTGTCTTTCTTCCGAACGGGAACCAGAATACACATTTCTATGTGAAGCGGATCGTAGGATTGCCGGGAGAGACAGTACAGATTATCGGCGGGAAAGTATACATAGATGGGGAATTGTTAGAAGAGGATGAAAATTTTGATAAAATGATTGATGCCGGTATAGCAGGCAATGAACTGACATTGGAAAGCGACGAATACTTTGTCCTTGGGGACAACCGAAACAGCAGTGAAGACAGCCGTTCGGGAAATATCGGAGCGATAGAGAAGCGGACGATTATCGGTAAAGCCTGGTTTTGCCTGAAAAGCGAAGAAGGCGAAATGGGATTTGTCGAGTAAGCTGTAGAATAAGGATGCGGAGGAATAGGATGAATTATCAATGGTATCCCGGGCACATGACGAAAGCAAAACGGATGATGCAGGAGAATATCAAGTTAATTGACTTAGTCATTGAACTTGTGGATGCAAGGATCCCGCTTAGCAGCAGGAACCCCGATATAGATGAGCTTGGGAAGAATAAAGCGCGGCTGATTTTGTTGAATAAATCGGATTTAGCGGATGCCTCGTGCAATAAAGCGTGGATGGAATATTTTAAACAAAAGGGCTTTCATGTCCTAGAGGTGAATGCCAAAACCGGAGCAGGCATAAAAGGAGTACAAGGCGCAGTCAAAGAAGCCTGTAAGGAAAAGATAGAAAGAAATAAGAAAAGAGGCATTTTGAACAGGCCGGTACGCGCTATCGTTGTGGGGATCCCCAATGTAGGGAAATCGACGTTCATCAATGCGATTGCCGGAAAGGCATGTACCAAGACGGGAAATAAGCCGGGCGTTACCAAAGGCAAGCAGTGGATCCGTTTGCATAAGGAGTTGGAATTGTTAGATACGCCTGGGATTTTGTGGCCAAAATTTGAAAGCCAGGAGGTCGGAAGGAATCTGGCTTTTATAGGCTCCATGAATGATGAAATTTTGCAGATGACGGAACTAGCGATAGACTTATTAGCCTATTTAATGGTATACTACAAAGAAGAGCTGACGAAACGGTATCAATTTGTACAGGAAGAATGGACGCCGTTGGAGACGCTAGCGCAAATCTGTGAGAATAGAAAGTGCTATAAAAAGGGAGGAGAGCCTGATTTTGAAAAAGGCGCCTCTTTGTTGCTTGATGATTTCCGAAGCGGGAGGATCGGGAGGATAACGCTAGAGAGACCTGGGCAAATGACAGAAAGTAACGGGAATGAGGTTATAGGCAGCGATGAAAAAGGTATTACGTGAAATATTGAGTACCAGTTTATATCTTCTGGTGGTGCTTTGTATTACATATTTGGCGATCCATTTCGTAGGACAGAGGACGCAGGTAAGCGGGAGCTCTATGGAGCCAAAGCTAAGTGACGGAGACAATTTAATTGTAGATAAGATAACCTATCGTTTTAAGGAGCCGGAGCGGTATGATATTATCGTATTCCCTTTTCAATATGAAGAGAATACTTTTTATATCAAACGGATCATAGGGCTTCCTGGTGAGACAGTCTATATTGACGGAGAAGGCAATATCCTTATTGATGATAAGATTCTGGAAGAAGGCTACGGAAGAGAGATCATCAGAGAGCCTGGTAGGGCGTATGAGCCGATTACGTTAGGGGACGACGAATATTTTGTGATGGGAGATAACCGGAATAACAGTTCTGACAGCAGAGACCCTTCTGTCGGGAATGTGAAAAGAGACGATATTATTGGCAGGGCGTGGCTTAGGATATGGCCGTTTGATAAGTTCGGATTTATCAAGCACCGTTAGCGCATAAGAGAGAAGAAGGCTCATGCTTTCATACGAATGAATGGCAGGCAATTGCGAAACGGCTGTTTGTGCTGCGTCTTGGTCAAAGGGTAGTCTCGCAGCCGCCTGAACCAAATGATACTGACAGGAGAACCATGGTATATGGCAGAAACAATCCAGGATATTAAGATGAAATTACAGGCAGCTAAGGAAGATGAGCTGCCTGCATTATTTTCTGCATATGAGCAAGATATGAGGAGCGGGGTGAGGAAAGAGATAGAACGTGCCCGAAAAAGACTGCTTGCTTATGAGGAAGAATTAGAGAGAACGGAAAAGTTAAAGCAATATGAAAGGCAATATGCGATGTATGCCCATATCTGTGGCATTGATGAGGTGGGTAGAGGGCCGCTCGCAGGGCCGGTCGTAGCAGGCGCCGTTATTTTGCCAAAAGAAAATGATATCTTATATATCAATGATTCCAAGAAATTATCCGAAAAAAAAAGAGAGGAACTTTATGAGGTGATCATGGAGAAGGCAGTTGCAGTTGGGATCGGCTACAGCACGCCGGAGCGCATTGATGAGATCAATATTTTGCAGGCGACTTATGAGGCGATGAGAGAAGCGGTTTCCCAATTGTCTGTACAGCCGGATTTGTTATTGAATGATGCAGTGACGATACCGCTGCTTTCCATGAAGCAGGTGCCAATTATCAAAGGGGATGCGAAAAGCATTTCAATAGGCGCAGCCAGTATTATAGCAAAGGTGACAAGAGACCGCCTGATGGTAGAATACGATAGCCTATATCCTGCTTATGGCTTTGCCTCCAACAAAGGGTATGGAGCCCAGGCACATATTGATGCTTTGAAGAAATACGGCCCATGTCCGATTCATAGAAAGTCCTTTATCACACATTTCGTGGACGAAGTGGAGGAATCATATTGAATTTAGGAAACATATTTCAGACTAGGAACCGAAACGTCAAGCAGGCTAATGTACCAACGACAGGCACGCCCTCGGGCGCTGTCTCTGCAGGGGAGAGAAATTACCGGGTGATGAGCGAAATGAGGAACCTTTCTCCCGGACAGACCGTACAGGGAGAGGTGGTCGGCAAAAACGGTAATACGGTACAGATTGCGCTTGACGAAGAGACTGTCCTGACAGCAAGGCTAGAGCGGGATTTGAACATAGCGCTTGGGCAGAACATGAGCTTTGAAGTAAAGGCAAACAGTTCTTCCCTGCTTTCGTTGATGCCGCTTTATTCCAATATGGCAAATGAAGCCACGATCATGAAGGCTTTAGCAGCCGCCGGGCTGCCCGAGACATCAGAGAATATGAAAATGGTCGCGGATATGATGAAAGAAGGCATGCCAATCGACAAGGATACGATTGCGTATGTGAGCCGGCAGTTAGCGGATTTCCCGAATGCCAACCCGGATTCTGTCATACAGATGATCCGGTTGGGATTACCGATAACGGAGATCAATTTAGAGCAGTTTGAAATGTATCAAAATTATGAACATCAAATCCTGCAAAGCGCGGCACAGATCATGAAAGAACTGCCACAGGTCTTTTCTGAGCTTATTGCACAGGGAAAGGACGCAGAGGGCTTTGCTTTTTATGAGCAGATCATAAATGCGCTGGGTGGCGAGGACATACAAAATGCCTTGCTTTCAAATGATAAGGTCTTAAATGATCTTACCAGTGATAGCGCATTTTTGCAAAATACGGCAGAAGAGAATGCCGGCGCAGGGATAACGGATAAGGAAGTGGTTACAGAGGGCGCACAGCCTTCGCAGGCAAGTCCGGCGGAGACGTTAGAAAACCTGACAGGGCAGGAAGGCGTATTGCCAAAAGCGGAAGAAAGCACGGCGGAGAGATCGCCTCTTTCGCCCAAAGCATGGCAGGCGTTAGGGAACATGCTACAGAAGTTAGGCGTAGATGCAGAGCTGGCAGAACAGATTGGGAAAGGGAATGTCCCGCCTAAGACAGTGCTTGCCCAAATTAGCGAGCTTCTGAAAGGAAATTCCCATATGTTCCGGGAGGATTTCCAAGAGTCTATGAAAAGCCTGTTAGGGAGCAGGACATTTCAAAACCTCCTACAGTCGCAGATGACTTCCCAATGGCTCTTAAAGCCGGAGGAAGTGGCGCAGAAGGAGAATGTAGAGCAGCTCTATGAGAGAATCAGGGAACAGACTGCTAAGATGAATGAAGCTTTTCAGATGGTAGGCAAAGCGGATGCCGCGGGAGCAAAAAGCGTCCAGAATTTACAGAACAATGTGGATTTTATGAACCAGATGAACCATCTTTTCACATATGTGCAGCTCCCGCTGAAAATGGCAGGCAATCAGGCGCATGGGGACCTGTATGTGTATACGAATAAGAAAAGCCTTGCCAATAAGGATGGCAATGTTAGCGCGCTGTTGCATCTTGATATGGAAAATCTAGGGCCGTTAGATGTTTATGTGACAATGCAGAAAAGCCAGAACAAGGTAAGCACGAATTTTACTGTGAAAGAGGAAGCGGCGCTTGATCTAATTGCAAAGCATATTCATATTTTGAATGAGCGCTTAGAAAAGCGAGGCTATTCTATGCATGCGAATTTCCAGTTAAAAGAAGACGACGCACCGACGAATGTGATGCAGGAGATCCTTATGCAGAACAAAAATATTTCAGCGCTTAGCAGGACTTCATTTGATATGCGCGCATAGATGATTGGAACTGGCAATGATATGGGAATTAAATGGGAATGAGAAGGGATCAGGAGAGGGGCTGATAACATGAAGGGGAATCAGAAGCAGGATGAGAAGAAGATCAAACAAGCGATCGCGCTAGAATATGATCCCGAAGATGAGGCGCCAATCGTCATTGCTTCCGGGAAGGGAGCTTTGGCGGAGCGGATCATTGAGAAGGCAAAAGAGTCGGATGTCCCGGTACACCGGGACGATAAGCTTGCAGATACGCTCTCAAGGCTGGATATCGGAGAAATGATCCCGCCTGAACTATATGAGGTTGTAGCGGAGATCCTTGTATTTGTCGATGCAATGGATAAAATCAAAGCGAAATTGGGAAGATAAAAAGGACTCAAAATGAATAAAAGAGAAATCGGCGCACAGAAGGAAGAAGAGGCGCGCAAATATTTGGAGCAAAACGGCGTATGCATTAAGGAATGTAACTTCCGGTGCAGGCAGGGAGAGATTGACCTTATCGGATATGACGGCGCCTATTTGGTGTTCTTCGAAGTAAAATATAGGGCAGGCCAAGGATTAGGAAGCGCTGTAGAGGCGGTTGGCATTACCAAACAGAAAAAGATCTGTAAAGTAGCTGATTATTACAGGATGCTTCATGAATGCCCTGGCGATACGCCAATACGCTTCGATGTCATAGCGGTTGACGGCGACAGGATAGAATGGCTGCAAAATGCGTTTCCGTATTATGGATATTAAAAAGGCGGTGAAGAAATGGTAAAACTGGATAGAAAGACAGGGGATATGCAGATAAAGCAGAACAAGATGGGAGAGATGGAATATTTGACATTTCCGTTATTAGAAGAGACGGGGATGGTCAGGCATCTTTTTTCGACCAGATTAGGAGGGGCAAGCAGCGGTATTTTCTCATCTATGAACCTTAGCTATACAAGAGGCGATGAGAAAGAGGCGGTAGATGAGAACTTTGAAAGAATTGCCGCAGCGCTTGGCTGTAAGGTTTCGGATATTGTCTGCTCCGACCAGACACATACGACAAATGTCAGAGTAGTAGGTGAAGCGGATAAAGGAAAAGGCATTGTGGCCCCAAGGGATTATACGGATATTGACGGCCTGGTCACGGACATACCGGGGATTGTACTGGCGACATTTTATGCGGATTGTGTACCGCTTTTTTTTATTGATACGAAGAGGCGTGCCATTGGCCTATCTCATTCCGGGTGGCGCGGGACGGTGGGAAGAATGGGAGCGCATACGCTAGAGGCGATGAACCGGGCATTCGGTACGAAACCGGAAGATGTGACTGTTGCGATTGGGCCGTCCATCTGTAAGGACTGTTATGAAGTCGGAGAAGAGGTTGCGGAAGCATTTTGTCGGGAATTCCATGGCGCGAGCGAAGAGAAGGGAATCCTTTTTGGCAAAGGGGGCGGCAAATACCAATTAGATTTATGGAAAGCCAATCAGATCGTACTGACGGAGGCGGGCGTGGCGCCCGGGAAGATACAGGTGACGGATATTTGCACCTGTTGCAACTCCGGTTATTTATTTTCCCATAGGGCGAGTCAGGGCAAACGTGGGAACCTGGGCGCGTTTTTAGGGCTGTTGCCCACATATTAAGAAAAACTTAAACAAATTCCTAACTAAACCTTTCATTTTATATGATTTAATAAGATAAGACCATGAGATTATGCTTTTCACAAGCAGACGAAAGAGGGAGGTGAAGCAGATGGCTAATATTCTGGTATGTGATGATGACAAAGAGATTGTAGATGCAATAGAGATTTATCTATTGCAGGAAGGGTATCAGGTTTTCAAGGCTTATGATGGCGCACAGGCGATTAAAGTCTTAAAAGAAGAGACGATCCATTTATTGATTATTGATGTGATGATGCCAAAGCTAGACGGCATTCATGCGACGTTGAAAATCAGAGAGTATTCCAGTATCCCGATCATTATTCTTTCAGCAAAATCCGAAGATAGCGATAAGATTCTAGGGCTCAATATCGGTGCCGATGATTATGTGACAAAGCCGTTTAATCCGTTGGAGTTAGTGGCTAGAGTGAAGTCCAATCTTAGGCGTTATACGATGCTTGGGAACTTGAATACGGAAAACAATGCAATCTTCCAGGTAGGAGGATTGATCATGAATGATGACACAAAGGATGTCACAGTTGACGGGGAGAGCGTGAAACTGACGCCAATCGAATATAATATTTTGCTCCTGCTTGTTAAAAACTGCGGCAGAGTATTTTCTATCGACCAGATCTATGAGAGCATCTGGAATGAGGAAGCCATCGGCGCAGATAATACGGTTGCCGTACATATCAGGCATATCCGGGAGAAAATTGAGATTAACCCGAAAGAACCGCGTTACCTGAAAGTCGTATGGGGAGTCGGATACAAAATAGAGAAACAGAATTAGGAAGCAAACAAGGAATGAAAATGAAAGGTATGGTCAGGCAGGATGAGAAGGGAAAAGAAAAGGAAACCGGACAGAGGGGTCAGAGGATTCTTGCATGTTTTGCAGCATTTGCTGCTTGCGGTGGCGGTGATAGCGATTCTTGTCGTAACGACAGGGTCCACGGTAATCATACAAGGCGTATCAGGCAGCACAAGCTATAGCCTGCATACCTCAGACCAGGATAAGACATATGAAGAATCCGAACTGTTCAATACGATCTTTGGAAGGTCAGTAGCGGATATTATTCGGTTTGGCGTCATTAGGAGCCAACTTGAAACAAACGGGGAATTTGACAATGATAAGATCATTGATGTGACAGCATATAATTATCGTGATGAGGACATGCCGGCCAGATATGTGACGGCCAGGTATTATCTGGGAGATCTGTTGAAATGGTGCCAGTATGGCTTAGAATATTCTTCTGTTGCGATGACAAAGGAGCAGGCGGAACAGTTTTTTGCAGACCGGACTATTTTGACGATTGTTGACCCGGAAAGCAAATACTATAATACCACCGATGTCGGTTATATGAAGTCCGATATTGGCGCCTATACATTTATGGATGATGTATCTTCTAATATGCTGCCTTCGGATGAGTGGAATGAGAACCCGGATGTGAGGCTTGCATTTGAGGTCCTTGTAAACCGTTATAAAACGGTAGAAGGTAAGAATATCGAAGACTATACGGCGGATTTATCCCATTATACAGCTCTTTGCAATAGTGTTGCGGCAGCTATGGAAAGCCTGACTTATAATTATAAGGAGTATCTTGACTATTTGGAATATTATGCCAGCGATAATACCAATCTGCGGTACTGTATTGAGAAGACAATCGGCGACCGTACGGAATATTTTACGAATATGGAAGATCTGTTATCAGAAGATGAGCTGACAGGGGAATTAAAAAATGAAAATATGTTGGCGTATTTCAATAAACGGTTTGGCGATAAATTTGGAGGCGATAAAGGAAAGTATATTTTTTATAGCCCTTCGGAAATGATCTATGAGAGTAATTCGGCGATTAAAGAAAGCACGATCCGGAATATTTTGAAAGAATATGATTATGCCTATCCCGAGACGATCAGGATATGGGTTGGGGTGGATGCTGCTTATCCGGTAAAAGATGCGCTTGCACAAGGAAAAGCAGGGTTCCAGAATTACCTTCCCTATTTCTGGCAGTGGATCATCCTTGTCGTGGCAGCAGTGCTTCTTTATTTTACCGTGTTATTATACTTGACGGGCGTAACAGGCAAAGAGGCTGACGAGGAAGGAAAAGCACAGATCAGGCTGACAGGATTTGATAGGATACCGACAGAGGCAGTTTTGGCTTTGGCGGCTTTGGTGATCATTTTATTGATCGCTGTAGGGAAGTTTCTTTGGACTGACGGAAAAGATCTGATTCGTTATGAAGATCTGTACACGACAGGATTTAAAATTGGCGCTGGGATTTTAGCGTTCCTGCTCGACATTGTTTTTGCCCTTTTTTATTATAGCCTTGTAAGGCGAGTGAAGGCGAAGACATTATGGCAAGACAGCTTCTTGCGGATATTGCTGCGCAAAGGTTCTGCCTGTCTGCTCGACATATATGATAACGGCAGCATTATTGTCAGGACATGGGTGCCGTTCCTGATCATGCTGGTATTTAACCTCTTGATGATCATGGTCGGCTTATACACCAGTTTGCCGGCAGTTGTGGGATTATTGGTTGCATTTGTAATTGATATGATGATTGGGTTCATGTTGTATACGGATGTAAAAGAGAGACAGAGCATCGTAGAAGGAATTAAAAAAATTGCGGAGGGGGACTTTTCCTATCAGGTGAACCAGGAGAACATGCATGGGGACAACCTGATTCTTGCAAAGTCTGTCAACAGCATTGGAAAAGGCATTAAAAATGCAGTGGAAATCAGTATGAAAGACGAACGGATGAAAGCAGATCTGATTACGAATGTTTCCCATGACATTAAGACGCCGTTAACTTCTATCATTAATTATGTAGACTTGATCAAACGTGAGGAAGTGAACAACGAAAGAGTGCGCAGTTATATTAGGGTATTGGATGAGAAATCACAGCGCCTCAAACAGTTGACGGATGATTTGGTAGAAGCAAGTAAGATCTCTTCCGGCAATATCAATCTGCACTTTGAGAAAATCAATCTGACAGAATTGTTAAATCAGACAATTGGAGAGTTTTCGGAAAAGTTTGAGGAGAAAGGCTTAACAATAGTCATGAACGTCAATGCCTCGAATGTCATGATTGAGGCGGATAGCAGAAGCATCTGGCGCGTGATGGAGAATTTGTTCAATAATATCTACAAATATGCGCTGGAAGGCACACGTGTCTACATTATCATTCATTCCCTGTTGGGAGGCGATGAGAGAGCACAGGAGATCGTGGAGGTATCCATTAAGAATATTTCGGCTAACGAGCTCAACTGTAACCCGGAGGAACTCACAGAGCGCTTTATCAGAGGGGATGAGTCAAGGACAACGGAAGGCAGCGGGTTAGGCCTGTCCATAGCCAAGAACCTGACGGAGGCACAGCACGGGACTTTTGAGATCCAGTTAGACGGAGATCTTTTCAAAGTCATCCTGACGTTCCAGACAATATTGTAGGAGAATAGAAAGCAGAAATGAAAAACGGCCGCTAAGGTGATTGCCAGGCGGCTGTTTTTGCGTTTTGGAAAAATTGCATACGCCATGTATCTGCCATATAAATGCAATTTAGCGATAAAGAATGTAATTTAGCCATAAAGATTGTAATTTCTAAATCTCAGATTTGGCTTGACAAGTTTGTTAACGCATTTTATAAAGGAGATAACAGAGGTTGCAAATAGAAAGGAGAAGTAAGATGATTTACGACAAAATTGAGCATGCAAAACGTTACATGGGAATTAGCCAAAACCTGGATAGGGCGCTCCAATATATGATGGATACGGATTTATCCTCTCTAGAAGATGGGAAGCATATCATTGACGGAGAGAATGTTTTTGTCAATGTGATGCAGGCAGATACCAAAGTGAATAAGAAGGAATATGAATTCCATGAAAAGTATTACGATGTCCAGATTGATATCGCAGGAAGGGAAGATGTCCTTTTTTCTTCGGAATATAAGGAAATCACGAAGATCTACCGGGAGGAAGGGGACATTGGGTTTGGATCCTGTCAGTGTGAAGCGGTGTGCCATCTGGCTAAGGGAAGGTTTGTCATCTGTGAGCCAGGAGAGCCACATCTTCCGGGAACAGCAACGGGAGGAGTAGAAGAACAGATCCGGAAAGCGGTGATTAAAGTACGTAGGTGATGAAACGGCGCAAGGCTAAAAGGAGGATTATATGAGGATAGCGGTAGTTGATATTGGAGGGACGAACATCAAATCGGGCATATGGGAAGACGGCGAGATAAAGCAAACCCGGGAAACGGCGACGAACGCTAAGCTTGGCAGTGGGCATGTCATGGAGACGCTCGTGGGGATATTAGAAGAAATCCGTGATTTTCAGGCAGTGGGCATCAGTACTGCGGGACAAGTAGATACGGAAAAAGGCATGATTTTGTATGCCAATGACAATATACCGGGTTATACGGGAACACGGATTAAGGAAACGTTGGAGGAGAGGTTCCATGTGCCGGTAGCCGTACAAAACGATGTGAACAGCGCAGCCGTAGGGGAAGCCTTTTACGGAGCGGGAAGGGGGGCGAAAGATTTCCTTTGCCTGACCTATGGGACAGGTGTTGGCGGCGCGATTGTCATAAAAGGTGAAGTTTATAATGGGGCGGGATATTCTGCCGGGGAATTTGGCGGGATCATAACGCATCCTGAAGACAGAAAGCCGGAGGCTGATATATTCAGTGGCTGTTATGAAAGATATGCTTCTACAACGGCTTTGGTAAAGCGTGTTTCTGAATCTTTCCCGGAACTGGTGTCGGGACGTGAAATATTTGCCAGGATAGGCGTCCCGGAAGTAAAGAACCTGATTGACCAGTGGATTTTGGAGATTGTTTATGGGCTGGTGACGCTTGTCCATATATTCAACCCATCCTTGATTGTCCTTGGAGGTGGCGTCATGGAACAGGAATATGTGGTAGGCAGGGTAAAGGAGCTGCTAAGAGAGCATATTATGCCTTCTTTCTGGAACGTAGAGATTGTTTCTGCCAAATTAGGGAACACAGCCGGAATGCTAGGCGCTGCGAAAGAAGTGCAGAAGTTAATGGAAAACGAAAAAAAGAAATCATAAACAGTAAAATATAAAGATGGCACAAATAAGATCTTGTTTTATAAGAACATAGTGTACAATTTGCACAAATGAAGTGGAAGCACTTTCTAAAACACGAAGCTTTGTTGAAAATAATTTCATGGATGTTATAATGTGCATATACTATAGTGTGACAGGAAGAGAGGCGATGAAAAATGGAAACAAGTAAAGTGGAACGATTGGAAGGGAAACTGATTGTATCCTGTCAGGCGCTTCCCCATGAGCCGCTGCATTCATCCTTCATTATGGGAAGGATGGCTTTGGCCGCTAAGGAAGGCGGGGCGTTTGGAATACGTGCAAATACGAAAGAGGACATCAGGGAAATCCAGTCACAGGTAGACTTACCAGTGATCGGTATCGTCAAACGGGATTATGTGGACAGTAAAATATACATAACGCCGACATTAAAAGAAGTAGAGGAATTGATGGAAGTGAAGCCGGAGATCATTGCGCTGGATGCAACAAATGCTGTGAGGCCGGGAGGGATAGGGTTAGACAGCTTTTTCTCCCAATTGAAAGAAAAATACCCAGAGCAATTGTGGATGGCGGATTGTTCAACGGTGGAAGAAGCGCTTCATGCAGATGAATTAGGGTTTGATTTCATCGGGACAACATTGGTAGGTTATACGGAACAAAGTAAAAATGACAAGATTGAGGCGAATGATTTCGAGATCTTAAGAGAAATTATAGCAAAAGTAAAGCATAAGGTAATTGCTGAAGGTAATATCAATACACCCGAAAAGGCAAAACGGGTCATTGAGTTAGGCGCATTTAGCGTGGTAGTCGGTTCTATTATTACAAGGCCTCAGTTGATCACGAAAGCCTTCGCAGAAGCTTTGGAACAGTAGAGAGCAAAAAGAAAGGTGAGTGTAGGGAATGCGGAATCTGGATAAATATAAAGGTATTATACCAGCGTTTTATGCCTGTTATGACGGGGAAGGGAACATTAGCCCCACAGGCGTCAGAGAATTGACGAAATATTTTATAGATAAGGGAGTAAAGGGCGTTTATGTAAACGGTTCGTCTGGAGAATGTATTTACCAGAGCGTAGAAGACCGTAAGATTGTCCTGGAAAATGTAATGGAAGCAGCGCAAGGCAAATTAACGGTAATTGCCCATGTTGCATGCAACAATACGAAGGATAGCCAGGAACTGGCGGCTCATGCAGAGAAGCTTGGCGTAGATGCGATTGCCTGTATCCCCCCGATTTATTTCCATTTGCCGGAATATGCGATCGCTGCGTACTGGAATGATATTAGCAGCGCAGCTCCTGAAACAGATTTTATCATATATAATATCCCGCAGTTGGCTGGCGTGTCGCTGACTATGAGCTTATTTGCGAAAATGAGGGAAAATCCTCGTGTGATAGGCGTGAAGAATTCATCCATGCCGGTGCAGGATATCCAGATGTTCAAGCAGGCAGCCGGAGAAGACTACATCATTTTTAACGGGCCGGATGAGCAATTTATCAGTGGGCGGGTGATTGGCGCCGAGGGAGGAATTGGCGGTACTTATGGCGTGATGCCGGAATTGTTCCTCAAAATGGATGAGCTTGTGAAAGCAGGCAGGATAGAAGAGGCACGCATGGTACAGTATGATGCCGATGCCATTATTTACAAAATGTGCGAAGCGCATGGGAACTTATACGCTGTCATCAAAGAAATCCTCCGTATCAATGAAGGCTTGGAACTTGGGAGCGTACGCAAACCATTGGCAGCACTGATCCCGGAGGATATGCCTATCGTCAAAGAAGCAGCGCAAATGATATGCGCTGCCAAAGCGAAGCTGGCAGATTAACAGATCTGCGGAATGAGTGAGGCTAGATTTTTAGCGAGATATTTATGGCCATCCAGGCTAAGATGCATATGGTCATAGGGATACATACCTACACCGGGGATGGATGCCGCATCCAGAAAATGGCAGCCGAGCCTTTGGGCTACGTTCTGGTAAAGGGCGGAAAGGGCACGGGATTTTTCCGCACAGTCCTTTCCCATCTCTGGGCCGATTTCGGTTTCATAGTAGGCTTCTTCTATCGGAGGCGGGGCAATGATCAGTATATTTGGCTGGTTACGCCATGCTTCCGGCGTATGGATTGCTTTAGCAGCTAACCGTTCAAGGCCTTTGGCAATATTCCCCGGGGTAGCGGAGAAGCGTTCCTTTACATCATTGGTGCCAAGCATGATAATGAGCAGGTCTAATGGCTCATGGGTCATCATGCAGGTATGGATATAAGAAAATCCGTTCAGGCCTTCAAAGAGAGGGTCGTCGAAAGATGTTGTCCGGCCGCTTAGCCCTTCTTCGCGAACAAGGTAGCCGGAGCCTAAATAATCAGCGAGCAGGCAAGTCCAGCGCTCTTTTTCGGAGAAGCGTCCCATATTGGCTGAATTATAGCCATGGGTATTGGAATCGCCGAAGCATACAATGGTTTTGGTCGTAGTGTCCATAAGGCACCTCCTAGTGTTTTTCATTATCATATCATTGGGAAGCCTGAAAGAGCAACCAAAAGAAGAAGGATATAGAGTTAAAGGGGATTTATGAACAGTTATATAAAATCAATTGTCCCTATTGTGGAATCTAAATATGACAGTTTTACGAATGTTGAGAAGAACATAGCAGATTTTTTCTTAAATAATCGACGTGAAATAGATTTTTCCGCGCAAAATGTAGCGAAGGAAATATTCGTATCCGAGGCATCGCTTTCAAGGTTTGCGAAGAAATGCGGTTTTCATGGATACCGGGAATTCATTTATCAATATGAGAAAACATTTACCCAGAAAAGTGAGTTTGTGGCAAACAGTACCAGAATGGTGCTGAATACTTACCAGGAACTTTTAAATAAAACGTATAGCCTCATGGATGAGGCACAGCTTGCAAGAGTGGTGAATTACCTGTTTGAAGCGGAGCGGGTCGTGGTCTGCGGGAAAGGAAGTTCAGGCTTGGCAGCAAGCGAAATGGAAAGCCGGTTCATGCGGATTGGCGTAGATATTGATTCTTTACAGGATACGGATCGAATGCGCATGCAGGCGGTATTTCTTAACAAGCAGAGCCTTGTGTGTGGCTTCACGTTAAGCGGGGAGACGAAAGAGGTATTGTACCTTCTGCGGGAAGCACATAAAAAGGGTGCAAAAACAGTAATATTTACGGCAAATGACAAAGATATTTATGCGGATTTCTGTAGTGAGGTAGTGCTTGTTGCTTCTTTGAATTATCTAAACCATGGCAATGTCATATCTCCGCAGTTTCCGATTCTGGTCATGTTAGATACGATTTATAATTTCTATGTCAGTAACAGGAAATATGAGAAAGCGCATATGTACAATGATACTCTGCGGGCACTGAAAGCGGGGAGCTTGCAGGAAGGCATGGACTGATTGTCGAAGGGGTGATACGGATGTGGCAGGATATTTTTAACCCGGAAAACCTGTTTTTCAGAATGTTGGCCAGAGGAGTGGACATTGTAGGTCTGTCTCTGCTATGGATCCTGTTCTGTATGCCGGTTGTTACGATCGGCCCTGCAACGGCAGCATTATATTATACCGCAGTGAAGAACTTCCGCCATAAGAAGGATGAAGCGTTTGGGATGTATCTGCGGGCGTTTAGGGACAATTTGAAACAGGGAATACCAGTCACCCTGCTTTGCTTGCCTATTGCGGTATTCCTGGCATGGGGATACAATGTTATGGCGAACAATATTTCAACATCGGCAGGAGTAGTCATGTATATGGCATATTATGTATTGCTTGTGGTACCGGTAGGTGTTTTCTGCTATATATTCCCTTTGATGGGGCGGTTTACGTTTAAAACGGGGGCGTTGATTCGAACGGCATTCATTATGGCTTTGCGGCATCTGCCTTCGACGGTGATTATTGTCATGCTGACAGTAGAAACAGCAGTATTCATCATAGAACAGTGGTGGCCGCTTGTGTTCATGCCAGTCATTACCGTGCTTTTGGTTTCTCTTTTCCTTGAACGTATTTTCCCCAAGTATCTGACTGAGGAGGAAATAGCAGTCTTGATGCAGACTGACGAGGCAGAAGAGTAAGCAATGGTTTTTACAGATGATTCCTATCATACTATAGGATTATCTGCGAAAATAAATAAAAAAAAAGGAGATGGAATTTATGAAAAAGGTGACAAAAAAACTTATGGCACTCGGTCTATCTACGGCTATGGCGTTGTCTTTGGTAGCATGTGGAAGTTCGCCTGAGCCGGCACAGACACAAGAGGCACCGGCAAAGGAACCAGAAACAGCACCGGCGACAGAACCGGAGGCGCCTGCTGATAATGCAGCGGCAGATACCGCTGAAAGCACGGAAGGCAGTACATCGGATTTGAATGCATCCATTACATTGTGGACTTATCCGATTGGTAATTGGGGAGATTCCGCAACGGTTGATAGCCTGATAGCAAGCTTTAATGCAGCATATCCGGGAGTTACGGTAACTGTGGAATATCTCGATTATACGAATGGTGATGATCAGGTAAATACAGCGATTGAAGGTGGCCAGGCTCCTGATATTGTCATGGAAGGACCGGAGCGTCTGGTAGCAAACTGGGGCGCCAGAGGGCTTATGGTAGATTTGTCAGACCTCTTCGCAACTGAAGCAGGGGGAGAGATTTATGATTCTGTTGAATCTGCTTGCAAAGGCGCTGACGGCAAGTATTATGAGTATCCTCTTTGTATGGTAGCGCATTGTATGGCTATCAACCAGAACATTTTCGAGGCAGCGGATGCTATGCAGTATCTGGACGTTGAGAACCATACATGGACAACCGAGAACTTCTTAAAGGCAGTTCAGGCAGTGTATGATTCCGGACATGAAAATGTAGCTGCAATCTACTGTTCCGGACAGGGCGGTGACCAGGGTACAAGAGCGATCATCAATAACCTTTATAGCAGTACCTTCACCAATGCAGAACATACAGCTTATACGGCAGATACGCCAGAGAACATCAAAGCGTTAGAAACATTATATGCACAGGACGGAATTAATTTTGACGCTTCCATCAATGGTGGTGAAGAAATCACATTATTCCGTAACGGCACGTTAGCGATGTCTTTCTGTTGGAATGCGGCACAGCAGACCAATACGGATAATGCGGCAGCAGGCACGACGAATAATGGCGATACGATCCTGCCTATGCTTTTCCCTTCTGATGATGGAAAAACAGAGCTTTGTGGCGGTATCTGGGGATTTGGTATCTTTGATAATGGCGACCAGGCGAAGATCGATGCGGCAAAGGCTTTCATTGACTTTATCTGCAATGAGCCAAGCCAGGTGAAAGAAAGCGTAAAAGCTTCTACGTATTTCCCGGTAAGACCGACTCTGACAGGTATTTACGATGGTATGGAAACCGCAGAGACTATGGATATGTTCTCTACTTACTTTATGCCTTCTATGGGTGACTACTATCAAGTAGTTCCGGGCTGGGCGGAAGCACGTACGGAATGGTGGAATATGTTACAGCGTATCGGTACAGGCGGCGACGTAACGACAGAAGTAGGCACATTTGTGACAAATGCGAATACGGCTGCGGGTGCAGGGAACTAAGGATCAACTTATATAGGCAGTAGGCTGGGGGGATATCCCCCTGGCGGCTGTCGTAACATCTTATCCATGGTTGGGAATAGTAGTTCCTTCCTATGTTGAGTAAGTGAAGGAAAGGGGTGTAGTTATGGCAAGATCATCCAACCTTTCAAGCAGAAGCAAAGTGCTGGTTCGTCGGGAAACACGCTCGGCTTATCTCTTCCTTCTGCCGAATATGGTTTTTTTCATAGGGTTTGTTGTTATCCCTATGATTCTTTGTATCTATACGAGTTTCTTTGATTCTACGATGGGAAAAGATGCAAAAGACATTTTTATAGGATTCAAAAATTATGCGGAACTGTGGAAAGACAAAATTTTTCTTCGTTCCTTGAAAAACACATTTGTTATCGTTATCGTGTCGGTGCCTGCGGTATGTATTTTCTCACTTTGGGTATCTGCCGTGATCTATAAGCTAAAGGGCCCTATCCTGTCTACTTTCCGTTGTGTTTTTTATCTTCCGGTAGTAACCGGTTCCGTAGCGGTTACCGTAGTATGGAAGTGGATGTATAACAATTATTATGGTATTTTCAATTATGTGGGAAAAGGACTTGGGTTAATTGATAAGAATATAAACTGGCTTGGGGATGAACGGTTTGCATTGTGGTGTATCATTCTGATCCTGTTTACGACTTCCGTCGGACAGCCGATTGTATTGTATGTATCTGCGCTAGGCAATGTGGATACCTCTTTAGTAGAAGCCTCTGAAGTTGACGGAGCCACCCATTTCCAGCAGTTCTGGAAAATCAAGTGGCCGTTGATTATGCCAACGACATTATATATCCTCGTTATTACCACAATCAACAGCTTCCAGTGTTTTGCATTGATTCAGTTGTTGACTTCCGGCGGGCCGAACCATAGTACGGATACGGTTATGTATTATATTTACTATTCGGCGTTTAAGCTTTACCGTTATGGTTATGGAAACGCAATGGGCGTGGTTTTGGCAATCTTCATTGCACTCCTTTCCGCGCTGCAGTTTAAGCTGGCTAAGGAAAAGTAGGAGGTGAAAGTATGAATTCAGATGTAAAACGAACGGGTATTTATAAAACAATATCATTGATTATATTGGTAATCCTTGCGATTCTATTTGCTTTTCCTCTTTACTGGATTGTAACGGGTGCATTTAAGACGGCGGCATCCATCAATGCGACATCCCCGGACTGGTTCCCAAAGGAATGGGTGCTTGACAATTTCAGGAAATTGTTCAGCAAACAGACGGCGCCGTTGTGGGAATTGGGGATACCTTTTAGCAGTAAGTTCACAGAAGACGGCAATCCGATCATCTTTACGGCGGGGCCAGTAGTGCCTGCGGCAATCCGCTGGCTGGTGAATACCGTATTTATGGCAGTCATGGCAATGGTGCTTACTTGTATTACCGCAGCGATGGCAGGGTATGCGCTGGCTAAGAAGCGCTTCAAAGGCCAACATCTTTTGTTTACGCTGATAGTATGCGCAATGGCGTTGCCAAAACAGGTTATCTTAATCCCGTTGCTACGGGAAATGTCGTCGTTGTCTTTATATAATACGATCTGGGCGGTCATTTTCCCGACAGTCGGCTGGCCTTTTGGCGTATTCCTCATGAAGCAGTTCTCGGAGGGCGTTCCGGGAGAGATGCTGGAAGCCGCAAGGATTGACGGAGCGGGAGAAGCGAAGACATTTATCAATATTGTCTTACCGATGATTAAACCTGGTATCGGTGCATTAGCGATTTTTACCTTTATCAATAGCTGGAATGATTACTTTATGCAGTTGATTATGTTAAATAGTACCAGTAAGCTGACGATTTCGCTTGGTATTGCCAAATTGCAGGCAGAGAACTCAACTGACTTCGGCTTGATTATGGCTGGGGCGACGTTAGCAGCGGTTCCGATTATCGCCATCTTCATTGCTTTCCAGAAATACTTTACACAAGGTATTGCCATGGGAGCGGTGAAAGGCTAATCTAGAAAGCGCAAATGGTGTGATAAAAAGATTTTATAACGAAATAAAAAGAAGGATGGCAATTAGCGTCCTTCTTTTTATTTGTAATATTGGTATCCTTTAGCTTCTTATTCAATTAGCTGTCTAAGGCGCCTTCTTCACGGTTGTTATATTTGGCGAGAATCTTATGGATTTTCTCCGTAGGCGTATAGATATTGGACATAGATACATCATGGTTCATGAAATTGATGATGGTAGCGATGAATTTGCTCATATCTGCTTCCTGATAGTATGGCTTCTCCATGAGTTCCGGAGGCTGATAGCACATGTTGGTCGTAATGATGCGGTCGAAATAACATTTCTCGTATGCTTCATCAAAAGCGCCTAAGCCGTCAGCAAATAGGCCGAAGGTACAGCAGATGAATACCCGTTTAGCGTTCATCTTCTTAAGCTGTTTGGCAGTATCAATCATGCTGCCACCAGAAGAGATCATATCATCTATGATAATCACGTCTTTACCGTCGATATTGTCACCCAGGAATTCATGTGCGACAATAGGATTCTTACCGTTTACGATAGTCGAATAGTCGCGGCGCTTATAAAACATACCGGTATCAACTCCGAGTACGTTGGCGAAATATACGGCTCTGTCAAGAGCGCCTTCGTCCGGACTGATCACAATGGTGTGTTCTTTATTAATTATGAGGTCAGTTTCCGTATGGAGCAGCGCCCGCATGAACTGATAATTAGGGGTAAAGTTATCAAAGCCTTTTAACGGGACGGAATTTTGTACTCTAGGGTCATGGGCGTCAAAGGTAATCAGATTGGATACGCCCATGTTCATCAATTCTTCAATCGCAAAAGCGCAGTCTAGAGATTCCCTGCCGTTTCTTTTATGCTGTCTGCCTTCGTAGAGATAGGGCATGATGACATTGATGCGGTGTGCCTTTCCGTTGATTGCCGCAATGATTCTTTTTAAATCCTGATAATGGTCATCAGGGGACATGTGGTTGATGAAACCGTTCATATGATAGGTAATGCTATGGTTACAGACGTCTGTCAGGATAAAAATATCTTTCCCTCTGACAGAATGATTAAGGATGGCTTTCCCTTCCCCGCTTCCGAAGCGCGGGCAATCCACCTGTGTCAAATAGTTTTCTTCCATATAACCGAAAAAGGCCGGATCGTTCTTAAAACTGTTATTCAGATTCTGCCGGAATTCTACCAAATAGCTGTTAATCTTTTGTGCAATGGGCAAAGCTGCTGCCGTTGTGAGAATGTTAACCGGAGCAACAGGCATTGCAGTCTTTAGTTGTTCAATATTAGGCATAATATTCTCCAATCTTAAAAATATGTCTCAATTCTTTTATAACATTATGCCGTATGGGAGTCAAGCAGTTTATATGATTAATAGGGGAACAAAGTTATGATTACTTTTGTGTATGCGTGTGGTATAATAGACGCAAGCTTGGTAGCTTGCGTCATAAGAATTACTACGTAATTCTTACTGAAGTCGCCATGGGTTACAGCTTTTGCGGCTATGATAGACGCAAGCTTGGCAGCTTGCGTCATAAGAATTACTACGTAATTCTTACTGAAGTCGCCATGGGTTACAGCTTTTGCGGCTATGATAGACGCAAGCTTGGTAGCTTGCGTCATAAGAATTACTACGTAATTCTTATTGAAGCCGCCATAGAAAGGAACAGGAGAAAAGACAATGCCCCATATACAACATAGTATCAAAGATGTCGGGAAAGGCTCTATTGCCGAGGAAATGGGTATAGTGCCAGGCGATATTCTGTTACAGATTAATGGCAATGACATTACTGATATTTTTGATTATCAATATTTGGTACAGGATGAATATATAGAAGTGCTGGTACGCAAAAGAGACGGTGAAGAATGGCTTTTAGAAATTGAGAAAGAGTATGATGAAGATTTGGGCATAGAATTTGAAAACGGCCTGATGGATGATTACCGCTCCTGCCACAATAAATGTATTTTCTGTTTCATTGACCAGATGCCGAAAGGGATGCGCAAGACATTATATTTTAAGGATGACGATTCGCGCCTGTCCTTTTTGCAGGGGAATTATGTGACGTTAACGAATATGTATGACGATGATATTGACAGGATCATCCGTTATCATTTATCTCCTATTAATATTTCTTTCCAGACGACTAATCCAGAGCTTCGCTGCATGATGCTACAGAACCGTTTCGCAGGCAAGGCGCTTGCGCAGGTGCAAAAGCTATATGAGGCAGGCATTGCCATGAATGGACAGATCGTCTTGTGCAAGGGGATTAATGACGGTGCAGAGTTAGAGCGCACTATAGCGGATTTAACGGAGTATCTGCCGCATTTGGAGAGCGTGTCGGTTGTCCCGGTTGGACTGTCTAAATATAGGGAAGGCCTCTATCCGTTAGAGCCTTTTACGAAAGAAGATGCCGTTGCTGTTTTACAATGCATTCATAAATGGCAGGATAAGCTTTATCCAAAACACGGTCTGCATTTTGTCCATGCGTCCGACGAATGGTATATCCTGGCGGGATGGGAACTGCCAGGTGAAGAACGCTACGATGGCTATCTGCAATTAGAAAACGGCGTAGGGATGCTCAGGTTATTGCTGGAAGAATTCGAGGATGCCATGGCAGGAATAGCAGAGATGGACGCCCGGCATGTCCGTCCGGAGGAATTATCGTTGGTGACAGGGGAACTGGCATATCCTTATATAAAACAAATGGCGGAGAAGCTCATGTTGCGTTTTCCAAGGCTTACCATTCACGTATATGCGATTAAGAATCATTATTTTGGGGAGCGCATTACAGTGTCAGGGCTTTTGACAGGCCAGGATATGATCATGCAGCTAAAAGGGCAGGCTTTGGGAGAGCGGGTATTGCTGCCGCAGAATGTGCTGCGCAGTGGCGAGGATTATTTTTTGGATGATATTACGGTGACGGAGATGGAAAAAGCTTTACAAGTGAAGGTAGATATTGTAAAATCAAGCGGACATGACTTGGTACAAGCAATAATAGGCTGAGCTTGTAGCGGACGCTACAGCAAGATAGAAATGGAGGTACTATGGCAAAGCGAAGATCCATGCCGATCGTGGCGGTGGTAGGAAGGCCGAATGTAGGAAAATCCACACTGTTCAATGCATTGGCAGGAGAAAAAATTTCGATTGTAAAAGATACGCCGGGAATCACAAGAGATAGGATTTATGCGGATGTTTCCTGGCTGGATATGAACTTTACGTTAATAGACACGGGAGGCATTGAGCCGGAGAGCCATGATATCATCTTATCGCAGATGCGGGAACAGGCGCAGATTGCCATTGACACTGCGGATGTGATCATATTCATGGTGGACGTGAAACAGGGATTGGTAGATACGGACGCCAAGGTGGCGGATATGCTTAGGCGTTCCAGGAAGCCGGTTGTGCTTACGGTCAATAAAGTAGACAACTTTCAAAAATACATGCCAGATGTGTATGAATTCTACAATCTTGGCATCGGGGAGCCTTTTCCGGTTTCTTCTGTGAACAAACTTGGGTTTGGTGAATTGCTTGATGAAGTGTCTTCTCATTTTGACAAGGAAATGGCGAAAGAAGAGGAAGAAGACGATAGGGTTAAAGTAGCGATTGTCGGGAAACCGAATGTTGGAAAGTCTTCTATCATCAATAGACTGATCGGGGAAAACAGGCTGATTGTTTCAGATATCGCCGGAACGACAAGGGACGCAGTGGATACACAGATCACCCATCAGGGCAAGGAATATGTGTTCATTGATACAGCAGGCCTTCGGCGCAAAAATAAAATCAAAGAAGAGTTAGAACGCTATATGATCATCCGTACCGTTTCGGCAGTAGAACGCGCAGACATTGCAGTCCTTGTCATTGATGCGGTAGAGGGCGTTACAGAGCAGGATGCCAAAATAGCAGGAATTGCGCACGAGCGAGGGAAGGCGATGATTATCGCCGTGAATAAATGGGATGCCATTGAAAAAGACAACAAGACCGTGAAGCAGTTCACCCAGAAAGTCAAGCAAGTGCTTTCTTTTGCGCCTTATGCAGAGATTACGTTTGTCTCAGCGGTGACGGGGCAGAGGCTGTTTAAGATGTATGAGCTGATAGATATCGTGAACGAGAACCATGCAATGCGCGTTGCGACAGGCGTCTTAAATGAGATTTTAGCGGAAGCAGTAGCGTTACAACAGCCTCCGTCAGATAAAGGCAAAAGGCTGCGTTTATATTATATTACGCAAGTCTCGGTGAAACCGCCTACTTTTGTCATTTTTGTGAATGATAAGAATCTA
Organism: uncultured Lachnospiraceae bacterium; assembly: GCA_910578845.1. Classification (GTDB taxonomy): domain Bacteria; phylum Bacillota; class Clostridia; order Lachnospirales; family Lachnospiraceae; genus UBA3282. The sequence continues at coordinate 88,991 of CAJTSL010000001.1, forward strand.
ATGCACTTTTCTTATACGAGATATATCGAGAACCAGATCAGGGAGGCATTTGGATTCAGAGGTACGCCGCTTAAGTTTATTATAAGAGAAAGAAGGGAAAATAAATAAAGTGGAACGGATAATATGTTTGGTGATTGGTTATGTTTTCGGTCTTTTCCAAACAGCCTATATTTATGGAAAGCTGCATGGGATCGATATTAGGAATTATGGAAGCGGTAATGCGGGGACGACGAATACCATGCGCGTGCTTGGCACAAAGGCAGGCCTTCTGGTGCTTTTTGGCGATATTATCAAATGTATCCTGGCGATTGTAGTGACGGGGATCCTCTTTGGCAAAAGCCATCCTGAAATGGTCTATCTTTTGAAGCTTTATGCGGCAACAGGCGCGATCCTTGGACATAATTTTCCGTTCTATCTACAGTTTAAAGGAGGAAAGGGCATAGCGGCCACTGCCGGATTGATACTTTCTTTCCATCCTTATTTTATTCCGGTGGGCGTGCTTTTGTTTTTCGGGACTTTCTTTACGACTCATTATGTATCGCTTGGCTCTTTGCTCGTTTATGCCGGCTTTATCATTGAGATCGTCGTACTTGGGCAGGCGGGGACTTTTGGAATGAGCCAGGCACATTTAATTGAATTGTATGTGATAGCGGCATTCCTGACTGTGATGGCTTATTACAAACATCGTGAGAACATAGCCCGTTTACTGAAAGGGGAAGAGAGAAAGACCTATCTGACGCATAAGAAAGAAGATAAGTAGAAGGGAGATAAATGGTATGGCAGATGTAAGCGTTATCGGCGCAGGAAGCTGGGGGACGGCATTGGCGGTATTGCTCCACCGTAACGGGCATAAAGTCACAGTCTGGTCGATTATGGAGAATGAAATTGAGATGCTGCGTACGGAGCATGAGCATAAGGAGAAGCTCCCGGGCGTAAAGCTCCCGGAAGATATGATATTTACAACGGATTTGAAGGCAGCAGTACAGAATAAAGAAATCTTAGTGCTTGCCGTGCCTTCGCCATATACGAGAAGCACGGCTAAGAGCATGTCGCCTTATGTGGACGGGAAGCAGATTATTGTCAATGTGGCGAAAGGAATCGAAGAGAATACATTGCTTACGTTGTCAGAGATTATTGAGGAAGAGATACCACAAGCACAGGTGGCGGTATTGTCCGGTCCTTCCCACGCAGAAGAAGTAGGGAGGGGAATCCCGACTACGATCGTGGTAGGCGCTAAGAAGAAGAAAACGGCAGAATATTTACAGAATATATTTATGAATGAAGTCTTCCGCGTATATATCAGCCCGGATGTGCTGGGGATCGAGCTTGGAGCAGCGCTGAAAAATGTTGTGGCGCTGGCGGCAGGGATTGCGGACGGGCTTGGTTATGGAGACAATACGAAAGCAGCCTTGATTACGAGAGGCATTACGGAAATTGCAAGGTTAGGGACAGTCATGGGCGGCAGGTGGGAAACATTCAGCGGCCTGACGGGAATCGGGGATTTGATCGTGACATGTGCTTCCATGCACTCTAGGAACAGGCGCGCCGGCATTCTGATTGGAAAAGGATATTCAATGGAAGAGGCGATGGCTGAGGTCAAGATGGTTGTAGAAGGCGTATATTCCGCCAAAGCGGCTATGGGCCTTGCCGAGAAATATCATGTGCAGCTTCCGATCATTGAGCAAGTCAACGAAGTCTTATTCCAGGGGAAATCGGCAGCGGAAGCAGTCGGCAGCCTGATGCTTCGGGACAAGAAGATTGAAAATCCATTGATACCATGGGAAGAAAAGGAAGAAGTATAGAACGGGTCATTTAGGTAGATTAGTCGGTTGCGGGACATCTGTCTCATGCCACGAGTCTGACCAAAAGGAACAAAATAAGAGCCGATAGCATATGAATCCATTTCCTGCTGTTGTGGGGAGTAGATTCATCGCTGTCGGCTTTCTTTTCTATATGCTTTTATATCTGCGCCATAATCTCAGCCGTGGTCTTTGGCCTGTTCATCGTATAGATGTGGATGCCGTCTACGCCATGTGCTTTCAGATCCTGGATCTGGCGGATGGCATACTCGATGCCTGCTTTGCGCATGTCTTCTTTGTCTTCTCCATGATTGGCGATTAGGTCAGCAAGCTCCTTCGGAATGGAAGATCCTGATAAAGTGACGCTTGTCCCTATTTGCTTTGCACTTGTGATCGGCATGATCCCTGCACAGATCGGCACCGTGATGCCTGCTTTTTCGGCGCGCTCCCTGAAACGGTAGAATAAGTCATTGCTAAAGAAAAGCTGTGTGATGAGGAAGCTTGCGCCTGCATCAACTTTTTCCTTTAAATGCATTAAATCGCTCTCGAAGCTTTCTGCTTCGTAATGCTTCTCCGGGTAACATGCTCCGGCAAGCTGGAGAGAGGTATTGGCCTTTAGATAGCGTATCATGTCAGTCGCATAGAAAAATTCCCTGCTATTATACTGCTCGTCAGACATGGCTTGCGGCCTGTCGCCCCGAAGCGCCATTACATGGGTAATCCCTTCTTTCGCCAATAGTTCACAATTATTTTTTAAGTCCTCTTTCTTGAAGCCGACACATGTCATATGGGCAACCGCGTCGATATGTAGCTTTTGCTGGATATAGGATGCGATTTCTATGGTCTTCCCAGCCCTGGAACCGCCTGCGCCATAGGTAGTGCTGATGAAATCCGGCGCTAGCGCAGCCATAGTGTCCAACTTTTGAAAAACAGCCTGGAATTCTTCTTCGGTCTTGGGAGGAGAGACTTCGAAAGAAACGCATGTTTTTGTACGTTGCAATAAATCATTTATCATTTTAATCTAATTCCTTTCTAAAAGAATTTGCTGTAACATATTGCAGTGAAGATATTGCTTTTATGCCTAAAATATCGTAACATAAAATGAGATAGAAAGGCAATATAATGTTTGCCATAATACAAATATTTGTCTAGCCGGGAACTGTCTGGGCATAGGCATTGTTGATAGGGATTGCCAAGAAATTGTCATAAGAAAGAGGAAGGAAATCAGGAGATGAGTGGAGAAAAAACAACATTTACAAGCACTTCGCAATATGTAGCATCCAAGGAACTGCTCGCAAGCGTAAACGTTGCGGTCGCATTGCAGAAGCCGTTATTGATCAAGGGGGAGCCTGGCACGGGCAAGACAATGCTTGCGCAGGCAGTGGCAGAGTCACTTGGCAAGAAGCTAGTCATTTGGAATATCAAGTCTACGACGAAAGCGCAGGAAGGCTTGTATGTGTATGATACGATACAAAGGCTTTATGACGGGCAATTTGGGGAAGAAGGCGTGGATGATATTGCCAGGTATATTAAGCTTGGCAAGTTAGGAGAGGCGTTTGATTCCGATGAACAGGTCGTTTTGCTGATTGATGAGATTGATAAGGCAGATTTGGAGTTTCCTAACGACTTATTATGGGAACTGGACCAGATGGAGTTCTATATCCATGAGACGAAGCGCACCGTAAAAGCGAAACACCGCCCGATTGTGATTATAACCTCCAATGCGGAGAAGGAGCTGCCGGACGCTTTCCTTAGGAGATGTATTTTCCATTACATTGATTTCCCCAATGCAGAACTGATGGAAGAGATTGTTAAGACACATTATCCGGATGTGGAAGAGAAGCTGTTAAAAGATGCTATGGATGTATTTTACTGGATTCGTTCCATTAAGGACATCCGCAAGAAGCCAAGCACCTCGGAGCTGATTGACTGGATAAACGCGCTACAGATCGGCGGGATTGCCACTGACAGGCTAAGGGAAGAATTGCCATTTATCGGTGTAGTCGTGAAGAAAGATGAAGATTTGGAAACTTTGAGGCATAGAACGGATTAAAAAGGGCATGGTAACGATATGTTTAGCAAATTCTTTTATACATTAAAGGCAAAAGGGCTCCATGTTACTTTAACGGAATGGCTGACATTGCAGGATGCGCTCTCGAAAGGCTTATGTAACAGCAGCCTGACTGATTTTTACTATGTCGCGCGGATGATCCTCGTTAAGTCAGAGACGGAATTTGATAAGTTCGATATGGCGTTTGACGAAGTATTCAAAGGCATCCAGTCAGAAAATGAAATCAGCAAGAATATGCTCAGATGGCTGGATAAATCCGATATGATAGACGAGCAGCATGAAGAAATGCGAAGCGTCATGAACGAAGAGCAGATCCAGGTGGACAAAGAGGATGTGGAGCAGAAGTTCAAAGACCGCCTGCGTGACCAGGATTCCGAGCATAACGGCGGGAGTTTCTGGATTGGGACGATGGGCAAGACTTCTTTTGGCAATACCGGCGGCAATATGGGCGGTATCAGAGTAGGCGGCTCTACCGGATACCAGTCTGCTTTCCAAGTCATCGGCGCAAGGAAGTATAAGGACTTTAGGGATGACAGGATTCTGGACAACAGACAGTTCCAGATGGCACTGCGTAAGCTGCGCCAGTTTTCCTCCAAACTCGATATCCCTAAGACCGAGCTTGATATCGACGGTACGATCGATAAGACATGTAATAATGGCGGCTGCCTGCAAATCGTGATGGAACGCCCAAGGAAAAATGCTGTTAAATTGCTCCTGCTCATGGATTCGGGCGGAACGATGATACCTTATAGCAATTTGCTCAATGAGCTGTTCCAGTCGGTGCATAAATCGAACCATTATAAGGATGTCAAGACTTATTATTTCCATAATTGTATCTATTCCAAGCTCTATAAGACACCGGAATGTGAAAACGGCGACTGGATTGATACGGAGTGGATGTTCCGTAACTTAGACAGCGACTATAAAGTCATTATTGTCGGGGACGCTGCGATGGCACCGGAAGAGTTATATTCCACATCCGGGAACTACAGAGGGCCAAACGGTGGCCTTTCCGGAATGGAATGGCTCCAGCTTATGAAGAAACATTATAAGAAAATCGTCTGGCTAAACCCGAAAATGGCACCGGGGCATGCGCCGTGGAGAGAGGCGGAGACAGCCATTAAAGGAATGTTCCCTATGTATAAGCTGACGGTGAACGGATTAAAACAGGCAATGGTGAAACTGATGGTGAATAAGTAGGAAGTAGCCGGGTTTGTATGTCCTGATCATCTATGCTACTACAATATTTAAAAATGATGTGAGAATATTTAGAAATTCCATCTTGACAAATCCGGCATGATCGGATAAGATACAAACTAGTTAATACACTACAATAGTTACAGGCGTTGATAAGAACAAGTAGTAAATGATGGAGCGGACAGAAAGCAGCCGGTTGATGAGAGGCGCGCGGGAAATCTTTTACGAATACATCTTGGAGCTTTATGGCAGAATAGAAGGATATTCATAGATTGCTTTTCCATGGCATTACCTTTGCCGGCATATAGGATAAGAGCATGGGAGCAGAGTATCTTCGTTAGTAGGCCATGACGGAGGAATGCACGTTATAGCAGGAGAGTATCACCGCGAAGCGGTTGTACTTAGTGAGGTAGACAGCGCGAGCTGTTTACGAAGTTAGGTGGTAACACGGGTTTATGCCTCGTCCTTTCATTAGGATGAGGTTTTTTTATTGTATTTTTCACGCTGCTTTGATGATTGTTTTCATCCAAACCAGTGCAGGATCAAATTTGTGCAGGAGCGACACAGATTTGCCTGGTGGCAGACATAAATGGATGGTGTGCCGCATATTGCGTAAACGCTCCGGAATGGAGGATCATATGAAAATTTATGAAGAATTACAGGCAAGAGGACTGCTTGCACAATTAACGGATGCAGAAGAAATCCGTGAGCTGATCAACAATGGGAGCGCGACTTTTTATATCGGCTTCGACCCGACGGCGGACAGCCTTCATGTAGGGCATTTCATGGCTCTGTGCCTGATGAAGCGCTTACAGGAAGCAGGTAATAAGCCGATTGCGCTAATCGGCGGTGGCACAGGAATGATAGGGGACCCTTCTGGCAGAAGTGACTTGCGCACGATGATGACGAAAGAGGACATTGCGCACAACTGTGAATGCTTTAAGAAACAGATGAGCCGCTTTATTGACTTTTCTGAAGGGAAAGCGCTGATGGTGAACAATGCGGAATGGCTGGCCGGCTTAAATTATATTGAATTCATCCGTGACATCGGTGTGCATTTTAGCGTAAACCGTATGCTGACAGCGGAATGTTATAAACAGAGAATGGAAAAAGGCTTAAGCTTCTTAGAGTTTAACTACATGATCATGCAAAGTTATGATTTCCTGGAGCTATTCCAAAGATATGGCTGTAACATGCAGTTTGGCGGTGACGATCAGTGGAGCAATATGCTCGGCGGCACAGAGCTGATTAGGCGTAAGCTTGGCAAGGACGCATATGCAATGACGATTACCTTATTGCTTAATTCCGAAGGAAAGAAAATGGGCAAGACACAGAAAGGCGCCGTATGGCTTGACCCGAATAAGACGTCACCTTTCGAATTCTACCAGTACTGGCGCAACGTGGCGGACGCCGATGTGCTCAAATGCTTAAGAATGCTGACATTTCTGCCGCTTGAACAGATTAATGAAATGGATAAATGGGAAGGAAGCCAGTTAAATGAGGCGAAAGAGATTCTTGCGTTTGAACTGACGAACTTAGTGCATGGAGAAGCGGAAGCAGAGAAAGCAAAAGAGGCGGCAAAAGCGCTTTTTGCAGGTGGCGGAAGCTTGGAGAATATGCCGACAGCGAAGCTTGGCGATGACAAATTCATGGAGGGGAAGATTGATATCCTTGGCATCCTGGTTGCATCCGGACTTGCCGCGTCCCGCTCCGAGGCGCGCCGCGCAGTAGAACAGGGTGGCGTTACCGTGCAGGGGGAGAAAGTCTCCGATATCAAGGCATCATATAGCAAAGAGGAAATTGCAGACGGAGAGTTCATTGTGAAAAAAGGCAAGAAGAGCTTCAAGAAAATAACGATATAGGATGGGACGAAGAAGGAGAGAGACAATGGGGAAAAAAGAAAGAACTTTAATGTCCTACACCCCGGAAATTAAGGTGATGGACTGTACATTAAGAGATGGTGGATTAGTGAATGACTTCTTTTTCACAGACGAGTTCGTGAAGGACTTATATGAAGCAAATATCAAATCGGGCGTGGATTATATGGAATTTGGCTATAAAGCATCCAAGGAATTGTTCGATGTGAAGAAATTTGGAAAGTGGAAATTCTGTGATGACAAAGATATCCGTGCCGTAGTCGGGGACAATAAGACGGATATGAGAATATCCGTAATGGCTGATGTGGGGCGCTGTGATTTCAAGAAAGACATTCTCAATAAAAAAGACAGCCCGATAGACTTGATAAGAGTGGCTACCTATATTAATACGATCCCGGCAGCAGTAGAAATGATTGAGGACTGTACGAAAAAAGGATATGAGACGACGGTTAATATTATGGCGATCTCCAAATCCAACGATATTGATATTGATGCGGCGCTAGAGCTGCTTTGCCAAAGCAGCGTAGGATGTATTTACTTAGTGGACAGTTATGGTTCCCTATATCCGGAGCAGATCAGCAGGCTTTCTAATAAATATTTGGAGATCGCGGATAAATACGGGAAAAAGGTAGGTATTCACGCGCATAACAACCAGCAGCTTGCTTTTGCTAATACGATCGAAGCGCTGCGCCTTGGCGTGAGCTACCTGGATGCTACTGTCAGCAGCCTTGGCAGAGGATGCGGCAACTGTCCAAGCGAGCTATTGCTGGGATTCCTGAAAAATCCGAAGTACCGCATTAACCCGCTCTTGAAGTTCATCGAGAACCATATCGTGCCGATGAAAGAATCCGGCGTAGTGTGGGGGTACGATGTGCCATACTTACTGACCGGGATCTTGAACCAGCACCCGAAGACGGCGATCCAGTTTGTGAAAGAAGAGCGCAAGGATTATAACGATTTCTACTTAGAGTTGTTAGATAACTTCTAATGTAGGCGGATGATTGCCATGCGCATATTATTTCCCATAGATTTTCGCTAAATTCTCTACCCGTGCGCCCATGTTGGTCAGCATAGCGTCTAGGAGAGTAATGGCAACCATGGATTCTACCACGACGACTGCCCGTGGAACGACGACGGGATCATGCCTTCCTTTGATGGCAATCTCAATTTCTTCGCCTTGCCGGTTGACGGTATGCTGCTTTTGGAAAATAGAAGGCGTCGGTTTGACGTGCGCCCGCAGAATGATTGCGGAGCCGTCGCTGATGCCTCCTAAAATGCCTCCGGCATGATTCGTCTCTTTCGCTACTTTCCCGTCTTTTATGATAAAAGCGTCGTTATTGGAAGATCCGCGGCGTGTAGAGACTTGTATGCCATCGCCGATCTCAACGGCTTTAACGGCGCCGATTGACATAACTGCTTTTGCAAGCGCAGCGTCAAGCTTATCAAAGACTGGCTCACCGATCCCCGCGGGGCATCCGTCTATTTTACATTCGATGACGCCGCCCGCGGAATCATAGTCTTTCATACAGCCGGCTAAATACGCCTCTGCTCTTTCGGAAGCGGCACGGTCAGGCATGCAGGTCGCTGTTTCTAAGATGGCGGCCGCTTCAAAAGCGTTTTCATCAATTGCCACAGGGCCGATGGAGCGGGTATAAGCGGTCAGATGGATACCGAGTGAGGAGAGCAGCTTTGAGGCAATCGCACCTGCGGCGACTCTTCCGATTGTTTCTCTTGCAGAGGAACGCCCGCCGCCACGATAGTCTCTGAATCCATATTTTTGTTCAAAAGTATAGTCGGCGTGACCGGGCCTATAATAGTTCGCGATCTCGCTATAATCAGAAGAACGCTGCGATGTATTATGGATGATCAGGGAAATCGGTGTCCCGGTAGTTTTCCCGTCGAAAATGCCGGAGAGGATTTCTACTTTATCCTCTTCTTTTCGCGGCGTGGAGATATGAGTCTTGCCGGGTTTGCGGCGGTCTAGGAAAAGTTGGATGTCGTCTTCACATAGAAAAAGGCCGGCGGGGCAGCCGTCAATAACGACGCCAAGCGCTTTTCCGTGGGATTCTCCCCATGTTGTGATCTGAAAAATTCTGCCATAAGATGAGCCAGCCATAATAAAATCTCCCTTGTTTTTATTTTTTGTCAGTATAGCATAATTTTAGGAATCTGAAAAGAGAGGAGCATGTTGTACAAATTTTAGTATTTTTACCATTAATTTTTTTGATTTACATAACAAAAATGATTTACAAATCAAAATTATGTGCTATGATATAAATTAGGTATTTATCATTTACATAGTGGATGTGGCAAAATGAAGAAGACTTTTCGGGATAAAATCATACAAAAATATAAAGAACTGAATAATAGAAACAGTCTGTTAAAGTACCCTTTTTTTATGGTAATGGTGGTTGTATTGGCTTTTTATCATTTTGGGTGGCATTTGGCGCTTAATAAGAAAAGATACGTGAGCATTGCGTTCACGTTGGTATTCTTTATGTCAAGCTGTAGCTTTTCTTTTGCTGTGTTCGAAGGACAGGCAAGCTTTATCAATGCGCAGGAGGCGCATGATGTTGTGGTGGAAGATTCGGACGTAGCGCTTGCTGACGAGATTGAGATCGAACCGGACGAAAGCATGATGCAGGAAGTGGAAAAGACGATTAAAGAATATAACGACACGGAAGAAATAGAGAATATGGATTCCTATACGTTAGACGATATTCTGGAGATAACGGAAACATATGCGGTAGAAGGTGAGACAGGCAGGGAAGAAAAAGAGGAAATCGTATTTGACAGCAGCGACTGGCGGCTTGTGCTGGTCAACAAGCAGCATCCGATACCGGAAGATTACAGCTTTAATCTTGGCGTCATTAAAGGAAGCATGCAGTGTGATGAGCGGATCATAGCGGATTTGCTGGCTATGCTCCAAGCGGCAAAAGCAGATGGGATCAGTCTTGCCATTTGTTCTCCTTACCGGAACCTGGACAGGCAGGAAATGCTTTTTGATAAGAAAATAAAATTGTATATGGGACAAGGCTATTCCTATATGGAAGCATATAAAACCGCTTCCCAGGCAGTTACGATACCTGGGGCAAGCGAACATCAGATTGGGCTTGCGCTAGATATTTTTTCGGATACATACACGTCATTGGATGAAGGATTCGGGGATACACCGGCAGGCAAGTGGCTTGCAGAGCATAGCTGTGAGTATGGCTTTATTCTAAGATACCCGGAAGGGAAAGAGTATATTACGAGCATAGAATATGAACCATGGCATTTCCGTTATGTGGGGAAGGAAGCGGCTACGATTATGACCAGTGAGAACATATGTTTGGAAGAGTTTTGGGACAAGTACTTATAAATTGTTAAAAGGACAGCAGCAGGAGACAACAGTGTATGTATAGAGTATTAAAACAGGAAGGCAGGGCAAAGCGTGGAGAGCTTCAGACTGTACACGGTGTCATACAAACCCCTGTCTTTATGAATGTAGGAACTGCGGCAGCGATTAAAGGCGCCGTATCAACGGACGATTTGAGACAGATTGGCACGCAAGTGGAATTATCAAATACGTACCATTTACATGTCAGGCCCGGAGATGCGATCATCAAGAAAATGGGTGGCCTGCATAAGTTTATGCTTTGGGATAAGCCTATTCTGACTGATTCGGGCGGTTTCCAGGTTTTTTCGTTAGCAAGCCTCCGCAAAATAAAGGAAGAAGGCGTCTATTTCCAATCCCATGTAGACGGCAGGAAGATTTTCATGGGACCGGAAGAGAGCATGCAGATACAATCGAACCTTGGCTCTACCATTGCAATGGCATTTGATGAATGTCCTTCTAGCGTAGCGGATAGAGATTATGTCCGGCATTCCGTAGAGCGTACGACAAGGTGGTTAGTAAGATGCAAGAAAGAGATGGAGCGGCTTAACCGGTTAGAAGATACCATCAATCCAAACCAGCTTCTATTTGGCATCAACCAAGGCGCGATTTTTGATGATATCCGTATTAGCCATGCGAAACAGATTGCCCAATTGGACTTGGATGGTTATGCATTAGGCGGTTTGGCTGTAGGGGAAACCCATGAGCAGATGTACCATATTATTGAGGAGACCGTGCCGTATTTACCGGTGGAAAAACCGGTCTATCTGATGGGAGTCGGTACGCCAGCGAATATATTAGAGGCGGTAGAGCGTGGCGTTGACTTTTTTGATTGTGTTTATCCTACGAGAAACGGCAGGCACGGGCATCTATATACGAATCAGGGGAAGATTAATTTATTTAATGCCCAATATGAACTAGACGAGCGGCCGATTGAAGAGGGATGCGGCTGCCCGGTATGCAGTAGAGGCTATTCAAGAGCCTATATCAGGCATTTGTTAAAAGCGAAAGAAATGTTAGGCATGCGGTTCTGTGTATTGCATAATCTATATTTTTATAACACGATGATGACGGAGATCAGAGACGCGCTAGATGCAGGAGAATTCGCAGCATATAAGAAAAAGAAGCTAGAGAGATTATAAAAGGCTTGTTTTCTGATAGTGTTCTGTGTCATAATGGTTAAGAAAGAAAGGAGTATACAATTATGGGAATTTTATTAACTGAAGAAGCAGCGGTGCCGGCAGGCGGCGGTATTGTGATCACTGTTCTGTATATGGTGCTGATTTTTGGGGCGATGTATTTTATTTTGCTTCGTCCGCAGAAAAAGGAGCAGAAAAGGATGGCGGCAATGCTCGCAGAACTTGCAGTAGGTGATTCAGTATTGACAAACAGCGGTTTCTATGGCATTGTCATTGATATTACGGATGATACGGTCATCATCGAGTTTGGGAATAATAAGAACTGCCGTATTCCGATGCAGAAATCGGCAATTTCACAGATCGAAAAGCCGGATGCAGAATAATGAGAAAACACAGAGTAAAGTAAGATGCATTTCGGTGCATCTTATTCTTGATTAAGCCGGAAAAGAAATGGCTTTTTGGCTATGCTAATCAAAACGAAGAAAATGGGAAGGGATGGGAATTGTATGGACTTAAAGATTACTTGTATACCGGGAGACGGGATCGGGCCCGAGATCGTTGCAGAGGCGAAGAAAGTATTAGATGCCGTAGCTGGGAAATATGGACATGTCATGCACTATACGGACATACTGATGGGCGGCGCGTCCATTGATGCATATGGAGTACCGCTTACGGACGAGGCGATCCAGACGGCGAAAGATGCGGATGCGGTGCTGATGGGCTCAATAGGCGGGGACACGACAACTTCCCCCTGGTATAAGCTACCCCCGAATTTACGCCCGGAAGCCGGGCTTTTGGCTATTAGAAAAGCGCTGAACCTGTTTGCGAATTTAAGGCCGGCGGTATTATATGAGGAGCTTGCCGGAGCATGCCCATTGAAAGAAGAAATCTCCAGAGCCGGATTTGATATGCTGATCATGAGAGAGCTGACAGGCGGTTTGTATTTCGGAGAGCGTAAAACAGTGGAAGAGAATGGCATACGGAAAGCGATTGATACGCTGACGTATGATGAAACAGAAATACGCCGAATCGCGATCAAAGGATTTGAGGTTGCCATGAAGCGGAAGAAGAAAGTGACAAGCGTGGATAAGGCAAATGTCCTGGATTCCTCCAGATTATGGAGAAAAGTGGTGGAGGAAGTAGCGAAAGACTATCCGGAAGTGACGTTAGAGCATATGCTTGTGGATAATTGTGCGATGCAGCTAGTCAAAGACCCGGCACAGTTTGATGTGATCTTGACAGAGAACATGTTCGGGGATATTTTATCCGATGAGGCAAGCATGGTGACAGGCTCGATTGGCATGCTCGCTTCGGCGTCTTTAAACGATTCTAAATTCGGCCTTTATGAGCCGAGCCATGGCTCTGCGCCCGATATTGCAGGTAAAGATATTGCGAACCCGATCGCAACGGTTCTGTCTGCGGCGATGATGCTTCGCTACAGCTTTGATCTGGATAAAGAGGCAGAGGCGATAGAAGCGGCTGTCCTGAAAGCATTGCAGGAGGGATACAGGACAGTAGATATTATGTCTGAAGGATGTACGCAAGTAGGATGTAAGCAGATGGGTGACCTGCTTGCCGGCTTCGTAAACTAGACGGTAATGAAAGGCGTGATCGCTATAATGGAACAATTACGCGGGAAGTGGGGGAAAAAGGATAAGGAATCTGTTATTTTCCTGCTTCTGCTTTTTGTGATGGCAATTTATTATGGATGGCGGCTATTTGCATTGACGCCATGGTATGACGAGCTTTATACGTATTATTATTTTATTAGCCGCGGGCCAATTTATGCGGCGATCCATTGGCCGCTGCCCAACAATCATGTGGGATATTCGGTTCTTTCGGCAATCCTTGGTCTATTTGGCAATGCCGCAGTCGGGTTAAGAGGGATCTCATGGATCAGCAGCCTTGTCAGCCTATGCCTGCTTTATGCGATAGGCAGGAAGTTCTTTTCCAAAAGTTTTGCACTGATGGCGGTCTGTTTCTATGCGGCTATGTCGATTGTCAATCAATATGCCGTACAAGGAAGAGGATATGCGCTTGCAAGCTGTCTGTATCTGGCTGCGCTTTACGAGCTGATACAAATTGTGGCATTTCATGAGAAGAGATGGCGGCATTATGTAATAATGGCGTTATCTTTTATATGGGCATTGTATACGCTGCCGAGCAGCGTGTATTTTGTCGTACCGCTTTGTGTGATAGGCGGGGGATGGCTGCTAATGGAGAAGCGGGGCAGGGAACTTGCGCGTTTATTCTTTACAGCGCTAATCAGCGCATTTTGTACGGCTATGCTATATGCGATTATATGGCTTGCCATCGGCTCTAATCTCTTATCTAAGATTCCTGATGGGCCTTGCTACAAGCAGGGACATATCGATATTATTTTGCACGCCCCATTCAACGCGTTAAAGACAGGCATGGAGTATATGCTGGATACCCCATATATTCAAAGCGTGCCAAGGGAAGGATATCTGCCACGGTTTGCAGATTGGATAAAAGCGCTGTATGAATATTACTATCCGGGACTGTCCGTCGCTTTACTGGCCTTAACAGGGATTGGCATCGTAGCGATTGCCGTGTTCTTAGTTAAGAGGCTTGTCGGACAGATTTCCCATAAAAGCATGCCCGTTAGCGGACAAGGAAAGGATGGCTTCTTAGCGTGGTATCTGCTCATGTCATTTGCGCTGACGCCACTTATGCTGATCATACAGGCGGCGCTGCCTTATTATCGGGTGTTTTCGTACTTTGGCGTCCCGGTAGCGCTATTGTTTACCTGGCTGCTTGTGCGTGCCACTGGGAAGATACAGAACCGTAGCCTTGTCTGTGCAGTCGCTACTGTGCTTGCATTGCTCTGCATGTTACGTTTATGCCGTAAGGATGCCATTGCAGAATATGGAGAGCGGGAGGCGGCGGTCGCAGATGTGTGCAAACAGATAGAATATCAAGATAATACGATTGTCTGTGTGACAGACTGTGACCAGGAATATCTGATCAAATACCTCTACGGCAGGGAAGATGTAACGAAGGATCCTTATGGTGCGGATTATATTATTTTGGACAAGCTGCTTTGCTTAGAGGGCGAGGAGTTTGCAGCAGTTAATTCGGCAGATTTTTGGAAGTACTATATTTCCCATGATAATATCCCATGGGAGTATCTGGAAGAAAAAACAGAGATAAGCTATGAAAACGATATGTTTATTCTATATAGGAGAAACAAAGAGTAAGCTTCTTAAATAATACGGTTTGGAAGAAAATGATAGGAAAGAAAAAAGATACGCTTATTGACAGTATAAAAATATTGTAATACCATGAAATGAAAAGCAAAAAAGGAGAGAAAACCATGAGAAGTGATAATGTAAAAAGCGGAATACAGCAGGCGCCTCATAGGAGCCTGTTCAATGCACTTGGATTTACGGAAGAAGAAATGAGAAAACCGATGGTCGGGATTGTCAGCTCTTATAACGAGATCGTGCCTGGGCATATGAACTTGGACAAGATTGTGAACGCTGTCAAATTAGGCGTTGCCGAAGCAGGCGGCGTCCCGGTCGTATTCCCAGCGATTGCTGTATGTGACGGGATTGCTATGGGACATATCGGTATGAAATATTCTCTAGTGACAAGGGATTTGATCGCGGATTCCACAGAGTGTATGGCGCTTGCACATCAATTTGATGCACTTGTCATGGTTCCGAATTGTGATAAGAATGTACCAGGGCTTTTGATGGCGGCAGCAAGAATCAATGTGCCGACTGTCTTCGTATCTGGCGGGCCTATGCTGGCAGGACATGTAAAAGGGCATAAAAGAAGCCTTTCCTCTATGTTCGAAGCGGTCGGCTCACATGCGGCAGGAGCAATGACAGAAGAAGAAGTGAAGGAATTCGAAGAAAAAGTATGTCCTACCTGTGGCTCTTGTTCCGGCATGTATACGGCAAACTCCATGAACTGTCTGACAGAAGCGCTTGGCATGGGGCTTCGCGGGAATGGTACGATACCGGCGGTTTATTCCGAAAGGATTAAGCTTGCGAAACATGCGGGCATGGCAGTTATGGAACTGTATGAGAAAAATATCAGGCCAAGGGATATTATGACAAAAGAAGCAATTCTAAATGCTTTGACTGTTGATATGGCACTTGGCTGTTCTACGAACTCTATGCTGCATTTGCCGGCGATTGCCCATGAAGTTGATTTTGATTTTGATATTGCCTTTGCAAATGAGATAAGTGAGAAGACCCCTAATTTATGCCATTTAGCGCCGGCAGGGCCTACTTATATGGAAGATTTGAATGAGGCGGGCGGTGTATATGCGGTGATGAAGCAACTTGCGGATGCAGGTCTTTTACATACAGAATGCCTGACCGTGACGGGGAAGACGATCGGAGAGAATATTGCGGATGCAGTGAATAAGAATCCTGAAGTCATCAGGACGCTTGACAATCCGTATTCTAAGACCGGCGGGCTTGCAGTATTAAAAGGAAACCTGGCGCCGGATGGCAGCGTGGTAAAGCGTTCTGCCGTCGTAGAAGAAATGATGGTACATGAAGGGCCTGCGCGTGTGTTTGATTGTGAAGAGGACGCTATTGAGGCGATCAAGGGCGGAAAAATTGTGGAAGGTGATGTTGTCGTCATCCGTTATGAAGGGCCCAAAGGCGGGCCAGGCATGCGGGAAATGTTGAATCCGACTTCGGCTATTGCAGGCATGGGGCTAGGCTCTAGCGTTGCCCTGATTACGGACGGGCGTTTTTCAGGCGCATCCAGAGGCGCCTCTATCGGACATGTCTCTCCGGAAGCGGCAGTGGGCGGCCCGATCGCTTTGGTGCAAGAGGGAGATATCATCAGTATTAATATCCCGGAGATGAAATTAGATATCAAAGTATCGGAAGAAGAAATGGCAACAAGACGTGAGAAATGGCAGCCGAGAGAACCGAAAGTGACAACGGGCTATCTGGCTAGATACCGTGAGCAGGTCACGAGCGGTAACCGTGGTGCGGTTTTAGAGATACCGAAGCGATAGATGATACGGATTAGGCGATAAGGAGAGAGGGAAAATGTTACTGACTGGTGCAGAGATTGTTGTAGAATGTTTGAAAGAGCAGGGAGTTGACACGGTATTTGGTTATCCCGGCGGGACCATTCTAAATGTATATGATGCTTTATATAAACATAGCGAGGAAATTACCCATATCCTGACCTCCCATGAGCAGGGAGCAGCGCATGCGGCGGACGGGTATGCCAGATCGACGGGGAAGGTAGGCGTCTGCATGGCAACGAGCGGACCGGGCGCAACGAATCTGGTGACCGGCATAGCCACGGCTTATATGGACTCCGTGCCGATGGTGGCGATTACTTGTAACGTAAACCTGCCATTGCTTGGCAAAGATTCTTTCCAGGAAGTGGATATTGCGGGTGTTACGATGCCGATTACCAAACATGGATATATTGTCAAAGACGTGAATATCCTTGCTGATACGATCCGCAAGGCATTTGCGATTGCAAAGAGCGGCAGGCCTGGGCCGGTTCTGGTGGATATAACGAAAGACGTTACGGCAAATCAGTGCGAATATGAGAAAAAGGAGCCTGCCGCTATACAGATGACAAGAGCGCTGCTCAAAGGCAAAGATATTGACGGAGATATAGAAAAGGCTGTCGCGCTGATAAAAGAAGCAAAAAGACCGTATATTTATGTAGGAGGCGGCGCAGTGATTTCCGGCGCGTCTGAAGAAGTACGGGAATTTGCGATGAAAGCGGGTGCGCCTGTATGTGATACGCTGATGGGAAAAGGCGCTTATGACGGGCGCGATGCGCTCTATACTGGAATGATTGGCATGCACGGGACGAAAACATCTAATTTTGGCGTCAGCGAATGCGACCTGTTAATAGCGCTCGGAGCAAGATTTTCTGACCGTGTCGTGGGAAATCCTAAGAAATTTGCAGAAAAAGCAAAAGTACTCCATATTGATATTGATGCTGCGGAAATTGATAAGAATATCCGTACGGATGTATCCGTGGTAGGAGATTTAAAGGAAGTGCTTGGCAGGATAAATGCCGTTTTGGATAAACAGGAACATCCTGAATGGATTTCGCATATTATGGAGTTGAAAGAAAAGTATCCGCTAAATTATGATGATTCTGTTTTGTCCTGTCCTTATATCATGGAAGAGCTTGACCGTATTACGAAGGGTGAGGCGGTTATCACAACGGATGTCGGACAGCATCAGATGTGGGCGGCGCAGTATTATAAATATTCCAAACCACGTACATTCCTCTCCTCTGGCGGGCTGGGAACGATGGGATATGGCCTTGGCGCCTGCATTGGCGCAAAAGCGGGCAATCCAGATAAGATCTGTGTCAATATAGCGGGAGATGGCTGCTTTCGGATGAATATGAACGAGCTTGCTACGGCGAGCCGATATAATATCCCGATCATCCAGATTGTCATCAATAATCATGTCCTTGGCATGGTAAGGCAATGGCAGACGCTCTTCTATGGGAAACGGTATTCACAGACCGTCTTACAGGATAAAGTTGATTTCTGTAAAGTAGCGGAAGGCCTTGGCTGCGAAGCGATCCGGGTGACGACGAAGGAAGAGGTTGCGCCGGCAATCGAAAAAGCGATTGCTATGAAAGTGCCTGTTTTATTAGACTGTATCATCCCGGAAGACGATAAGGTATTCCCTATGGTGCCTGCAGGAGCGCCTATTAGCGATGCCTTTGATGCACAGGATCTGGCAAAGAAGGAAGCATAAAGTTGGCTGGTAAGGTTTTATGAAAAAGCGTTTGTTACCAAAAGTGTTTTTGTTGATATTTATAGCCGTAGCTCATTTCCTGGTTGCTTATATCGGCCTTGCCGTTTATTACCGGAATGCTTTTGAATATGGCACGTGGATTAATAAGATTTACTGTACCGGAAAGAGCATTGAGGAAGTCAATAGAGAGCTTTCCGGTCAGTTTATTTATGACGGCATTACGATTTATGATAAAGAGCAGAATGCTTATCAGATTACAGCGGAGGATATTGGCTTCCAATGTGATTTTGCCGAAGCGTTGGAACGATATCTGGATGGCCAGAATGCCTGGATGTGGATTGAGAGTTTCTGGAGGATCAGGAATGAGGAGGTCAGTCCCGCCATCTTCTATGATGAGAGCAGATTAGAAGCTTGTTTTGAGAATCTTCCCTTTTTCGGACAGGGGGACGATGTAGAGAGAGAAATCCGTATTGTCAAGACACCGCGAGGATATGAGCTGATCAATGAAAGATGCGGTGTCTTGAATGTAGAAGCGGCGAAGCAGGCGATTATGGAAGGCATCAAGGAAGCAAAGGATTCCATTTCCCTGGAAGAAGCAGGCTGTTATTATGATATGGAGTTGACCGCGCAGATGCGGGATACGCTACACGAATGGGAACTTGTCAATGATTTTCAGGATTGCCATATCGTTTATCAGATGGGAGAAGAGCTGCTCCCTGTGGATGCCTCTATTGTATGCGACTGGATTATGACAGATGAAGAAGGAAAGTTTGTATTAGATGAGAACGGTGCGTTACAGCTAAAGGAAGACGCAATAAACGGATTTGTCAACGGATTGGCGGATGAATATGATTCGGTAGGCGTAGCGCGTTCGTTCCAGACGACGAAAAAGGGCCTGATAACCGTAGAAGGAGGCATTTATGGCAATATCCTAGACAGAGAGGCGGAAATCGCTTATCTGACGGAAGCATTCCTGCAAAAAAAAGAGGAAGTGCATACGCCGGCTTACCGCCAGATGGCGATGAACCAGGGAAAAGAGGACATTGGCAGCACTTATATCGAGATTGATATGGATGAACAGATGATGTACTATTATCTGGACGGCATCCTACAGATTGAGACGCCTGTTGTGACAGGCAATACATCGCGGCGCATGGGAACGCCTGCGGGGGTCAATTATGTTTATCTTAAACAGACAAACCGGATCCTGCGCGGGGAAGGATACGCATCCCACGTTAATTTCTGGATGCCTGTCAAAGGCAATATCGGTATTCATGATGCTTCGTGGCGTAGCAATTACGGCGGGAAAATATACCAGACGAACGGTTCGCACGGGTGCATCAATACGCCATATGAAGCTATGGTGAAGATTTATGATATGGTGGAAGTGGGGACGCCTGTCGTCATGTATTATTAAAGTAGAACCGTTTTATAATAATGAAATTTATGCAAGATAATAAAAAGGGAATTGACGAAAGCACTCGATAAATGTACAATGTTTTTTAGTTTATAAAAAATTTATAAATAAGTTTAGGGTGACAGGAGGAGAAAGAAGTGGCTAGAGTATATAATTTTTCAGCAGGTCCTGCAGTTTTACCGGAGGAAGTCTTACAGGAAGCGGCAGAAGAGATGTTAGATTATAAGGGATGTGGCATGTCCGTTATGGAAATGAGCCATCGTTCCAAAGTATATGATACCATTATCAAAGAGGCCGAGGCTGATCTGAGGACATTGTTGGACATTCCGGACAACTATAAAGTATTATTTTTGCAGGGAGGCGCAAGCCTCATATTTGCGTCAGTGCCAATGAACCTGATGAAAAACCGTAAAGCAGGTTACATATTGACCGGACAGTGGGCGAAGAAAGCATTTGCGGAAGCGAAGCTGTACGGAGAAGCAGTGGAACTGGCATCTTCTGCGGATGAGACATTTTCCTATATTCCGGATTGTTCCGATTTGCCGGTAACGGATGATATGGATTACGTCTATATTTGTGAGAACAATACCATTTACGGAACGAAATACCATACTCTGCCAGATACCAAAGGCAAGATCCTTGTTTCCGATGTTTCTTCCTGTTTCTTGTCAGAGCCAATGGATGTTACAAAATACGGCATGATTTATGCAGGCGTGCAGAAGAATGTAGGGCCTGCCGGAGTCCAGGTTGTCATTATACGGGAAGACTTAATAAGCGATGATGTATTGCCAGGGACTCCTACCATGATGAAATATAAAGTGCATGCGGATAACGATTCTTTATATAATACGCCGCCATGCTACGGCATTTATATTTGTGGCAAAGTCTTTAAGTGGCTGTTGAAGAACGGTGGCTTAAGCGCTATGAAGGAATTGAATGAGAAAAAGGCGAAGCTTTTATATGATTTCCTGGATGAGAGCGCTTTGTTCAAAGGGACTGTCAGGAAAGAAGACCGTTCTTTGATGAACGTGCCTTTTGTGACAGGAGATAGCGAAATGGATGCTAAGTTCATCAAGGAAGCGGATGCGGCTGGGTTCGTGAATCTGAAAGGACACCGCAGCGTTGGCGGTATGCGTGCGAGCATTTATAATGCGATGCCAATCGAAGGCGTAGAGAAATTAGTCGCATTTATGAAAGCATTTGAGGAAAATAACAAATAAGAGCAGGCGTGGACGGATATTGCCATAATAGGAAAAGAGGAGATTGAAATGTTCAAGTATCATTGCTTAAACCCTATTTCAAAAGTGGGAACAGAAAACTTTAGCGCACAGTATGTGCAGACAGATAATATAAGCGAAGCAGACGGCATCTTGGTCAGAAGCGCAGCAATGCATGATATGGAATTGCCGGACAATCTGCTTGCCGTAGCAAGGGCAGGAGCAGGTGTCAATAATATTCCGCTTGAAAAGTGTGCGGAAAAAGGCATTGTCGTATTCAATACGCCAGGCGCAAATGCGAATGGCGTAAAGGAGCTTGTCATTGCGGGCATGTTGCTTGCTTCTAGAGACGTAGTAGGCGGCATCGAATGGGTGTTGGAAAATAAGGACGATGAGAATATTGCCAAAACGGCGGAGAAAGCGAAGAAAAACTTTGCCGGGACAGAAGTCTATGATAAGAAGCTAGGCATTATCGGATTAGGCGCGATCGGCGTAAAAGTAGCGAACGTAGCGAAGTATCTTGGCATGGAAGTATATGGATATGATCCTTATGTTTCCGTTGATGCGGCATGGAATTTAAGCCGTGATGTAAAGCATGCCTTAAGCGTGGAAGAGATTTATGAAAACTGTGACATCATCACCATCCATGTGCCGCTTATGGACGCGACAAAAGGGATGATTGGTAAAGAGGCCATTGATAAAATGAAAGACGGCGTTATTCTGCTGAACTTTGCGAGAGATTTGCTCGTAGACGAGAAAGCAGTCGTAGAGGGTATCCATGCTGGTAAAATACGCAAATATGTATCGGATTTCCCTAATCCGACGACGGCGGGCCAGGAAGGCTGCATCGTTATCCCCCATCTTGGCGCGTCTACAGAGGAATCGGAAGACAATTGTGCCAAAATGGCGGTAAAAGAGCTGATGGATTATCTTGAGAATGGTAATATCATTAATAGCGTCAATTATCCCAAATGTGATATGGGCATCTGTACACAGGCAGGACGGATCGCAATCTTCCATAAGAACATTGCCAATATGATTACGAAATTCACTGCATGTTTTGGTGACAACGGGATTAATATTTCCGATATGACGAATAAATCCAAAGGCGAAGTAGCTTATACGATGCTTGACATCGAAATGCCTGCATCGGAAGAGATTATTGAAAAGCTCTCTTCGATTGACGGTGTTTTCCGTGTAAGAGTGATAGTGTAGCGTAAAAAAGAATGCCCGTATTCCGGGCATTCTTCTTTAGATCTATGTCCAATCTTTTAGTTCCGACTGGAACTGTTCTTCGGCTTTAACCGCTACTTCACTGGCAAGATCCATATATAGGATGAAAACATCTTCAACGGACATGTTATTTTCTTGCGCGATTTCTTCCATTATGGGCTTTAGTGTTTCAAGCTGGGAAGAAACCGGTGTTTTCTGCGGGTCGATATCGGACAAGGTCTTTTCTGCATAAGCATTGATTCTTTGTAATATTTTGGCTTGTTCTGAAGTCATATTGTCACTTCCTTTTCTTTTTCATCAAGAAACAGCATAAACTGCCTTTTCCCTTCCAAACATCGTTATTTTACCATTGAATGCTTGTGCTGCACAAGCATTTTTGATAAAATATGAAGAAAGAATAAAAAATAAAATAAGAAGAAAATCGGAGAGAAAATATGGCAGATATCATCCCATTTAGAGCTTTGAGGCCACGCACCGACTTAGTGGAGAAAATCGCGGCCTTACCATACGATGTATACAACAGGGAAGAAGCAAGAGAAAAAGTAGAGCATGACGCATATTCTTTCCTGCGGATCGACAGGCCGGAGACACAGTTCCCGGGAGATTATGATATGTATGCGCCGGAAGTCTATGAGAAGGCGGCAAGTATGTTACAGGAAATGATTGAGCGAGGCGAATTTGTGACGGAAGATGTTCCCGCCTATTATGTTTATGAGCTAATCATGGACGGCAGGTCGCAGGTAGGGATCGGTGCCTGTGCTTCCGTTGATGATTATGAGAGCGGGATCATTATGAAGCATGAGAATACGAGGGCGGAGAAAGAAGCAGACAGGATCCGGCATGTAGATATCTGCAATGCACAGACAGGGCCGATTTTTTTGACATACAGGAGAAGGGATGAAATCCAGGCGCAGATAGAAAAGGCAATGGAAAAGCCGCCGCTTTATGATTTTACAGCGGACGATGGCATCATCCACCGTGTATGGGCCATTAAGGAAGAGGAGTCCGTACAGGCGATAATGGATGGATTTGCCAAAGTGGATGCTGTCTATATCGCGGATGGACATCATCGGTGCGCGTCTGCAGTCAGGGTATCTAAAATGCGCAGGGAGCAGAATCCTGATTATACGGGGAAAGAGGAGTTTAATTATTTCCTGTCGGTGATTTTCCCGGATGACCAGTTATATATTATGGATTATAACAGAGTGGTGAAATCATTAAACGGTTATACCGAAGAAGAATTTTTAGAGAAGACGAAAGAGATATTTGAAACGGAGAAAATGGGAGAGGCGCCATACCGTCCGGCTAAGAAAGGCGAGATCGGGATGTATTTAGAAGATACATGGTACAAGCTTTCCATAAAGCCTACGATGCTCTCAGGCGATCCGGTGAAGGATTTAGATGTAGCTGTTTTGCAGGATTATCTGTTGGATCCAGTGCTTGGCATCTTAGACCCGAAAAGCGATGGGAGAATTGATTTTGTCGGAGGCATCCGTGGCATCCGGGAATTAGAGAAAAGGGTGCATACGGATTGCAAGGCCGCTTTTGCAATGTACCCGACGGATATTCATGAGCTTTTCGCAGTTTCAGATGCGGGGAAACTGATGCCACCTAAATCGACATGGTTTGAACCGAAATTGCGAAGCGGGATACTGATACATATGTTATAGGTGAATAATAGGAGTTGTTAAGATAGCAGGACGATAGGCCATGGATATGGCAGAAATGGAGGGCGTAATGAATAAGAAACTCTATAAATTAATGAATTGGGCAGCGATTGAGGGCATTATTTATTCGGAGGAAGATAATCCGCATGAGATTCTGGGCGCGCATGTAGTAGGCAGTAATATTGTGATACAGGCGTTTATGCCGGGCGCGAAAAGTGTGCGCATACAGCCGGAGACAGGTGATAAAAGCTATACGATGGAATGTGTGGACGAGGCAGGGTATTTTGCGGCATTAGTTCCTGGTAAGGTTGTTTTTGATTATGAATATGCTGTGGAATATGAAGACGGCTCTTTCAAGAAAGTAAAAGACGCTTATCATTTTAATCCGCAGATTACGAAACGGGATACTGAGAAATTCAATGCAGGCATACATTATACGATTTATGATAAATTAGGGGCGCACCCGATGACAATAGACGGTGTGGAAGGCGTATATTTTGCAGTATGGGCGCCTAATGCAATCAGGGTCAGCACGGTAGGTGATTTTAACGGCTGGGACGGCAGGATACATCAGATGCGCAGGCTCTGGGATTCTGGTATTTTCGAAATATTCATCCCAGGCGTAAAGGAAGGGGACTGCTATAAATTTGAGCTAAAGGCCAAGGGCGGCATGACATACCTGAAAGCCGATCCATATGCATTCGGCCAGCAGCTTAGGCCGGAAACGGCATCTGTAGTCAGAGAGCTTGGCGGTTTTGCATGGGAAGATACAAAGTGGATGAAGAACCGTAAAAAACACAATGCAGTGAATGCGCCGATTAGCATTTATGAGTTGTATTTAGGCTCCTTTGCCAAACCGGAAGATGGCACGCCTTATTTAAATTACCGGGAACTGGCGCCGAAGATCATTGATTATGTGAAGAAAATGAATTATACCCATATCGAGCTGATGCCTGTCATGGAACATCCGTTAGACGGTTCCTGGGGATATCAGGTCATCGGATATTATGCGCCTACTTCCAGATACGGTACTGCGCAGGATTTCATGTACTTTATGAATGAGATGCATAAGGCGGATATCGGTGTCATTTTAGACTGGGTCCCGGCACATTTCCCAAGGGATACGCACGGGTTGTCTAATTTCGACGGGACATGCCTATACGAGCATATGGATCCCCGTAAAGGCAGCCATCCGCACTGGGGGACTCTCATCTATAATTATGGCAGGCCGGAAGTTGTCAACTATTTGATTGGCAATGCTTTGTACTGGATTGAGCAATATCATGCAGATGGCATTCGTATGGATGCGGTAGCCTCCATGTTATATCTTGATTATGGCAAGAACAGCGGGGAATGGGTAGCCAATATGTACGGCGGCAATGAGAACTTAGAAGCAGTAGAGTTCTTGAAGCATTTAAATTCTGTTGTGAAAAAGAGGAACGAAGACGTCCTTATGATAGCGGAAGAATCAACGGCCTGGCCCAAGATTACAGGCGCTTTGGAAGATGACGGGCTTGGGTTTGATCTAAAGTGGAATATGGGATTCATGAATGATTATTTGAGCTATATTAAGAATGACCCGTATTTCCGTTCCGGCTGCCATAATAACCTGACCTTCAGCATGATCTATGCGTACAGCGAGAAATTCGTGCTTGTCTTCTCCCATGACGAGGTAGTTCATGGCAAGGCGACGATGCTTGGCAAAATGCCGGGCGAGCGCGGGGAACAGTTCGCGAACCTACGGCTTACCTACGCTTATCTGATGACGCATCCCGGTAAGAAATTGCTTTTCATGGGACAGGATATGGGAGAGTATGATGAATGGAACGAAGGCCGTGCGTTGGAATGGGATCTTTTAGAGAATGCGGAACATAAAAAGCTAAGTAAGCTGGTGTCAGATCTGAATAAGATGTATACTACGATGCCCGCAATGTACCAGAAAGATGATTCCTGGGAAGGATTTGAGTGGATTAACTGCATTACGCCGCAGGCCTGTATGCTTTCCTATTTGCGCAAAGCGGAAAAAGCAGAAGATACATTAGTTGTCGTGGCAAACTTTGCAAATGCCAGGCAGGAGTTTACGGTAGGCGTTCCGTATGAGGGCAAATATAAAGAAATCCTCAATACCGATGCGAAGGCATATGGCGGCAGCGGATGTACGAACAGCAAAGAAATGAACACGATTGAGAAGGAATGGGATGGCAAGCCATATGCGATAGAAATGGTGAGTGCGCCTCTTTCCGTCAGTATTTTCTCATATACGCCGTATACGAAAGAAGAAAAGGAAGTCATAGAAAAAGCCAAAGCCGAAGCGATCCGTAAGGCGAAGGAAGAAGAAGAGAGACGCATTGCGGAGGAAGAGGCAAGGATTACGGCGATCGAGGCAAAGGAAGCAAAAGAAGCGGCAAGAATAGCGGCAAAAGAAGCAAGGGAAAAAGCAAAAGCGGCAAACGAGGCAGCGGAAAAGCTAAAGAAAGTCATGGCAAAAGAAAAAAAGTAAGCGGTCTATAGATTACGCGGATTGAAAAAGGAGCATAGGCATTATGATCACACCGGGAAATATTGCAGCGCAGGTAATAAAGGAAGATGAACTGGATGTAGGGCTGATACAATCGTATTTGCAGAAATTGCCTGAAACGGCACTCCGTTTTGGCATTAGGGTTCTGCTTGCGCTGCTTGTTTTCCTGATTGGCGCGCAGCTTATCAAACTGGCTGGTAAAATCTTAAGAAAGTCTATGAAACGCGGCAATGCGGATGTGGGCGTCATCCAGTTTTTGGATTCATTTATCCGCATTACTTTGTATGTCCTGTTAATCTTCTTCATTGCCTCCGGCTTTGGGTTGGATGCGGCAAGCGTAGTAGCCTTGCTTGGCTCTGCGGGCGTGGCGCTTGGCCTTGCCGTACAAGGGAGCCTGTCTAATTTTGCGGGCGGCGTCCTCATTCTATTGTTAAAGCCTTTTAAAGTAGGAGATTATATCATCGCAGGGAACGGCAACGAAGGGACCGTTGTGGAGATCCAGATTTTCTATACGAAGCTTACGACGGCAGATAATAGGCTGGTGGTGATCCCCAATGGGGAATTGTCTAATTCCAGTATGATCAATGCCAGTGCTATGCCCAAACGGCGGATAGATATCCCTGTTGGCATTTCCTATCAGGCGGATATTAGGCAGGCGAAGGAAGTGCTGCTAGGGATCTTAGAAAAAGACGAAAAAGTATTACAGGATGAGGACAGAAAAGTATTCGTAGATAACCTGGGCGATAGCGCGGTGATCCTGAATGTGCGCTGTTATGCGGCCTCTGAGGATTTCTGGGAGACGAAGTGGAGGCTGACGGAGAACATTAAGTATGCGCTCGATGGCGCGGGCATATCCATTCCTTATAACCAGTTGGATGTGCATTTGGATTCATAAGCTTCTCATCGTATATTTGAAACAAAATATTGCAGATATCGCCAAAGATATTGTTTGATGTATCATCATGGACATCAAAGGAAAATAATTTTAATAGTAAAGCCGGAAATAGGGTAAATGAAAAAGGCAACCAAACATATGTTTGGTTGCCTTTTGAAATAGAAAAGCTGGAAAAGGGACTCGAACCCTCGACCTACTGATTACGAATCAGTTGCGCTACCGACTGCGCTATTCCAGCTTGTGTCTGAACACAAGTGATATTATAACGTGTAATTTCCTTTTTGGCAAGATATATTTTTCTCTTTTATGAATTTTTTTGCTTTTTTTGTTTGCAAGGGCCGAATGCCCCGCGGCTTGACTAGAACAGCATAACAGCATACAATATAAGTACCAGAAACCGTGTTATTTATAAGTTGGTAAAGCAAAACAGGAAGGCCGGCCATGAAATTCATTCCTTTGTCGAAATCTGAAAGTCCAATCGAACAGCCTATTTTGAAAGCAGAATACAAAAGCGCTCCTAAAGCCGGTGAAGGCAGGATGGGAGAGCTTCATTTCTTTTACAGGTATTTTATCAATATTAAATTCATATCCTATGAAAACATCAAGAAAGCCTATTTAAGGATCGAGAGCGGGGAATCGGGGGAGTTTTTGCTGAAAGAATTCTATTTGGTGCTACAGTTTTCTGATGATACGGAGAGGAAGCTACGCTTTGAACGAGAGGAAAATGTAAGGAGCGTGCTGGCGTATCTGGAAGGGCATGCGTGCAAGATCGAGATCGGTTATAAGAAGCCATCGGGGAATCCTGCACAATAACTTGACATAAAATTCTTTCATGATACAATATGTAGTATACGCAATTTGCCAAAAAGGAAATCTTGGGGGTTAGATATGAAGATCATTAAAAGAAGTGGCGCAGAAGTAGCTTTTGATATGGAGAAAATTGTGGCAGCTATTAAGAAAGCCAATAATAGTGTAAAAGAGCGGGACAAACTGACAGAAGCAGAAATTGATGATATTGCGGAAGTAGTTGCTGACCATTGCGAAGCTATGAAATATTCTCCTAGTGTAGAAGAAATCCAGGATATGGTGGAGAACCAGTTGATGAAATATAATGCCTATACGATGGCAAGGAATTACATTACTTACCGTTATAAGCGGGCGCTCGTAAGAAAATCGAATTCTACGGATGAACAGATCCTGACGCTTTTAGAATGCAACAATGAGGAAGTCAAACAGGAAAATTCTAATAAAAACCCGACCGTAAACAGTGTGCAGAGAGACTATATGGCAGGAGAGGTCAGTAAGGACATTACGAAGCGATTCTTGCTGCCACCGGATATTGTGGAGGCGCATGAGCAAGGCATCCTGCATTTCCACGATGCCGACTATTTCGCACAGCATATGCATAACTGTTGTCTTGTTAATTTAGAGGACATGTTACAGAATGGAACCGTCATCAGTGAGACGATGATAGATACGCCCAAAAGCTTTTCTACGGCATGTAATGTAGCGACACAGTGTATTGCGCAGATAGCCAGCTCCCAATATGGAGGGCAGAGCATTTCCTTGGCACATTTAGCGCCTTTTGTCGAGGTCAGCAGGCAGAAACTGCGCAGAGAAGTCCGTGCGGAGATGGAGCGTATGCATATTTCCCTATCGGATGAACAGATTTATGAAATTGCAGAGATGCGTGTCAGGGAGGAGATCAACCGTGGCGTGCAGATGATACAGTATCAGGTCATTACGCTTATGACGACGAACGGGCAGGCGCCTTTCGTGACAGTTTTCATGTATATTGGCGAGGCGCCGGAAGGGCAGACGAGAGACGACCTTGCCATGGTGATTGAAGAGATGCTCAATCAGCGGATCCGTGGCGTGAAGAATGAAAAAGGCGTTTATATCACACCGGCATTCCCGAAACTGATTTATGTGTTAGAGGAAGACAATGTCCGTGAAGGGAGCAAATATTGGCATCTGACGAAGCTTGCTGCGAAATGTACGGCTAAAAGGATGGTGCCGGACTATATCTCCGAGAAGATCATGAAGAAGCTAAAAGACGGCAACTGTTATACTTGTATGGGATGCCGCTCTTTCCTGACCGTTTATCATGATGAAAACGATAAGCCAAAATTCTACGGGAGGTTCAACCAAGGCGTCGTAACGTTGAACCTGGTTGACATCGCCTGTTCATCGGGACAAGATATGGATAAGTTCTGGCAGATATTTGACGAGAGGCTTAGATTATGCCGCCGTGCATTGATGTGCAGGCATGAGCGCTTAAAAGGGACGCCTTCCGATGTGGCGCCTATTTTATGGCAATATGGCGCATTGGCAAGGCTGAAAAAGGGAGAGCCGATTGATAAGCTTCTCTATGGCGGTTATTCTACCATATCTTTAGGGTATGCGGGGCTTTGCGAATGCACTAGGTTCATGACTGGCAAATCGCATACCGCACCGGAAGCAACGCCGTTTGCGCTGACGATTATGCGCCGTTTGAATGATGCGTGCAAGAAATGGAAGGAAGAGACGAATATTGACTTTAGCCTGTATGGCACGCCGCTCGAATCAACTACTTATAAATTTGCGAAATGTCTACAGAAACGTTTTGGCATCATACCGGAAGTAACGGATCGGAATTACATTACCAATAGTTATCATGTGCATGTAACGGAAGAGCTGAATGCTTTTGATAAGCTGTCGTTTGAGTCCCAGTTCCAGGAGTTGTCCCCAGGCGGCGCCATTAGTTATGTCGAGGTGCCGAATATGGAGAACAATATTGATGCGGTACTGGCTCTGGTGCAGCATATCTATGAGCATATCATGTACGCGGAGCTAAATACGAAGAGCGATTACTGCCAGGTATGCGATTATCATGGCGAAATTATGATCGAAGAGGATAAAGATGGCAAACTAATCTGGAAATGCCCCAATTGTGGTAACACGGAACAAGATAGAATGAATGTGGCAAGGCGTACCTGCGGTTATATTGGCACACAGTTCTGGAACCAGGGCCGCACACAGGAGATTAAAGAAAGGGTGCTGCATTTATAATGTATTATTCGAAGATCAAAGATTGTGATATTGCCAATGGCGCAGGGGTACGGGTATCTTTGTTTGTCAGCGGATGTACGCATCATTGTAAGGGATGCTTTAACGAGATGGCCTGGGACTTTCATTACGGCGTGCCTTTTACACAAGAAGATGTTGCGAAGATCATGAAACTGTTAGAGCCGCCCTATATAGCAGGCCTTACGCTGCTTGGCGGAGAGCCGATGGAATATGGGAACCAGCAGGCTCTTTTACCGCTTGTGAGAGAGGTAAAAGAAGCTTACCCTGATAAGAACATTTGGTGTTATACAGGATATTTATACGATAAGGACTTGCGATCGGATTTCTGTGCGAAATGGGAGGTAACAAAAGAACTCCTTTCCTACTTGGACGTCATCGTGGACGGAGAGTTCATAGAAGCAAGAAAAGATATCAGCCTGCGGTTTCGCGGTTCTAGTAACCAGCGGATTATTGATGTGAAAAAATCCATGCAGGAGGGCAGGGTTGTCCTCTGGGATGAAGAATAAACAGAGCCTAGGGATAGGTTAGCGCCAGGCTTTTGAAATGGGAAATGAAAAATGGCAAATGATATAACATATGGTAAAGAGGAGACCTCCTACTATAAAATCGAGAAAAAATATTTTAAGAATATAGTGCCGCACCAACTAGAGGAAATGTTATCGGTGTTCACTGTAGATGAGAATGGCGATATCCAGATCCCCTATCAGCATAAGGGATATACATGTAATGGCTTGGATGTGGAATATCAGACAGGGATAAAGGCAATCAGCATGTTTTCCGGCGCCGGTGGGTTAGATATCGGGACGCAGCTTGCAGGCATTCCTGTCCTTTCTACGTTAGATACTTTTGCAGACAGCGTAGAGACGATGAAACGGAATCCTTTTTTTAAGAAGACACAACATGAATGCGGGGATATCACGCAGATAGACGGTAAGCATTATGCGGATTTGATTAAGAAAGAAAACCCGGAGAAGCTTATCGTCGTTGGCGGCCCGCCCTGCCAGCCGTTTTCCAAAGCGGGATATTGGGTGACAAATGAGAAGAGGAATTCGAGTGAAGACGCGAGGAATATGATACAGCCGTATTTTAAGATCTTATCCGAAATAGAACCGGATGGGTTTGTCTTAGAGAATGTGGAGAGCATCCTTCATCCATCCAATAAGGAAGCTGTAGACACCATTGTGGATAATATGGAAAGGCTGGGTTATCGTTATTCCATGCTCCGTTTAAATGCGGCGGAATATGGGATCCCGCAGAAACGCAAAAGGGTATTTTTCCTGGCCAGTAAGAAACAAATAGACGCTTCCCTTCCGAAAATATGCGGAAGCGATAAAGAGATAGAAAAAGATGCTACGCTACGTCCTTATGAGCGCGTCATTGATTGGATTGGCAAATTTGACACGGAGGAGCTTTGCGCACAGGAAAACTTAGCGACGGA
This sequence comes from uncultured Lachnospiraceae bacterium, assembly GCA_910578845.1. Taxonomy (GTDB): domain Bacteria; phylum Bacillota; class Clostridia; order Lachnospirales; family Lachnospiraceae; genus UBA3282. Next base: position 120,644 of record CAJTSL010000001.1, read on the forward strand.
GGGAAAATGGGAGCATGAGCTGACTTGTGTGCCATTTGGGAAGAACTACATTGCGCTTACGGCGCGTGAGAATTACCCCAATCCTGTATTCGTAGCAGGCAAAAGATATTGGCTTTCCTTATTGAAACTGCATCCGTTCCTGCCGTCCTGGACAGTGATCGCCAGTCCCGGACATTGGGAAGGCCCTTTCCATTGGAAGAACCGGAGGCTGCATATCCGTGAGCTGGCGGCGATACAGACGTTCCCGGATGATTATCAGTTTTATGGAAGCATAGGTTCCAAACATAAACAGATTGGCAACGCGGTTCCCCCGTTATTGGGAGAAAAGGTGGTTAGGGAATTATGCAGATGGATATAGAGAACATGCCGAAGATCGTGAGCTTGTTTTCCGGCGCGGGCGGGCTCGATATCGGATTTCATAGTGCCGGGTTCCATACAGTGTACGCAACGGATATCTGGGATGTCGCCTGTGAGACATTGCGGGCAAACCATGCCGCGGACGAAGTTGTCTGTGCTGATATCAGGAAGATTGATTTTAGGCGGATAAAAGAAAAATACGGAGACATTGACTGTCTGATTGGCGGCCCGCCTTGTCCGCCATACAGCCAGACGAGACATTATCTGGTTGGCAAGGCAGACGGTTTTGCAGATGAACATGCGGGATTTGCCGTACCGGAATATTTCAGGGCATTACAGGAGTTACGGCCCAAGGTATTCCTATTTGAAAACGTGGATGGCTTTTTCTTTAAGACGCATCAGGAAGAATTTGAATATTTAAAAGAAAAGTCAGAAGAGCTAGGCTACCAGATTAGCTACCGTGTCGTTAATTGTGCCAATTACGGTGTGCCACAGACGAGGAAGCGGTTTTTCTGCGTTGGCAGCAGGATAGATCTGCCTATGTTCACGTTTCCCGAGGAAACACATGCTGACCCGCAAAAAGAGACAGGATTGTTGCCGTGGGTGACTTGCGGGGAAGTGATAGGCGAATTTGATAATATTACCGAAGAAGAGAAGAAGCAAAGGCCGGGTGCGAAGGACTATGAATTGCTGCTTGAGATACCGGCAGGAGATAACTATCTGTATTTCACGGAGAAGCGCGGATACCCGGAGCCGAAGTTTAAATGGAAGTCTCGCTATTGGACATTCTTGCTGAAGCTGACGCCCGATAGGCCGTCGTGGACTATCCAGGCGAGCTTTTCCAACAACCAGGGGCCTTTTCACTGGCGTAACCGCTTCTTACGGATCGAAGAGCTAAAACGCCTCCAGACGATACCCGATGAATATATGTTACAGGGCAATATGAAAGAACAGTGGCGACAAGTAGGTAATGCCGTTCCCGCATATATGGCGCAAGTCCTTGCGGGGAAGATAAAGGAGGTATACTTTAGTGCCGGATATCAGATATGAAATCACGCATGACGGGAGAATAGAAGAAGGAGAGACTGCATTAAGCAAGCGTTTGGACGAGCTGGTGGCAGAGCTGTTTTCGCAGAACGGATGGCGTTACGAGGAGTTAGAGAAGCGTAACAGCGTGTACAGAAAAGCCAGAGTTACCAGTCTTATGGGTGATGTGTATGAAATCAATTTGTTTACAGCTAAGCTGCGCAATGAGAAAAGAAGCTCCTATGAGAAAAAAATCCAGTTGAACGGAGAAAACCCGAACCGGTATAAAGATGAGATGACCATTATCTTAGGATTTTATGTATCGGATGAAAATGACGGTATCGAGGATGCCATCATCGTAGGATATCCGGTCAGCGAAGCCGTTGTCTATGAGACAAATCCCAGCTTAAGGGGCGTTTTTGTCAATGACGTCCTGATCAAAGCAAAGCAAAACGGCATACATATTGACGAAAAGCGCCGATTAGCAGGGTTTAGGCCAGCGTTTATTTTCTATTATCTGATGAATTATGCCAAAATCCATGCCTATCAGAATTGCTATGATACGGATAAAGCGGTGAATCGGCTGCATGGGCTGGCGCCGGATGAGGAGAAAAAGAGGAAAACGGGAGGCTATAATATCATCCTATATGGTGTGCCGGGAGCAGGGAAGAGCTGGACGATCGCCCATGAATATTGTGCTCATGCGGATTATATGGAACGGCTTGTCTTTCACCCGGATTATATGTACTCCGATTTCATAGGACAGATATTGCCAGTGGTCAGGGACGAAAGAGTACAGTATGAATTTATGCCGGGGCCTTTTACGAAACTGCTAAAAAGGGCATATGAAGACCCGGACAATATGTATTATCTCGTGATAGAGGAGATAAACCGTGGGAATGCCCCCGCAATATTCGGAGAAGTGTTCCAGCTTTTGGACAGATCCACGGAAGAGGAAGGGGATTATCCGCCCGGTACAAGCGAATATGCCATAACGAATGCTAATATAGCCGGCGCCGTTTATGGAGAGGAAGGGCATGAGGTGCGTATCCCATCGAATGTGACCATTATTGGGACTATGAATACGTCGGACCAGAATGTATTTGCGTTGGATACGGCATTCCAAAGGCGTTTTGCAATGCGGCTGATTCCGAACTCATTTGAAAACCATCCGTTTGCAGAGGAATGCATACTGGACACGACAGTGAGCTGGAAAATGTTTGGCAAGGCAATCAATGAAGAAATCCTGCGGAAGAATCAGGTAACGTCTTCGGAAGATAAGCGATTGGGAGCTTATTTCATTGAGGGCGCGGATTTGGTTTGGCATATGGAAGAAGATACGGAACCGGGATTTTCTCCGGCGTGGATTCTGGCAAGGCATAAGAATGTGCGTTTTGGGGAGAAAGTCTTGAAATATTTGTGGGATGATGTGTTCCATTATGACCGGCAGGAAATCTTCGATACGAAAAGCTATGCCAGCTTAGAACATCTTTTAGATGCATTTTGCAGCAGCAGGGGAAATGACAGGTTCGGCGTATTTCATGAAAATGTAAGGAAAGTCATTTTGGAAGATATGGTCAATACGGACCATGCATAACGGGAATAGAAAAAGGAGTGTGCTTTTGGAAAGTTTACGGTCAAGATGCCATGTTAACCGGGAAAATGAGAAATATGTGGGCATAAAAGCGGATTCTTGGAGCGCCATGGTTTATTTTCCGATGGGATACCGGCTCCCGGTGGCGGAAGAAGACATCAGACAGGATATCCTGCGTCTCATTGCCGTGCTTTCAGAATTTGGCAAGACTGTGGACCGGGCACTTGCCTTACATGAAAATGAGGCGGTATGTGACATCAATTTCCCGATCAACGCCTACATAAGGATTGTAAGAGATTTCTTAGAGAGGGGATCTTATTACATTGAAAAGAACCCGGTAAAGAAGCGTGGGGACAGGGGGCGTATTGACTGGTCATCCTCCTTGAAGCGTAACGTCGCGTTTTATGAGGAGGACGGGAGGCCTTTTTTCAGTGATTTTACTGTGAAAAGCGCCGTTCGCAGTGAAGGCCATCTGCTTACACAAATCCATAAATATTGTGTATACGAGAGTTTTCTGGCAATCGGCTGGCTGTTTACACCGGATATGCCACAGAATCCGCATGTGGAGAAGAATCTTACTTTGTTCTTAGACACATTGCGACGGAAACTCGCCGTGACCTATAACGACAGGGATAAAATGCTCTTTCAGGCGATGATCGCAATGCTTTCAGAGATGGATGAAGAAACAGAGCGCAAGCAGTCTTATTTTGGCACGTATCGTTTCGAATATGTCTGGGAGAAGCTGATTGATGAGGCATTCGGCATCCAAGAGAAAGCGGATTATTTCCCGCGGACGAAATGGACATTACGGTATGGTGAGCAAAAGGATAATTATGTATTAAAACCTGACACGGTCATGTTGTATAACGGAGCGGTTTACATAATAGATGCAAAGTATTATCGTTATGGCTTAACCGGAGATCCTTCCCATCTGCCTTCCTCGGCGTCGATCAGCAAGCAGATCGTCTATGGTGAGTACGCGTCCCGGTTAGCATGGCTAAAGGAAAAGTACGGTGATAGCGTCACTGTCTATAATGCTTTTCTGATGCCGTATAACAGCGCTGATAATCGTTTTGGCATCCATGATGATTTTGCCAATATCGGAGAAGCGGTCAGTGAATGGAAGACAAACGATAATGTGTATGAAAGGATCCAGGGCGTTGTAGTAGATGTCCGCTTCCTCCTTCATCATTATTATGGCTCGCATCAGAGCAATAGAAGAGAATTAGCGAAAGCAATCATGGCAAACCCGTAAAGACGAAGGAAAGGATGCGCTTTATGGATTTGCCATTTTGATGTTTTCATCATATCTTTTTCTTATACCAATGTTCCAGGCTCTGGATGATCTTATAAAGCCCCATGGCGATCGCACATAAGATGATAATGGAGGTAATTACCATATTGAGCTGGAATACTTGTGAGCCATAGATGATCAGATAGCCAAGGCCGCGCCTTGCCGCCAGGAACTCCCCGATGATGACGCCTACCAGGCACAATCCGATGTTGACTTTCATATTGCTGATAATGAGCGGGATAGAGCTTGGGAGAATGACTTTGAACATGGCATCCTTTCTGTCGCCGCCAAGCGTATAGATCAGCTTTAACATTTCATTATCCGCTTGGCAAAAACCTGTATATAGATTGATGACTGAGCCGAAGACTGCAACGGAAATGCCGGCGACGATGATGGTTTTTGAGCCAGTGCCGAGCCAGACAATGAGCAATGGGGCAAGAGCGGATTTCGGGAGTGAATTGAGTATGACCAGATATGGCTCCAAAATTTCAGACAGGCTGTTCCGGTACCATAGCAGCATGGCAGTGAGAAAGCTAAGCGCCGTTACGAGCAGGAAGCTAACGATAGTTTCCAGCAAGGTAATCCCGGTATGCATGAAAAAGGAGGAATCCAGGATCATTTGATACAAATACTTTACGATGGCGCTCGGAGAACTGAAAAAGAAAATGTCGATATAGCCGGTATAAGTGGCATATTCCCAGAGCGCTAAGAAAACCAGAAGAATGAGCAGGCGGAAAAAGGCAATCATATGATGGTGTTTTCTATGCGCCAGAATATACGCCTGCTGATTGGTCAGGTCATGGTTTTGTTTCTTTGTCTGCAAGGTCATCTGACAACTCCTTCCATAGAAGATTAAAGTATGTTTGGTAAGCATTTGTATTGCGTATCAAAAGCGGAGAGGTCCGTTCCATATCGTAGTGGATTGGCAGTTCATATTTGACGGTGGCCGGCCTGCCGGAAAGCACGAGCACTCTGTCGGCAAGCGTGACTGCTTCGGATAGATCGTGGGTAATCAGGATTGCTGTTTTCCCGGTATTTCTAATAATATTACCGATATCGACAGATACGGTCATCCTTGTCTGAAAGTCTAAGGCACTAAATGGCTCATCCAGCAAAAGCAGCCCCGGGCGGATTGCCATGGTACGGATCAAGGCGGCCCGCTGTCGCATACCGCCGGACAATTCGGATGGTTTTTTGTCTTTAAAGGCATAGAGGCCATAATCATTTAGAAGCTGCAATACATAATCAATGTTTTCTTTGGTGAGGGCTTTATTTAATTCTAATCCCAATATCACATTCTGATAGATCGTCCTCCACTCGAACAGATGATCATGCTGTAACATATAGCCGATCGAGGAGGAAGAGCCGAAAGCAAGCGTGCCGCTTTCAGGTTCTAACAGACCAGCAATAATGGAGAGAAGCGTAGATTTGCCACAGCCGCTGGGGCCTACGATGGCAAGGAATTCGCCTTCTGTGACATGAAATGTAATGTCTGACAGGGCAGGGGTTTCCCCATTTAGGTTGTGGTAGGAGTAAGTAATATTTTCTAACGATAAAAGTGCCTGCATTCTGCTAAATCTCCTTTATTTATAAGATATTTTATGAGAAAGTTGTAGATTTGTGTTTCAAAATAGGGCATTGGCTAATTAAATCAGCGGTTTTTGATTGAAATATATAGGCTTTTATGGTATCATCAAATTTAGATTTAATTATAGTGAGGTAGTAGCGGCTTGGAGGATTAGGAATATGGCACAGCTTTGGGGCGGGCGTTTTACAGAAGAAACAGACAAGCTTGTATACAATTTTAATGCTTCCATTTCTTTTGACCAGAAATTTTATGCGCAGGATATTGAAGGAAGCATTGCGCATGTTGTTATGCTTGCGAAACAGGGAATTTTGAGCAAAGAAGAGAAAGATGAGATCGTAAAAGGACTGACAGGCATCCGTCAGGATGTAGAGAACGGTACTTTAGAGATTACCGAGGAATATGAGGATATCCATAGTTTTGTGGAAGCGAATCTAATAGAGCGTATCGGGGAAACGGGGAAAAAGCTACATACCGGCAGAAGCCGTAACGACCAGGTTGCTCTGGACATGCGCCTCTATACCAGAATAGAAGTCCTTTCCGTGGATGATTTGTTAAGGAATCTGCTAGGGACGATTCTTAGGCTGATGGAGGAGCATTTACAGACGTATATGCCGGGTTTTACCCATTTACAGAAGGCACAGCCGGTTACGCTTGCGCATCACCTTGGCGCATATTTTGAAATGTTCAAAAGGGACAGGCTGCGGTTAGCAGATATTTATAAGAGGATGAACTATTGCCCGCTCGGGGCAGGCGCGCTTGCCGGGACGACATATCCGTTAGACCGATATTATACGGCAAACCTGCTTGGCTTTGAAGGGCCTACGTTAAATAGCATGGATTCTGTTTCGGACAGGGATTACATAATAGAATTTTTGGCGGCGCTTTCCACGATTATGATGCATCTGAGCAGGTTTTGTGAAGAAATCATTATCTGGAATTCCAATGAGTACCGTTTTGTAGAGATTGATGATTCTTATGCAACTGGCAGCAGTATTATGCCGCAGAAGAAAAACCCGGATATCGCAGAATTAATCCGTGGCAAGACCGGAAGGGTGTATGGCGCGCTGGTTTCTATCCTTACGACGATGAAAGGAATCCCGCTTGCATATAATAAAGATATGCAGGAAGACAAAGAGCTGGCATTTGATGCCATAGATACTGTGAAAGGCTGTCTTGCGCTATTTGATGGGATGTTAAAAACAATGAAGTTCAATCGCCAGATTATGGAGAAGAGCGCGATGATGGGATTTACCAATGCAACGGATGCAGCGGATTATCTTGTCGGAAGAGGCGTTGCGTTTAGGGATGCACATGGTATTATCGGCAAACTGGTGTTGTATTGTATCGATCGGAATTGTTGCATTGAGGATTTGACGATAGAAGAATTAAAAAGCATCAGCCCGTTTTTCGAAGAGGACGTTTATGAGAAAATCAGTTTAAAGACTTGCGTAGAGAAGCGGCTGACCGTAGGCGCACCTGGGGAAGAAGCAATGAAAAAGGCAATCCAGGAGCAGAAAGAGTTTTTAGAGAGGCATTGAGAAAGGAGTACATAGAAATGAGCGACAAATTGAAAGTAGGTATTTTAGGCGGCACAGGTATGGTAGGACAGCGTTTTATTGCCCTGTTAGAGAACCATCCGTGGTTTGAGGTGACAACGATTGCGGCAAGTCCGCGTTCAGCAGGAAAAACATACGAAGAAGCGGTAGGCGGCAGATGGAAAATGACGACGCCGATGCCAGAAGGCGTGAAGAACATTGTCGTATTGAATGTAAATGAAGTGGAGAAGGTCGCTGCCGGGGTGGATTTTGTCTTTTCAGCGGTAGATATGACCAAAGATGAGATTAAGAAAATCGAAGAGGCATATGCGAAAACGGAAACGCCTGTCGTTTCCAATAATAGCGCACATAGATGGACACCGGACGTACCGATGGTCGTACCGGAGATCAATCCGGAGCATTTTGAAGTCATTGATTCCCAGAGAAAGAGATTGGGCACAGCGAAAGGCTTTATTGCGGTAAAGCCAAATTGCTCTATCCAGAGTTATGCCCCTGTCTTAACTGCATGGAAAGAATTTGAGCCATACGAAGTAGTCGCAACTACTTATCAGGCGATTTCCGGCGCGGGCAAGACATTCAAAGACTGGCCGGAGATGGTGGAAAACGTAATCCCGTATATTGGCGGGGAGGAAGAAAAGAGCGAGAAAGAACCGCTTAGGATCTGGGGCAAAGTAGAAAACGGGGAAATTGTCCCTGCGACCACACCTGTGATCACTTGTCAGTGTATCCGTGTGCCGGTGCTCAACGGCCATACGGCAGCAGTTTTCGTGAAATTCAAGAAACAGCCGACTAAAGAACAGTTGATTGAGAAACTGACGCAATATAAAGGCCTTCCGCAGGAGCTGGATTTGCCTAGCGCGCCGAAACAGTTCATTCAGTACATGGAAGAAGATAACCGTCCACAGGTGAAACTGGATGTGGACTTTGAAAACGGCATGGGCATCAGTGTCGGTCGTATCAGAGAAGACAGCGTATACGACTGGAAGTTCATCGGCCTTTCCCATAACACAGTAAGAGGTGCGGCAGGCGGAGCGATCCTCTGTGCGGAAACCTTAAAAGCGAAAGGGTATATCACGAAGAAATAGGGAGTAGAATAGTTGCTGATGCGTGGAAGGGCATATAGGTGGATTGGCAATGGATGATCTGAAGAGTCAGATAGAATTACTGTATGAAGAGAACAGGAAGTTAATGCAAGACGCTAAAATGCTCCGTCTGATATGTGAAACTTCCACAAGTGCTTTTATTTATTACAGTTATGAAGAGAAGAAGATACGGACAATTGCAAATTGGGATTATTTTTTTGATTTCAAGCTGACGGACATGAGGCAGTTTACAAAGTTCTATGATTGGGTGGAAGAGAAATACAGGGCGCCGCTCAAAGAAGTGCTTTTTTTGGAAAAAAGAGGCATGAAGACGATGACGATTGACGTCAAAGTAAAAGATAGCAGAATGTGGGTCGAGGTAGAAACCAATATTATCTATGATGATGAAGGCAGGCTGTCTGATAAAATTGTCCGCTTTAAAGACGTAACAAAATTCAATTCACAAAATGATGAATTGACCTATATGGCTTATTATGACCTGCTGACCGGGTTGTATAACCGGAATTATTTTGTGCGCCTTCTTGGCGAGTTTGTAAGGCGTGGCAAAGAAGAACATAAGCCGGTATCCGTTATGTTCATAGACCTGGATGATTTTAGGAAGATGAACGATGGCTTTGGCATTATCATCGGTGATGAGATTGTACAGATGTTCGGGCAGCTCTTATCGGATTTTGCGAGTGACGATGTCATCGTCTCTCATTTTAACGGGGATATTTATTGTATCGGCATCTATGACCCGTGCGGAGACAGAAGCGTAGATGCAATTTACCGGAAGCTGTTAGAAGGATTGAAGAATCCTTTTAAGTTAAGCGGCGGGCAGGAGATTTCTTTGACAGTCAGTGTTGGCGTTGCGGAATATCCAGAGGCAGCGTCGAATTCGCTTGAGCTGATTAATTGTGCAGAAATTGTTATGTTTAAGGCAAAATCAACCGGGAAAGGGAAAATCCAAAATTTTGACGGCTCAATTTTAGAAGATTTCCTACAAAATGTGACAATTGACAACAAATTGAAGGAAGCAATTTTCGAAGATAATTTTATGATGTATTTTCAGCCGCAATTTCGTGCTGCGGATAGAAAGCTAAGGGGCGTGGAAGCGCTGATCCGTTGGAAGGATGATAATGGGAAAGCAATCCGTCCGGATATCTTTATCCCCATTGCGGAGAAAAACGGAACGATCGTGCCGATCGGGACGTGGGTCATGGAAGAAAGCATCCGTATTTATGCAGAATGGAAAAAGAAGTACCATTATCCGTTGCTGATCTCTTTAAATGTTTCCGCAATTCAATATAAGCAGCCGGATTTCATAGACCAGGTGATCCAGATACTTGATACATATGAGGTCTCTCCTAAAGAAATAGAACTAGAGATCACAGAATCTATCCTGATTGATGATTTTAAGGACATTACGGAGAAGTTAGTGATCCTAAGGAACCTTGGCATCAGGATATCTTTGGATGATTTCGGGACAGGGTATTCTTCACTGTCTTATTTGAAAGGGCTGCCAATTGATACGCTGAAAATTGATAAATCTTTTATTGATACATTGATTACAGATGAGAACACAAGGATTATTACAGAGTCTATTATTTTCATGGTGAAAAAACTGGGATTTGAAACAATTGCGGAAGGCGTGGAGACAAAGGCGCAGTTTGATTATCTCACTGAAATCGGCTGTGATAATATACAGGGTTATTATTTAAGCAAGCCATTGCCTCCTGAAGAAATTGAGATACTAATTGAAAAAACGCTCGCATAAAGACATGTGGGAGGGAGCTTATGTTACCAGGCAGGATGTCAGAATTACAGTATCTGAATCAATATTATGAGCGGGAAGGAAGCCAGATTTTAGTTGTATATGGGCAAAAGCATATAGGAAAGACGACGCTTGTAAAAGAGTTTGCAAAAGGCAGGCCAAGTTACTATTACCTTGCAAGGTCTTGCTCGGAGAGAGAGCAGATGTACCAGTGGGGGATGCAGATCAAGATAGACGAGAAAACAGATTTAGGCGCTTCCCTTACGGGGGAAAGTGATTATCCAAGCTTTTATGAAATTTTTGATGCGATCTGTAAAGAAAGCGGCAAAAAAGTGATCATTATAGATGAATTCCAGAATATCGTAAAAGCCAGCACTGCTTTCATGGAGGACTTAATCGCATTCATTCATAGCCAGGAAGAGAGGAGCGGCGTGACCGTCCTTCTATGTAGCTCATCCATTGGCTGGATCGAGAACAGCATGATCACTAAAATCGGGGAAGCTGCATACGAATTGTCGGGCCTGTTGAAGATTAGGGAGCTGTCTTTTAATGATCTGATGCATCGTTTCCCGAATTTTCGAATTGAGGAATGTATAGAAGCATATGCTATTTTAGGTGGCATACCCGGACTATGGAATCAGTTCGACGATAAACTCACGATCCAACAGAATATTTGCAGGCATATTTTGAACCCAGATTGCCTTCTGTTCGAGGAAGGAGAGCGGATGGTGACGGAGCAGTTACGTGAAACAAGCGTGTATAATACGATTTTGGCGACGATTGCTGCCGGGAACCATAAACTAAACGATATTTATATCCATACGGAATTTTCACGAGCAAAGATCAGCGTATATTTGAAGAATCTGATGGAATTAGAATTGGTTGAGAAGGTATTCTCTTATGACACGGCAGGGAAAGAAAATGCCCAGAAGGGAATTTACCGGATTATCCATCCGTTTGTTGACTTTTATTTTACATATATCTATCCTTATATGAGCGCGCTACAGGTATTATCGGTAGGTGAATATTACAATATGTATATTTACCCAAGCTTTAGAAGGTATGTTTCCACATGTTTTAAGAAAGTATGCCGCCAGTACCTAGAGAAACTAAATGAGCATGGAAAGCTGCCGTTTCACTATGAGAGCAGTGGGGAATGGGTCGGTAAAGACGGCACCATAGATATTATTGCTCAGGATGCGGAAGGAAAGACATTGGTGGCATTGTGCAATTGGGAAAAACCGATGATGACTTATGAAGATTATGAATGGGTGCTTTCTTGCGCGAAGAAAGCGAGGATCCATGTAGATTATATATATTTATATACGGCATCACGATTTGATGAGAAATTAGACTTAGAGGCTAAAATCAGAAAAAATCTAAGACTGATACAAGTATCCGATATTTGAGAACCAAATAGATATGAGGAATTATGGGAAAAAGTTTATTTATTGCAGAAAAGCCAAGTGTGGCAAAAGAATTTGCCAAGGCTTTGAAATACCGAATGAGCCAGAAAGACGGTTATATGGAATCGGAGGAGGCACTGGTGACATGGTGCGTGGGACATCTCATTACGATGAGTTATCCAGAGGCATATGATGAGAAATATAAGAAATGGTCTTTAGACACGATACCGTTCATACCAGAAGAATTCAAGTATGAGGTCATAGACAGTGTGAAAAAGCAGTTCCATATTGTAAGCGGCCTTTTGAACCGTCAGGATGTAGAAACGATTTATGTCTGTACCGACTCCGGGCGGGAAGGGGAGTATATCTACCGTTTGGTAGAACAACAGGCGCAGGTGGGCAGGAAAGAACGGAAAAGGGTATGGATTGATTCCCAGACAGAAGAAGAGATTTTGCGTGGCATCAGGGAAGCGAAAGACTTATCCGCTTATGATAACTTAAGTGATGCCGCTTATCTGCGTGCAAAAGAAGATTACCTGATGGGAATCAATTTCTCAAGAGTTTTGACATTAAAGTATAGTTATCCCGTTAAATCATATTTAAAGGCAGATAAAGCGGTCATTTCGGTAGGCAGGGTGATGACTTGTGTGCTGGGAATGGTAGTGAACAGAGAGCGGGAGATCAGGGATTTTGTAAAGATTCCTTTTTATCGTGTCTTAGCTGACTTCATGGTTGAAGGCAGGAAATGTAGCTGTGAATGGAAGGCAGTGGAAGGCTCGCATTATTTCGCGTCGCCGCTCCTATACAAAGACACAGGTTTCCTAGAGAGGGAATCAGCAGAAGAATTAATAGGCTTCTTATCAGGAGAGCCTGTTAGAGCGCCAAGGTTAGATAACATTGAGAAAAAGAAAGAGACGAAAAACCCTCCGCTTTTATATAATCTTGCCGAACTGCAAAATGATTGTTCCAAATTGTTTAAGATCAGTCCTGATGAAACATTGCGGATTGCGCAGGAGTTGTATGAGAAAAAGCTGACAACATATCCGAGAACAGATGCAAGGGTCTTATCTTCCGCAGTAGCGAAAGAAATTGATAAGAACATAAAGGGGCTTGTGCAGTACGATACCATTCGCGAATTTGCGCAGGAAATCATACAGGGGAAAAGCTACCAAAAGATTGCCAAGACCAGATATGTAAATGATAAGCAGATTACAGACCATTATGCGATCATCCCGACAGGGCAGGGACTGCACAGTCTTAGCAGCTTGCATGGTACTGCTTTGAAAGTATACGAATGTATTGTGAGGAGATTCTTAAGCATTTTCTATCCGCCAGCGGTTTATCAGAAGATAGGCATGAAGGTGGAGATAAAAGGAGAATATTTTTTCTCCAATTTTAAAGTGCTTGCCGATAGTGGCTATTTGAAAGTGGCACAGAATTCCTTTTCGAAAAAGAAGGCAGAAAATGATACAGAGGAAGCAGCCGAGGAAGCTTGTGATGCGTCATTTATGGAAGTCTTGAAGACATTAAGGAAGGGGACTGAACTTTGTTTAGAGGAATATACGATAAAAGAAGGAGAGACATCTCCGCCCAAACGTTATAATTCCGGTACGATGATCCTGACGATGGAGAACGCAGGGCAATTTATCGAAGATGAAGAACTGCGGGCCCAGATAAAGGGCAGTGGCATTGGCACATCTGCTACAAGAGCCGAGATTTTGAAGAAGTTAGTCAACATCAAGTATTTGGATTTGAATAAGAAAACGCAGGTGATTACGCCTACATTGCTAGGGGAGATGATCTATGAAGTCGTAGCTTCCTCCATTAAGCCTCTTTTGGATCCAAGGCTGACGGCAAGTTGGGAAAAAGGGCTTACACTCGTGGCAGACGGGGATATATCAGCAGATGAGTATATGGTGAAGCTAGACGATTTTGTAACAAGAAGGACGAATATAGTGAAACAGATGAATAATCAGTCGGCTTTGAATGACAGGTTCCGGTATGCCGCACAGTTTTACAAGAAATAAACGCTGTCACAAAACCATGGGGAGCATGAGAAAATAGATAGAAAGGAAATGTAGAAAAAAGATGTCAGTAGGATTAAAAGATGCTATAATAAAAGAGTTATACACGCTGGATGAGACAATTGCAAAGGAAATTTTTGAAGGATTGACGTATCCGTGGGAGGTCTTGCCGAAGATTAAAGAGTTTATTATCAAACTCGGGAATACGCTCCCGGAAGATAAATATGAAAAAAAAGACGGTGATATCTGGATTGCAAAGTCCGCAAAGGTATACGCTTCGGCATGTATCAATGGGCCGGCGATTATTGATGAAGATGCGGAAATCAGACATTGCGCGTTCATCAGAGGATGTGCGATTGTCGGAAAAGGAGCCGTTGTCGGGAACTCCACGGAATTGAAAAATGTGATCTTATTTAATAAAGTGCAAGTGCCCCATTATAATTATGTGGGAGATAGTATTTTAGGATATAAGGCACATATGGGAGCCGGCTCTATTACGTCCAATGTCAAAAGCGATAAAACTTTAGTCGTAGTCCGGGTCGGAGAAGAAACCTATGAGACCGGCTTGAAAAAATTCGGGGCTATGCTTGGAGATCAGGTAGAAGTTGGCTGTAACTCGGTACTAAATCCGGGAACGGTCATTGGGAAAGAAGCAAATGTTTATCCGACGTCTATGGTAAGAGGATTCATTCCGTCACGGAGCATCTATAAGAAACAGGGCGAAATAGCCGGTAAGCGGGAATAAAGGCTGATTGGCTAAGAAAAAACAGTATGGGAGATCAGGATATGGCTATTGAAGAAATGAATGTTGAAAATTTTGGTTCTATGATAAACAATATCATTGCTGGCATCTGTTTTTTTGAATATGAAAACAATGAGTTTACGACGATTTTTGCCAATGACGGATTTTTCCGTATGTTAGGGTATTCCAAGGCGGTAGGCTTAGGGTACTTGAAAAATGTACGGATGAGCATTATACCGGAAGATTTGCCAATTTTTGAACAGGCTATTGCGGATATATTAAAAGATGACGGTTCCGTTGAGGTAGAGTTCCGTACGGTAACGGCGAGCGGTGGATTAAGATGGCTTCAGGTAAGAGGAAATTTGTATGCCAGAGAAGGAAGCCGCTATGTGATCGTTTGTGTCATTCAGGACATTACAGAGAAGAAGAACATAGAAGAAGAGCTTCGGCAACAGGCAGAACGCCTCCATATCCTCTCGGAAGCAGAAGGCGAGAAGATCCTGGATTATAATGCGAAAACGGATGTCTTGATCGTAAGGACTTCCGGGGATTATGCAAGTACAGGAGAGACCGTTGTAGACCGTTATATGCAGCGGAATGGTGAGCTGACTATCCATTCAGAGGACGCGGCCCGTTTCAGGCTGGTCATGAAGGGATTGCTGAAGTCACCAGGCCATCAGGAAATTGAAGTCAGGACGAAGAAGTTTGACAAAGACTATGTTTGGTACCAGATGAACCTGACGTCGCTTTTAGGCGCGGAAGGATATGTTACCAGGATCGTAGGAAGGCTCATTAATATTCATGAGAAGAAGCTACAGGAGATCAATTTGCAGCTTCGTGCCAAACGAGATGCTTTGACCAAACTGCATGAAAAGGATGCGGCGATCCAATTGATCCAGAATCTCCTGATAGAAGAAATGGAAAGCGATACATTAAATGCCCTTGTGATTGTCGATATGGATAATTTTAAGAAGCTTCAGGCTTTGCTAGGACAGGCACAGTGCAATAATATTCTGGTTGAAACCGGTATATATTTAAGCGAGATGGTGAAGGGCATTGATGTTGTCGGCAGGATAGATGTTGATAAATTTATCCTGTACATAAGAAATATCAATAATTATTCGGACATAGATAAACTGACAGCCGAAATTGTCCATAAAGTATGCTATAAGATACCATATAACCGCGAGGAGATCCGTGTGACATGTAGTGTCGGCGCTGCAGTTTTCCCTTATCACGGAGCGACTTATGAGGATCTGTTTGATAAAGCGTCCAGAGCCATAGCGAGAGTAAAGGCCGGCGGAAAACATAATTACCGTATTTATGACGCCGCATATACGATGGCATATCATGCGATCAGGAAGCATAACAACGTAGCGTATGACCCGGAGAAGGGCATGGAGCTTGACTGGGATACGGAAGATATGATTATGCGTATCCTATTTGAAGATGACATATTAGAGTCCGCGTTGCAGTCGGTCATTGAGCTGATTACGGTTCATTATAAATTCCACCGGGGATTCATCTGTGGAAATGAAAGAGGCAGTCTGCCGCTTTCGAAGCCGGCGCGGTTCTCTGTTCATGGATATGAGATGGGATCGGAGAGCAAAGAGCATCAGGAACTGCGACGTGTCGTTTATGAAGTTTTATATGACTCATTTAAAAATTGTAGCATCATTCACGAATATGATATCGTGGTAGATGAGCTGCGCTATTATTTCCAGTCAGAAGGCATTAAAAGCATGCTTTATTATCCGATTACCTCCAAAGGGGAATTCCAGGGCGCCATTATTTTTGAAAACCATGAAGATGTCCAATTAGAGCTGGAAACCCATGTCATGGAAGAAATCAGATCCTTATTTAGGATTGTGGAAGCGCATATCTTACAGATTGGGCTGATGGACCGGTTGCAGGATTTTGCGACACAGATCAAAATGTTAGATAATCTGGACAGTTATGTTTATATTATCAATGCAGACACTTATGAACTAAGCTTTCTGAACAAAAAAGTGCTTATGAAGGCTCCTGACGTGAAAATCGGCGATATTTGTTATAAAGCGCTCCAGCATAAGGATGCACCATGTGAAGACTGTATCTTTAACCGTATGAACCGACATGACCCACATGAGCGGCATACGGAAGAGATGTTCAATTATTCCCTGCGGTGTTGGTGCCGGACGAGTGCAAGCTGGCTGGAATGCAAGGATGAGAATATGCTAGGACTGCTTAATTGCATTGATATTTCGGAATATTTCATGGGATAAAGAAGAGAATATCGAAATAAAAGTTGACGAATTAACTATTTTCGTGTATATTTTCTACGATGGCTACAAACTTTGACGCATTAAAGCGGCGAATTAATTATGAGGAGGATTATGATTATGAAAAAGAAAATTATCGCATTGATGTCTGCTGTGGTCATGACAGCAGGCATGTTGGCAGGTTGCGGCGCGACAGGGGATACGGAGCCCGGAGGAGCCGCAGGGACGGAATCAGGAACAAGCGGCTCAGAAGCAGAAGCCGGTGACGCTTCAGGCAAGGTTTATAAGGTTGGCATCTGCCAGTTGTTAGAACATGATGCGCTTGGCGCTGCAACGGAAGGTTTCCAGGATGCTTTAATCGAGCTACTTGGAGAAGGAAACGTAGTCTTTGATTATCAGAATGCACAAGGCGAGCAGGCGAATTGTACGATCATCTGTACACAGTTTGTTGCGGACAACGCAGATTTGATCCTGGCAAATGCGACTGCTTCTTTACAGGCGGCAACAGCAGCGACAAATACGATCCCGATCCTGGGGACTTCTATAACGGATTATGCAACCGCGATGGATATTGATGATTTTAGTGGCGCTACAGGGACAAATGTCTCGGGAACTTCTGACTTAGCGCCGATAGAAGAGCAGGAAGATATGCTCTTAGAGCTTTTCCCGGATGTAAAGAAGGTTGGGATTCTATATTGCTCCGCAGAAGCGAACTCCGTATATCAGGCGCAGGTATTCGAAAGCTGTCTGGATGCAGACGGCATTGCGTATGAAGAATTTACGGCGGCGGATTCCAATGAAATCCAGGCGGTAGTGACAAGTGCATGCCAAAGCTGTGACGTTATCTATATTCCTACTGACAATACGATGGCAAATAACACGGAAGCTGTCAATAATATCTGCTTACCGGCAGGCGTGCCTGTGATCACGGGAGAAGAGAATATGTGTGCAGGCTGCGGCGTTGCAACATTATCTATCAGTTACTATGATATCGGTTATAAAGCAGGTGAGATGGCTTATGATATCTTAGTGAACGGAGCAGATGTCTCCACGATGGCAATCCAATATGCGCCACAGGTAAATAAGAAATACAATAAAGAAATCTGTGAACAGCTTAATATTACGATACCGGATGGTTATACAGCAATAGGCGAATAATGTCTGCATGAGAGTCTTTATCAGAGCGGACAAGTGGAGGTTTTTATGGTCTTATTATCGTTTTCTCTTTCGCCCATGTCACTTTTGAGGGCATTGCCTGGTTCCTTTGCACAAGGGTTGATTTGGGGCGTTATGGCACTTGGAGTTTACATAACATTCAGGCTGCTTGATTTTGCAGATTTAACAGTAGACGGTTCCCTCGCTACAGGTGGAGCAGTGGCTGTCATGTTAATCCGTGCGGGCGTAGATCCTATTTTGTCATTGTTGGCTGCTTTTGCTGCCGGAATGACGGCAGGATTGATTACAGGCATGTTGCATACGGCGCTTGGGATCCCGGGCATTTTATCCAGTATTTTGACGCAGATTTCACTCTATTCCATTAATCTGAACATTATGGGTAAATCCAATCAATCCCTTAACCAGGACAAGTATCGTCTAGTCGTGAGCTTGCGTTATGTATCCGGGGATGCGCTTATGAAAGCAAAGTTCTACGGTGGTCTTATTCTTGGCTGCCTGCTCTTGGTGGTAATTTTGTATTGCTATTTCGGGACAGAGCAAGGCTCGGCAATCCGTGCGACAGGCTGTAATAAGAGCATGGCAAAGGCACAAGGGATTAACACAAACTTCCATACGGTGCTTGCGCTTATGCTTTCTAACGGATTGGTAGGATTGTGTGGAGGCTTATTTGCACAATATAATGGGGCGGCTGATGTCAATATGGGACGTGGGGCTATTGTTTACGGCCTTGCAGCGGTCATTATCGGTGAAGTATTATTTAGTAAGCTTTATACGGGGAAACATTTTACATTTGCCTATACCATGATTGCAGTGATTGGCGGCATGGTTATTTATTACCTGATCACTGCCTTTGTATTATGGCTGAAAATCGTACCGTCGGATGACTTGAAATTATTCTCGGCGATTGTTGTTGCATTTTTCCTTTCTATACCTTACTTAAAAGAGAAATACGGTAAGAAAAGGAGGACGGCGTAATGGCTTATGCATTAGAGCTTAAGAATGTCCATAAGACATTTAATCCGGGGACCATTAATGAGAAAGTGGCTCTAAATGGCCTGGACTTAAATTTGAATGAAGGCGATTTTGTGACAATCATTGGTGGGAACGGCGCCGGAAAATCTACGGCGTTAAATGCGATCGCGGGGGTCTGGGGAATTGATGAGGGTTCTATCATCATTGGTGGACAAGATGTTACTTCCCTGCCGGAGCATAAGCGCGCCAGATTCCTTGGCCGTGTTTTCCAGGATCCGATGACAGGAACGGCAGCTACTATGTCTATTGATGAGAATATGGCGATTGCAGCACGCCGGGGAAAATCACGTACTTTAAAATGGGGCGTTACGAAAGCGGAAAGAGAGAAATATAAAGAGCAATTAAAAACGCTAGACTTAGGCCTTGAAGACAGACTAACGACGAAAGTAGGGCTTCTTTCAGGTGGACAGAGACAGGCGGTCACTCTTTTAATGGCTTCTTTACAAAAACCTGAGCTTTTGCTCTTAGATGAACATACGGCAGCTCTAGACCCGAAAACGGCAGCAAAAGTACTTGCATTGTCTGATAAGATTATCGAAGAGAACCATCTTACGGCAATGATGGTGACACATAATATGAAAGACGCAATTGCACATGGGAACCGGCTGATTATGATGCATGAAGGAAAAATCATATATGATATCAGCGGAGAAGAGAAGAAGAAGTTAAAGGTTTCCGATTTGCTTGCTAAGTTCGAAGAAGCAAGCGGTGGCGAGTTTGCGAATGACCGTATGATGTTATCATAAGTTCGTAGGATCTTGTATTTTCCATAGAATGTACTTAGAAAGGACTGGATTTTTTTCCTATAATGTGAGAAAATAGAAACAGCGGTTATGACAGATGTTGGCAGGGCGCATAGAGGTGCGCCACATCATCTGTTATCAAATAATTAATACATAATCGAAAGGAGTTATCACATGATTTATTCAAAAGAAGTTGAAGAAATGTGTACTGTAGCACAGGGCGTGCATCATGGCTGTGCTCCAATCCCAGAAGAAGCAAAATGGGTTCAGGCAAAAGAAGTAAAAGATATTTCCGGTTTGACACATGGCGTAGGCTGGTGCGCTCCACAGCAGGGAGCTTGTAAACTTACTCTGAACGTAAAAGAAGGCATCATTCAGGAAGCTCTTGTCGAGACGATCGGATGTTCCGGTATGACACATTCGGCTGCTATGGCATCTGAAATCTTACCTGGCCTGACAGTGATGGAAGCGCTTAATACAGACCTCGTATGTGATGCGATTAATACAGCAATGAGAGAATTGTTCTTACAGATTGTTTACGGACGTACACAGTCTGCATTTTCTGAAGACGGGCTTCCGGTAGGAGCAGGTCTTGAAGATTTAGGAAAAGGATTAAGAAGCCAAGTAGGTACCATGTATGGTACATTGAAGAAAGGTCCTCGTTACCTGGAAATGGCAGAAGGTTATGTAACAGGTATTGCACTGGACGCAAATGATGAAATCATTGGATACAAGTTCGTAAGTCTTGGTAAGATGACAGACTTCATCAAAAAAGGCGATGACCCTAACACGGCATATGAAAAAGCATGTGGACAGTATGGACGCGTTGACGATGCTGTTAAGATTATCGACCCCAGATGCGAATAAGAATCGGGTTAAGCCCGATTACGAGATTTGTTTCGCAAACTCGTAGTTGCTGAGAAATCTCTAAATATAAACAGGAGGATTAAGATAAGATGGCTTTATTTGAATCATATGAAAGAAGAATTGACAAAATCAATTCCGTATTAAATAGTTATGGCATTTCTTCTATTGAAGAAGCTGAGAAAATCACAAAAGACGCTGGCTTAGACGTTTATGAGCAAGTAAAAAAGATCCAGCCTATCTGTTTTGAGAATGCTTGTTGGGCTTACACAGTGGGCGCAGCAATCGCGATCAAGAAAGACTGTAAAAAAGCGGCTGATGCGGCTGCGGCAATCGGAGAAGGCCTTCAGGCATTCTGTATCCCTGGTTCTGTTGCAGATACCCGTAAAGTTGGCCTTGGACATGGTAATCTGGGTAAAATGTTATTGGAAGAAGAGACAGACTGTTTCGCATTCCTTGCAGGCCATGAATCTTTTGCGGCTGCAGAAGGTGCAATCGGTATTGCAGAGAAAGCTAATAAAGTTCGCCAGAAACCTCTCCGTGTTATTTTGAACGGTCTTGGCAAAGATGCGGCAAAGATTATTTCCAGAATCAATGGATTTACATTTGTCGAGACAGAATATGATCCTTATACGAATGAAGTAAAAGAAGTAGAAAGAATTGCATATTCTGACGGTCTTCGTTCTAAAGTTAACTGCTATGGCGCAAATTCCGTTCCGGAAGGCGTTGCGATTATGTGGAAAGAAAATGTAGATGTTTCCATTACTGGTAACTCTACCAATCCTACCAGATTCCAGCATCCGGTAGCTGGTACATATAAGAAAGAAAGAACAGAAGCAAACAAGAAGTATTTCTCCGTTGCATCAGGCGGTGGTACAGGACGTACCCTTCATCCGGATAATATGGCGGCAGGCCCTGCTTCCTACGGCTTCACGGATACTCTTGGACGTATGCATTCTGATGCACAGTTCGCTGGTTCTTCTTCCGTACCTGCACACGTTGAAATGATGGGTCTGATCGGTATGGGCAATAACCCGATGGTAGGCGCTACGGTAGCTGTTGCAGTTAGCATTGAGGAAGCAGCTAAGGCTGGTAAATTCTAAAAGGAATTCTATTAATTATATAAAGAAAAGCATGAAAGAACCCGTAAATCCAATGTTTGCGGGTTCTTCTTATAAATAACAAGAGGTAAA
>CAJTSL010000001.1:142365-167035 GCA_910578845.1 uncultured Lachnospiraceae bacterium
GCATTTATGCGCCGTTTCCTACAAGAAAATTTACTTATTTTTATGAATAAAACCCAAAATATCCTATCTGCGTATAAGGTAACAATCATTACTTTTATCGTAGTTTCCATATGGGAAGCAGTTTTGTTTATGCTGCCATATGAGTATACTTCCCGTATTCCGTTCGATGAATATTTCATATCACGGATGCTTTCTATTTTTGGTGTTGCATCTGCATTCGTGGAAACTTATTTGGAGAAGCAGACAAGATGGAGGATCTGTGGGTATCTGTTTGCCGCGCTAATCGCAGGGATTGCTGCGTTCGGCTTGGATTTGGGCAAAGAGACACAGATCGGACAGATGAGCGGGAGATTGATCCAAAGTTATGTACAGCGTTTCTTATATGGTTATCTATTATTATTATGTATCTTTATATTTTATCGTTGTTTGCAGAAGAGCGGGCTTGGATTTGAAGAATATTTAGTTAGGGTATTTCATAATTTTGCCAAGATATTTTTGCTCTATTTTATCTTGTCGTGCAGCGCAATGTTTATTAGTGTTATTATAGAGACGTTATTACTGGAAGATTCTATTTATTTAAGCGGCGCAATCGTGTTTCTTGTCTTGGGCATGTACTTGCTTCCTGCATCTATTGTCGGGTTCAATGATGTTGGCGCAACGCCAAGTAAAGTAATTAATGTGATTGTAAAGTATATTCTTTCGATTGTCACGGTGTGCGCTATGTTTTTTGTCTATCTTTATGTCGTAAAGATTTTGATTCTTTGGGAAATCCCCTCTAATGAGATATTTCCGATCATATCGTTTCTGTTCTGTTTAGGGATGCCGGTCTGGCTCATGGCGGAAAATTATGCCGATGGGACACGCTATTCTTATATGCTTTCTAAATTGCCATATATTTTTGCACCCTTGATTAGCCTGCAATGTTATTCGATAGGCGTTAGGATTTATGAGTATGGCATGACACCGGAACGTTATATTGGGATCTTATTTATTTTATTTGAAGTCATGGCGGTTTTGGCCTGGCATTTTGGGAAAGGGCGGCGCGATATTCTGGTGCTTATCGCGGGAGCGCTTGTTACGATTGCCTGTTTCCTGCCGGGCGTTAATATGTATAGAGCATCTAATCTCTGGCAAAAAGCATATCTGGTGCGTTACTATCAGGATGTTAACGATGGTAGGACGCTTTCTGGATTGGAGTATAAGCGTCTTGTAGGTGCTTATGAGTATTTGAAGAAAAATCCGGAAATGTCGCAGACAGTTGAAACGTATGATATTTTTGAAGAGGAATTTGCGAAGAATTTAAACTTGCAAAATAAGGAAGAGATGGATTTAACGCAGTATGAGACTTATAGCGTCCATTGCTGCCAGATGGTAGGAGAGTTAGATATTCGTGATTATACGAAATTGTCGATGCTCAATCAAAGTGAATGCTATAATAATAGGAGTAATGAGAAAATTGTTGTTGTTTTTCCGACGGAGGATGGCATAGAACGGATTGAGGACGGAGAAGGCGTTGATGTGGATTTTTCCCGTTTTCAGTTTATTGCGCGTGGGACAGGAGAAGCTATAACCGTAGATTTGAATGAATTTGTAAGAAAATGTATGGCTTATGAAGAAGCGCACCCGGATGCGGATTCGGAGGAGGAAAGTAAGGAAATGAAGCCATATAGTCAGATTCGGATTGATGACGAAACGATATTGTGGCTGAACCATTTCGAATGCAAATACCAGAAAGGGATGAAAGACGGGAACCCCTATTTCGAATGGAGAAACATAAACGTAAGTGGGATTTTATTACGAGAATAAGCATGACCGGAGTATTTGTAATGCCGTAAGGCGTTGGCATTATGGAGGCAATGTGACCAAAACGGTTTAATGAGAGGACAGAAAATATGCGGGAAGCAATAGAGAATGCAAAGTTATATGAAATAAATGATATGGTCAAAATTGGCGCAAATGATTGCCTGGGATGCCATGCATGCTGTCAGGGGATGGGAGAATCTATTGTTCTTGACGCTTATGATATCTGGCAATTAGAAACACATTTACATACTACTTTTGCCGGATTGCTGCAAGAGACGGTAGCGTTACATGTGTCGGATGGCTTGATCTTACCTAGTTTGAAAATGCAGGCAAGCAAGGAGCAATGTGGGTTCTTAACGACAGAAGGAAGATGTGGCATTCACGATTTCCGGCCAGGGCTTTGCAGGCTCTTTCCGTTAGGAAGACATTATGAGGATGGGAAGTTATTCTACTTTCTGTTAGAAGGCGCCTGTCCAGTTAGTCAGCATACGAAAATGAAAGTTAAGAAGTGGCTGTCGGTACCGGATAGTAGAAAATATGAAGAATTTTTAGTGACATGGCATGATCTGCGCAAAGGTCTGCAAACTAAATTGACGGCTGTATTGGAACAGGAGGAAGGAGAGGTTCTCAAAGGAGATGGCAGCGTGCCGGATATAGAGACGGAGAAAATGGAGTGGGTGAAAAAAGTCAATATGAATCTGCTGCACATTTTCTATGAGCTGCCATATGAGCCGGAAGATTTTTACGGACAGTTTGCCATGCGTATGCGAGCATTTGAGGAAGCAGTGTGGAGTAAGTGAAATATAGGTTGAAAAATCATAGATTTTTCAATCTGCAATTTGAGTCAGAGCCGATGATATGCCTTGACCGCAGCCGGAAATTTGAGATTTCCGACGCGCGTCAGAGCAGGAACTGCTCTGACATAGGGATTAGGTGTATAGATCTTACAAATTATATAATGAATGAAGGAGGACATCACATGAAAATTGGGATTATAGGAGCAGGTCATATTGCAGAGACAGTGGCGTATACGATGGAGATGCTTACGGAAGCGGAATGTTATGCTGTTGCCTCGAGGAGCCTCGACAAAGCACAGGCATTTGCCAGGCGGCATGGTTTTCAGAAAGCATATGGTTCTTATGAGGAGCTGTTAGCGGATGAGAGTGTGGAATTAGTATATATTGCGACGCCACATTCCCATCACTACCAGAATATGAAGCAATGCATAGCAGCCGGGAAACATGTGTTATGTGAGAAGTCATTTACTGTAAACACGCAACAGGCAGAAGAAATTTTCCGTCTGGCAGAAGAAAAAGGCGTGCTGGTAACGGAAGCCATCTGGACAAGGTATATGCCATCGAGAAAAATCATCAATGATTTGCTTGCAGAGGGCATGATCGGGGAAGTGAAGACATTGACTGCCAACCTGGACTATGCCGTTTATGAAAAGGAACGCATCATCCGGCCAGAGCTTGCCGGCGGTGCCTTGTTAGACGTAGGGATTTACCCTCTGAATTTTGCGCTGATGCATTTTGGCAATAAAATTGCCAAGCAACAATCGGTTGTACATTTGACGGATACGGGAGTGGACGGACAGAATGTCATGACGTTATCTTATGAGGATGGCAGGCTTGCCGTTTTAACATCCGGCATTTATGGTCTCTCTGACAGACAGGGGATTTTCTATGGCGCAACAGGATATCTGGTGGTGGATAATATTAACAATCCTCTGGAAGTAAGGATATATGGCAAAGACCATAAGCTGGCGAAGACCATCCCGATGCCGGAGCAGATTAACGGATATGAGTATGAAATCCTGGAAGCAATAGCATGTATACAAAAAGGTGAGACACAATGCCCGTCCATGCCACATGAAGATACGTTAGAAGTGTTACGGATGATGGATGGACTCCGCAGGGAGTGGGGCATCTGTTACCCTGCGGAAATTGAGAGCCTTTAATAAGATTTTACTTCTTTCCAGAGCTCATTATATAATGTATCGCCATCCTCGCCCAAGTAAACGTAACTTTCCAGATTGTCATATTGTGTGAGATCTGGAAAGGCAATGGGCGAATTTCTGATTTCTTCATCCTCAATCAATGCCCTGGCGGTATCATTGGGGGTGGAGTAGGTGATATATTCGAAATTTTTCAGGGCAATATCAGCGCGGCACATGAAATCAATGAACTTTTCGGCGTTTTCCTTATTCGGTGCATCTTTTAAGATGACCCAGGAATCAATCCACACATTTGTGCCTTCTTCGGGGATGGCATATTCTAAATCAGGGTTTTCATATTGCGTATAGATAGCTTCGCCCGAATAGATGACGCCGATTGCCGCTTCGCCGCCGATCATTTTGTCGCGCACCTGATCGATGACATATGCTTGTACGAGAGGCTTTTGGGCAATCAGAGCTTCTTTTGCTTTTTGTAGCTCATCGGGATTAAGCGTATTCATGGAATAACCGAGAGTTTTCTCCGCTACCATAAAGGCGTCGCGGACGGAATCCTGCATGAGGATCTCGTCTTTGTACGTTTCGTCCCAAAGCTGTGCCCAGCTTGTGATTGGCTCATCTACCATTGTCTTATTATAGAGAATGCCTACCGTTCCCCAACAATAAGGGACGGAGTAACGGTTACCTTGATCAAAAGCCTGGGACTGCTCCCAATACCAAGCGCCAATATTGGCTTTGGCATTGGGGATTTTACTGTAATCCAGTTCCATTAATAAATCGTTTTCTATCATTTTGTGGATCATATAATCAGAAGGGCAGACAACGTCATACGCTGCGGCACCGGCTTCTATTTTCGGGAACATTGTTTCATTTGTCTCGAACTCATCATAGATGACTTTAATGCCAGTCTCTTCTTCAAACATGTCAAGTGTGTCAGGGTCTACATATTCCCCCCAGTTATAGACGATGACGACCCCGTTTTCACCGCTTTGTGAGCCGCAGCCGCCTAATAAGATGCATGAAAGCGCTGCACAGAAGAAAGTAAGTTTTTTATACATGATTTATATCCCTCGCTAATGATTCCCCTATTTCCTAAATATTGTTTCCCAACATGGATTCCCGTGGGCAGCGAGCCAGGCAGACAAGCTTACGACGGGAATATGGCCTACATTATGAACATCATAAAACTGCATCCTGCTTCTTATCAGGCGCTGCGTTCACCAGGAAAAGCAGGACTAATACCGTTACGAAAATAATCGTCGAGAGTGCATACATTTCAGGTTTAATGCCTTTTTTGACTTCTGTATATATTTTCGTAGACAACGTGTCAATCCCTGCGCCTTTTGTAAAATGCGTGATGATAAAGTCATCCAAAGACATAGTGAATGCCATCAGAAACCCGGACAGGATGCCCGGAGCCAAATCTGGCAGCATTACTTTGAAAAAGGCAGTGATATGAGAAGCGCCCAAATCCAGGGCCGCTTCGTATACGCTTGGATTAAACTGCTTCATCTTTGGCATGATGCATAAAATGACGTATGGGATATTGAAGGTAATATGGGAAAGCAATATCGTCCCAAATCCGAACCGCAATCCGAAACTGATGAATAATAGCATCAGGGAGATTCCTGTCACAATGTCTGCGTTCAACATAGGAATATTCGTAACGCCCATGAGGACGGCTCTCGTCCTGCGCTTCATATTGTTCATGGCAACACACGAGATCGTGCCGATTACAGTTGCGGCAAGAGCGGAGAGGAGCGCAATCAATAAAGTCATGCCAAGAGCCTGTAAAATCGTTTCATCCTGAAAAAGAGAAACATACCATTTTACTGTAAACCCACCCCATTTTGACCTTGTTTTGCTCGCATTAAAAGAAAGCACGATAAGCGTTCCGATCGGCGCATATAGAAACAGGAAAATAAGCGCTACATAAATTTTCTTTGCGAATTTCATTTTGTGTTCCTTTCTATTCCTTTTCTAACAGGGCGGTGACTAGCATATTGATGATAATGAAGATCATTAAAACGATGGATAGACCACTGCCCAGATGCCAGTTGCTTGCCTGCGTGAATTCCTGCTCAATCACATTGCCGATTAGTAGTACTTTGCTCCCGCCAAGCAGTGTGCTAATGACAAAAGTTGTCAGGGCAGGCACAAAGACCATCGTTACGCCGCTGATAATGCCGGGTACCGACAATGGCAGGATGATACGGAAAAAGGTCTGTATTTTGTTTGCGCCTAGATCTTTTGCCGCATTGATGATATTCTCATCTATTTTGGCGAGCGCATTGTATAGTGGCAATACCATAAAGGGCAGGAAATTATATACCATGCCAAGCACTATGGCATAGGAAGTATTGATAATCCGAAGCGGCGGCAATCCCAGGAAAGAAAGGATACCGTTGATGACCCCGGTTTTCTCTAATAAAGTCTGCCATGCGAGGGTGCGCAATAAAAAGTTCATCCACATAGGCAGAATGAAGATCAAGATGATAAAACCTGTTTGGTTCCCTTTCTTACCTGCTAATATCATAGCTAACGGGTAGGCAAGAAGAAAACATAATATCGTGCTGATCAAAGACAGCAGTAAGGAACGCCATAATGCTTTTGCATGTCCGACAGACGCGATGGCGAGGATGTTTTCCATAGTGAACGCGCCACTTTTATCGGTCAGCCCGTAGTAGAAAATCATACAAAGCGGTATGATAATGAAGAGAGCAGACCAGAGAACATAAGGCGCGGCAAGGATGTTTTTCTTATATTTCAATGGCGATCGCCTCCTCATCTTCCGATTCCGGTTTGTTCATAATCTGGATATTGAACGGGTCTACTTTGATGCCGACTTCTTTTCCCACAGGAGATAAGACAGTGGAGTGTACGAGCCATTCAAACCCATTAGCCATTACTTCCATTTCGTAGTGAACGCCTTTGAAGATTAAGTGGGTCACAACGCCTTTGATAGTGCCGCATTCCGGTTCTACCAATTCCACGTCTTCCGGGCGGATGACGACATCGACCGGTTTTTTCGTGCCAAATCCCGTATCGACACAGGCAAATCTTGCACCTAAGATTTCTACTAATTTATCTTGGATCATCGTAGCGGCAATAATATTGCTGTCACCGATAAAATCCGCCACAAAAGCGTTCTCCGGCTCATTATAGATGGATTCGGGAGAGCCGATCTGCTGGATGTATCCCTGGTTCATGACGACAATCGTATCGGACATTGTAAGCGCTTCTTCCTGGTCATGCGTAACATAGATGAATGTAATGCCAAGTTCATTCTTCATGCGGATTAGCTCATATTGCATTTCCTGGCGCAGCTTTAAATCCAGCGCGCCAAGCGGCTCGTCTAAGAGCAGCACTTTTGGCTCATTGACGATTGCCCTGGCAATGGCGATACGCTGTTGCTGTCCGCCGCTTAAAGAATCGGGCATGCGCTTCTCATAACCTTCCAGATTGACGAGCTTTAGGGCATATTTAATTTTATCGTCAATATAGCTTTTGGGCTTATTTTTGATTTTGAGGCCAAATGCGATATTCTCGGCGATTGTCATATGCGTAAAAAGGGCGTACTTCTGGAAGACAGTATTTAAATGTCTTTTGTTAGGCGGGACATTGGTAATGTCGGCGCCGTCGAAAATAACCTTTCCTGTATCGGGATTCACGAATCCCCCAAGGATGCGCAGCGTTGTCGTCTTGCCGCAGCCGCTTGGCCCGAGCAAGGTCATGAATTCATTTTCATGAATGTTAAGGGACAAATCGTCCAAGACCATTTGTCCGTCAAAAGATTTTGAAATATGTTCTAACTTGATCAATTCTTTTTGCATTGGTAAGCCCTCCTAGAAGCCGGGCGGGGTGCTGACCCAAAGAAAGACAGCGCCTGCCTTTCCGCCTGCTTTAATATAATGCTCGGAATCCGGCCTGAAGTAGAAGGATTCCCCTTTTTTTGCTTTGATTGTCCTGTCGCCGAGAATGATAGAAATCGTTCCAGATAGCACGTAACCGAATTCCTCGCCTTCATGCGCGATATCACGGTAAGTGGAGCCGCCCGCCTCTAGCGTGACCCGGATTGGCTCCATCATGTTTTTCTGGGCATTCGGGATAATCCATTCTATTGTGTTATGTAATTCCTCATCATGCTTCTCAAAATAGTCTTCGTTCCCGAATACAATCTGTTCCTCAGACTGCTCTGTGAAGAAATCTTTCAGATCTGTCCCCAGACATTGCAGGATATCGACAAGAGTAGCAATGGAAGGTGATGTCAGATCGTTTTCTAACTGGCTGATAAAGCTTTTGGACAGTTCGCATCGGTCGGCAAGCTCTTCCTGGGTCAGTCCTTTTTTGTTCCGCAGTTCTTTGATTTTATTACCGATTTCTATTTTACCGGATGAATCCATAACTAAAAATTCCTTTCTTAGGTCAGTGATAATAAACTTTAAGTTTACTAACACTAAACATACACTTTCACCTATTATACATATGTGGCAGGAAATGTCAAGCATTTGTGCATAGAAAAAGAGTTAAGGATTCTTCGAGAGAGGGGGGAGTGGCAATGACAAAAACTTTATTGCCTGATATGGGAAATAGCTGTATAATGAGGGGGAAAGAATAAAGTTATCTGGTTAGGTAATATTGGAAAAGTGCAGGGAGGAACATATGCTATATTATAAAGCGCAGGAACTGTCACAGATTCAGGATGTATTTAATCCGAACCCACTACAGGAGGAAGCGGAAATCAACCGTTTTTATCAAGATGCAACAGAGGCAAGGACTGGAGATGTATATTCTGGTTTCGTAGAGAAGATGGATTTGCTGTTGGAAGATTCGCATAATTCCCTGATTCATAAATTATTCATCGGGCATGCTGGAGTTGGAAAGACAACAGAATTATATCGTTTGCAACACATTGCGGAGGAAAAAGGGTTTCTTACCTGTTTGGGAAGATGTGATATTGACTTGGATTCAGGCGATATAGAATATACGGATGTTTTGTTCTATATACTGGATATGTTGGTGAATAAGGCATGTGAAGACGGCTTGAAAATCAGCGATACAATTGTCAAAAAAATAGAAAACTATTGGAATAGTGATACTGAATTGATAAAAACTATATCCATGCAGGGAGAGATGGAAATCTCACTTGGCACAGAGGCAGAAATCGGGATAAGGAAAGTCGTTAAGCTCTTGGCAGGCGTGAAGGCAATCCTGAAAAACAGCGCGGAATCGAAAAGGGAAATCAGGACGCAGATTGAACCTCGTAGTAGTGAACTGATTAACCAAATCAGAGAGGTTATAGAAGAAATCAGGAAACAGTTACGGGATAAAGGGCGTCCTGAAATACCATTCGTGATTATGGATGGTTTAGACAAAATCCCGTTAGGACAGGCAAAGAAGATTTTCCAGGAAAACGGATCCAGGTTCCAAGGTCTTCAGATTCATTTATTAGTAACATTCCCGATTTCATTATCTTATACGCCGGAATATAAAGATATCCAAATCTGGTTTCCTAATCCAGAGAAGTTGCCTATGATAAAGTTAAGGAACTGGCAACAGGGGACATATCAGGAAGGATATACGGAAGGGACAGAGACGATAAAAGCAATTATTGCCAAACGAGCGGATTTATCGTTGTTTAAAGAGGATGCGCTCGAAGAGTTAATCCATTATACTGGCGGGTATATCCGGGACTTATTCAGATGTATCAGTGAAGCGGCGTTACGGGCAAGATTACGGAAGTCCAGAAAAATTGAACTGGAAGATGCGAAAAAGGCATTGGCTGTGTTAGAATCTGATATCAATGGACGCTACAGTGATGAACTAATTGGGAAAATGGAGGATATCTATCAAGGAAATAAGCATGTATCTTCTTCGGAGGAAATTATGACATTGCTTCAAATTGGCGCCGTTTTGGAATATAATGGCACTAGATGGTGTGATTTGCATCCGTTGGTAGAGAGATGGCTGTTAGAGAGTCATAAAATCGTCGGATAATAATCAAATTAAAAATTCAACGGAGGCATATTTTATGGGAAACTTTGCTAAGGATCATGACGAACAGTGGGAAATGCTGTTAATGACATTAGAGGAAGTAAAACATGGAATATGCCTTTTTCAGGCACAGAACCAGACAAAATGGGTGTCCTTGATTAAGGAGCGATTAGGAGAGAAAAATGTTATCGCGCATAATGTAGCGGAGGATGATGCGAAAAAGGGAATGATAACTTCGAAAGATTTTAGGAGATGGGCAGCGGAAACGGATGCCCATGTTGTCATTGTATACAATATCCAACTATTGGGCATGCGTTTTGGCGATGAAGAAACTGTTGGGAAGCTAAACTTCATGCGAGATCAGATTCTTGCCATTGGAAAATTATTTGTGTTTGGCGTTTCGCCATATTTTCATCTCCTTCTTTCACGAAACGCGAGAGATTTGTATTCCTGTATTATGTATCATTTTGTGTTAGAGGATGTAGAAGAAGGGCGCGTTGATTTCTCCGAAACTCATGATTTTGATTTGGGTAGATTATCGTCAGGTGATGACGTTCTGGAAGTTGCAAGATATAAAGAACTTAAAGGAAGAATACTGGAAAATGGTGATAAAAGCAGCAAAAGTGATGTTTCTATGTATTTGGCATGCATGGAAAGCTGGAATGCCATAAGGGCATATATCCCTTATCAGGAAAAGTCGTTTATTGAGAAAATTGTAAAAGAGACAGATGGACAATTTGCGCAAAAGAAAATAGAGATTGCTGATTTGGAGGATATTTGGATTTTAGCAGAGACTTGGCTTGAAATAGAGGAATGGGGGAAAAGCGTTTTCTGGTATGAAAAGGCGTTATGTCTTGTGAGGGAGCAGCTTGGGGAAGAACATGAAATGTATGCGGATGCGCTTGTTGAATATATGGAATACTATCGGGAAATCAGTGATTACAGAAAATGTGAGGAATGTTGTGATAAGGCTCTTGCCATTTATCGGAGAAAAAATATGGAATATTCCGAGTACGGCATTAATGCATTGTATAAGAGAGCGATTATATACCGCATAAAATCTCAATTTGATAAAGCTCTGGATGTGTATCAAGAATTATTAAAATATCAGATCACTAAGTTTGGAGAGCAATACTATAATAATGCGCCAGTGTATAATAATATAGGGACTGTTTATAAGGAGCAGGGAGATATAACAGGCGCGTTGCAACAATTCGAGAAAGCTTTGGAACTGTTGGAAAAAACGGGAAAAGATAAAGAAGGGATTGCTAGGATATGTTATAATATATGTAGTATTTATTTGGAAAGTGGTGATGGAATAACTGCATGGAAGTATATTAAAAAGACGAAGAAAATAATAGAAGATATCTATGGGGAAGATTCAAGCAACCATATTCGCATTTATAATAGTATGGCAGAGGTTTGGGCATTACGGAACCGACAAGATAAAGAACGGGAATATTTGGAAAAGGCAATAGAAATAATTAAGAAAACACATATGGAAGATAGCGAGATGGCTGCAAGTGTATATTATAATATGGGGCATCTTGCTTGCCGGAGAAGAGAAGCGGTGGTTGCGATTGCTTATTGTAACCGTGCTATCGATATTCAGAGAAAAATATACGCAAAAGAGACTAAAATAATAGCACATGCATATGAAGCGATAGGGTACTCTTATTTACAAATGCATAAGAAAAACGAAGCAAAGTACAATTTTGAAAAAACCAGAGATATTTATATATCCCTATATGGAGCCCAGAATGAATATGTGAGAAGAGTTGAAAAGTATCTGGCTGATTAAAAGCGACGGGTATGCGATAGACCTGCTTTTTGAAAATAAGCGATTCCGCCTCCCGATTCACAAAAACTCTTGCATTAATTTTCAGATATAGTACAATAAGATGTGTGCTTATGAGGGAAATATTTTCATTTCATACTATATTTAGCGTTTGGCATCAAACGTTCAAGGAGTTGTTCTAAAAGTTATGGCTGACTTAAGCGTTGCAGGAAGACAGTTCCGGACGCAGGCGGATTATAATGCGGCACTGCGTGACCAGAAACAAATAGAGGCGATTAAGGCAAAAGTGAATATGGAACAGCCGGGAGAGGTCATTAGCTTATATGAGGATTTGAAAGCAGGGAAATACCGGCTGATGACACTTGTAGGCAGGGATTTTAAAGAAGAGATCCAGGAACTGGCAGAGAAATACAAGAAACAAGGTTATAGCAAAGATAGTGTCATAAAAATTTCTAAGAAAAAAAAGAAGCAGGATAAAAAAAACAACACAAAACAGGGCAAAAACGCAAAGCAAAGCAGTAAAACCGGAAAAGACGGGAAAAATAAAAAAATGTCTCTGGAAGATTATGATGAGAAGATGCAGAAGGAGATCAAAGCTGTTTTACAAAAGAAAGAGAGAAGAAGAAAAGCCATTGTGATTCTCTGTAGCTTAGTTGCGTTAGTTTGTTTTGGCTATTATGGTGTTTACTATTATTTTGCGGAAAGGACACAGTCAAATTACGAAAACCTTTCGGATTTAAAAGGCGATTATTCATTGGTTTCACAAACGCCTAATGTCACCATACACTATACGGAAGAGGAAGAGATAGAGCTTACCGTGTTAGAAGAGTATGAAACGCTATATAATAAGAATAAAAGGCTGATCGGATGGCTTAAGATTGACGGTACCAATATAGATTATCCGGTGATGCAGACAACAAATAACGAGTACTATCTTGACCATAACTATAATCAGGAATATGACAAAAACGGCAGTCTCTTTTTAGATGCAGAATGCGATGTCGTGCGGCGCAATACGAATTTAATCATCTATGGGCATCATATGAAGTCTGGTAAAATGTTTGGCAACCTAAATTTATACAGCAGCGAAAGCTATGCCAAGGAACATTCGCTGATCCAGTTCGATACCATATATGAAAAAGGGACTTATCAGGTCATGTACGTTTTCCGCTCCAGAATTTACAATGAAGATGAGATCGTTTTTAAATATTATCAATTTTTTGATGCTGCAACGGAGCGGGAGTTCAATTCTAATATGAGTGAAATGGCGGCAATATCATTATATGACACGGGTGTCACGGCAAATTTTGGCGATGAGCTATTAACACTATCAACTTGTGACAGCTCTGAGGCAGATGGACGCTTTGTTGTCGTCGCCAAGAGGATTTCGTAGCCAGGCAGTGCAAAAGGCATAGAGGCTGTTATAAAAAACTTGCATAAATTCATAAATATAGTATAATAAATCTATATGTTAGTCGTTAAAAGGGGTCTGCTTTGTATCAAATGGGAGTGTTTTATAGGATAAAGGCATACAAAGCATCAATGAAGGGCAGTAACAAGTGTCGGGGGAGACAGATACATATTATATCCATAAATAAAAGAGCACAAAAGCCTAATCAGTTGACTCAAATTTGACGATATAAATACTGATAGTCTCTTTGCGCTTTTTTGCGTTTAGAGCGTAGAAAAGAAAGTACAATCTGAAAGAACCATACGACAGATCAATAAGTCATATAAGTATGAAATTAAGTGTTACTGACAGAAGGAGAGAGTGATATGTCCAAGAAAACACCGGTCAAAAAATCAAAAAGGAGATTGAAGAGAAGCGTAAGGCGAAGCTTTGCACTTGCTTTGATGATAACAGCGATTGCTGTTGCAGCAATCCCAGTGCCGGAGAACTTTGCGGAGGATGGGACAGGAGGCGGAAGTGGTAACGATCCTTCTGCGCCGATTGTCAGCTCTACGGAAGCTTATCGGTATCCGGCAGAGGATATGAAAGACAAATATAAACAATCGTTTGGGGTTGATTTGAAAAAGCCTAGCGATAGCAGCAAAATATATTCAACCCACTATATTTCAGCGACGGCACCTGATGATGAGAATGGTGGCGTTTCTTACCGTATGGAATGGCAGTATCAGTATTTCTTAAAAACGATCAATGGGTTAGAAAAAGGGATTATATGTGGGTATAACGATTCCTACAATGTCGATTTATTAACAGTTTCCACCGATCCGATCCATGATTATGTTGTTGTAAGACAGGATGCCTATAATAAGTTTAAGACAGACCGTGGGAATGATGAATTTACTTTAAGCAGCAATCCCAGTGAAGCTGATGAATTAGACCAGCAGTTTAAGATTTATTTCCCGCAAGTATATGAGAAACAGGTAGAAGATTACAAAAAGTATGAAGCAGATATCGCAACATATGATAAAAGATTAGCAGAGTATCAGAAGAAATTGGATGACTTGATCAAAGAGCATGGCAATGGCCTGACAGATGAGCAGATTGAAGCTTTGATTGGCAAGCAGCCGGAGAAGCCAGAGAAACCGAAGCCAATTACGAAGAAGGCAAGTGAGTTCAGTACCGAAAACGATGAGTATTCATGGCGGCTTTATTATTGCGACAAGACGCCTGCTTTGAAAGGTTATATATTAGTAAAAGTTGCTGATTCAGAGCTGAGCGGGGAAGTGACCGTGCATTCCTATGTGCCGCGCAGGATTGATACTTCTCAAATTGATTTGTCTGTTGATGATGAATTAGGCTTTAAGGTACAGGATTGGACCAGTTTCCTGGGAATCGGTGATGAAGCGTTTAAGAACGTAGCTAATGTCAGCAATATTGAATTGCCGGAAGCTCTTAAATACATAGGCGACAGTGCATTCGAAGGGTCTTTTATTACATCTATTAAAATGATGAACCTAGAGAATATCGGGAACTATGCATTTAAGAATTGTCCGAGGCTTTCTTCCATTGAGATGGTACAGGGCGTTAAGAATATCGGAACGGAAGCTTTCTACGGATTGACGCTTATTAGGAGCGTTGTCTTCCCTGGCGAAATCGAATATATCGGGCCGGGAGCGTTTGCAAACTGTAGCTTGCTAGAAACAATAGATTTATCTAGTGCGACACTGGAAGTTGTTATTGATGATTATGCGTTTTATAATGACGGGGCTTTGAGCAAGATCAATTTCAATGTAAAAGGAGCCGAAAACACATCAATCTATGTGACGACGATCGGTAAGGCTGCATTTGCAGTATGGGATGGTGTTTCTGGTGGCTTGTCAGAGTTTGTGTTCCCCTCGCGTATTTCGACGAAGCGGAAAGAGGGAGCATTTGGTTATGAAAGTAAAGGTTTAGGTGATTATGTATTAGCAGGCAGAACGAATCTGAAGGATGTAACAATGCCGGCGGCATATGGTATGTCGGCAGAAATATCGCTGCCTAAGCATATTTTCCAAAACTGCGTTGGGTTAGAACGCGTGAATTTCCCAGATACTGGCAGTTCCTGTGGATTTGTCAAATTTGATGAGGATATTTTCGCTTCTGTAACAACACCAGGGTTCTATGTACAAGGCCCTCCCTATACGGAGCCTTCTAATAGAAACCCGGCGTTGCCGAGAAAATCCACATGGACCGCTTATTCTGCGGCAGCATCCATGAAAGATGGCAAGCGGGTGCCGAATATTCCGTACGTGTATTATTTAAACGGAAAGAGATACACCGAAGTATGTGATGGCGACTATCTGATGTGTATTGACCAAGATGGCGTGCTGATATCTTGTTCGTTACATCCGGATAAAACTGCGAAATTGGGATCTGTCGATTTGATTATCCCGGCAGAAGTCGCGGGTACTGTTGTAACGGGAATTGCATCTGATTGTTTTGCCAATGATGTGAATGAACCGGATAACCGTAAGATGAGCAAAGTAGTCCGTACCTTGACGATCAAGGATGACTCTAAGCTTGCTACAATTTCTGATTCCGTATTTGCAGACTGGACGCAATTAGAAAGAGTATATCTTGGCAATTCTGTTAGGAATGTAGGGAATTCCGCGTTCCAGAATTGTAAGTCGTTAATTGATGTTTATTTTAATACCCCGGAGAGCGCGGCGGCTGATTTTAAAATAGGTACGAATGCTTTCCAGACGAATAGTGTTGAACTGACATTCCATGGCATTATCAGTCCTTCCTATGCGCCTTTTGCATGGGCGATGCAGGAAGATAATACGATTGACGACATGGGCAGAGGAAAGAGAATCTGTTATAAGAGCCTGATGCCGACAAGCTTTACGGTAATGCGAGACAGCGGCACGAACCAAGTGACTTTGCTGGATTATCCTAAGTACGACCAGATTGCCAGTATTCTAGGTGAATCTTATGCGGTAAAGAACGGCGTTTATATGAGCGCTTCCTTTGATCCGGTTGCTTATTATAACGGGTTTATGGAGTCAACTTATTATAACTTGTATTCCAGTACGCAGTTTGATGCTAAGCGTGAAGAATTTAAGAATGCATGGGTATCGACGGGCGACAAAGAATCTTTATATGCCAATAGCGAACTGTATGGTCCGTGGATTTCACCTACTTGGATTAATGCAACGGAATTCACGAGGTCCACGGCAGATACGGGAAATTCCATTGTCGATTTCTTCTTTGAGCCGATTACGGTGCATGCTGCAAACGGGAAACCGGATGCGTATTTTGCGCATCAGTGTGGTGATCATGATTATGCATATGATGTATATGCCAATTATGAGAGAACAGGTGACGTTGCCGGTGATTACCAACGCTATACTCAGGAAGAGTGGAACCTGCTCAATGCGACACGCAATATTAAAGTGCCGGATGGTGTAACTTCTATTGATGTAAAAGGCTTTTTGACTAGCGAAGTCAATAGTCCGAACCTTTCTTATATTGATAGAAATAAAATTGGTGCAGCTTCTTATGATATGTATAATAAGACGAGTGTAGATAGTACACTTGGGACTGATCGGTTTAAGGATATACATGCCGGGCTCTTTAGCGGCAAATATAAAGATTACAAGACGAATGTAAATCCTGACGATGGTGAGGAAGAAGTGAATGAAAATGAGCTTCTGGAAAAGGGAAATGACCGTCTAGAGTCCATTGATCTAAATCAGGTTACATCACTGCCGGATTATGCATTTGATAGTTGCGAGAACTTGAAAACTGTAAAGATCGGTGCAACATGTACTGACATTAATAAACTGCCGTTTAGAGGATGTACTTCTTTAACAACCTTAGAAATTGCGGAAGGCAATCCGAAATATCTCACAGAAAACAGAATTCTTTATTCTAAGAATGATGATGTGTCTTTAACCCTTGAAGAGTGTTTAGAGACAAGAGGAAAGAATAGTGATAATTCGGTGGTTACTTCTGCATCTGATGCCAAAATACCGCTGGTTACTCGGATTGCGAATGCAGCTTTTGAGGATTGTAATTATGTATCCACAATAAATCTTACGGATGCAACGGGCCTTACTGTTATTCCGGAGAGCTGCTTTAGAGATTGTGATGCATTGAGTGAAGTGGATTTGCCATTATCTGTCAATAAGATTGATAAATATGCTTTCTGGGATGACCTGATAGGTAAGGTGAAGATTCCGGGCAGGGAAGTATTTATCTCAACAGATGCATTTAAGAAGGAAGAGAATAAGACACAGCCTACCTATATTATAACGTATGAAGACTCTTCTGCGCGACGTTATGCAGATACTTACGGCGAGGAATACAAGCTCGTCTGGGAAGATGTAGGAGAGATGTGGAGTGTTAATTTCTACGATTCGGACGGTACGCTCTTAAAGGCAATGCAGGTACAGGATGGCTTTGCAGTTAAGACAACTGAGATACCGGAGGCAAAGAAGGAAGGATTTACTTTTGATAAGTGGGTTGGAACGAATAATGTAGATGTGCAGGATGAGATCAGGCAGGATACGGATTTCATTGCGCAGTATCATTCCAATAGCCAGATGGTAGACGGTAAGTGGGCAGTTGATTTCTACGATGGTGTAACAGGAGAAGCTTTCTGGCCGACACAGTATGTCGAAGATGGGGGAGCGGCAGAAGAACCGCCATATGCGCCTCATCATGACGGGTATAAGTTCTTAAAATATAGTGCGGACTTCTCGAAGGTAACATCGAATATGTCGATTGTTGCGCTCTATGAGGTAGATGGCGCTGGAAAGCCAGGTGGCAGTACGAATACCAGTGGCGGAACAACCAATAATCCGAATGGTTCCGGAGGCTCCACCACGAATAAGAGCCAGAATACTACCAAAACAAGCAGTGGTTCTACAAGCAATACTTCCGGAAGCTCGACTTCATCGACAAGTTCTACGAGCGCGAAGCCGAGACATACCGTAACGGTAGTTAACGGTTACGGGAGTGGTAGCTATGCGGAAGGTGAGACAGTCATCATTGTTGCAAATGAACCTGCTCCGGGACAGAAGTTTAGCCAGTGGAGGACTTCATCTGAAGGCGTAGAACTTGTTATGATATTGGCATCGGCGACTACATTTGTCATGCCGGCGAACAATGTCCTTGTGACTGCAGAATTTACTGGCGGAACGACGCCTGCAACAACAACGCCTGCGCCTACGGTCGGTACCGTTACAACGAACCCGGGAGGCAATACGGCGACGACAACGCCAAGCAGCAATAATGGCAATACAAGAGTAGATATTACGAAACCGGGTATTAGCAATAAGAACTTGGCGACAGCCAATGTGAATGGCACTACCGATAATTTTATCGTTAAGATTTCCGAGACACCGGAAGCGACACAGGCAGTCATAAATGCTTTGAATAACAAATACGGCAATCTTGACAACATATTGTACTACGCAATGGATATCAGTTTGTATGATTCTACGGGCACGACGAAGATTACGGATACGACAGGTATTTCAGTAGATATCACGATCCCGTTGCCGGATGCGTTGGTAACATATGGCGGTAATAATATGATGGGTGCTGTAGTAGCGTCAGACCAGTTAGAGGATTTGAGCGAACGGTTTACGACAATTGCAGGTGTTCCGTGTGTAAGCTTTACGGCGACGCACTTCTCACCGTATACAGTGTATGTGAATACGCAAAATCTGTCTGAAGGCTTGCTTGATGTAACACCTAAGACGGGTGATCCGATTCATCCAAAGTGGTTCTTGTCACTTGGTCTTGCATCCCTGTCAATTATCCTCTTCATGAAGAGAGACAGGAAAGTTAAGATCAAAACAACGTAGCATAAAATTCCTGGGAGACTCCTATGGGGAAGAAGATTAGAAAAAGTATAGGTGCTCTGTTGATGGCGATTGCAATCGCCATCACACAAGTGCCTGTCTCAGATGTAGAGGCGGTTGATGCCGATTCTTCTACATCTGAGTTTCAAATGAATGGAACGACATTAGTGAAATATACAGGCACGGCTGAGAACGTGTCTATTTCTAATAATGTGGAAAAGATAGAAGCAGAAGCTTTTGCCAATAATACATCCGTAAAGAACGTGACGATCGCCAATAGTGTTAAAAGCATTGGCGCAAGTGCTTTTGAAGGATGTAGCGCTTTGCAATCTGTTGTCATTCCGGATAGTGTAGAGTCAATTGGACAGGCGGCATTTGCAGATTGTCCATCGCTTAACAGTGTCCGGGTCGGCGCAGGAGTCCAAGCATTGGGGAATGGCGCTTTTGCAGGAGATATCAGTCTTTCAAATGTCAGCTTTAGTAGCAGTAACCCTTATTTCGTTTGCGATGACGGTGCAATCTATAATAAGGATGGATGGGATACTTTATATGCGGTTCTTCCGGGAAGACCGGGGAATATCTATTCTATGCCGACTTCAGTGAAGAAAA
The DNA here is from genome assembly GCA_910578845.1 of uncultured Lachnospiraceae bacterium. GTDB lineage: Bacteria > Bacillota > Clostridia > Lachnospirales > Lachnospiraceae > UBA3282. The sequence continues at coordinate 161,784 of CAJTSL010000001.1, forward strand.
TATCACCTTATGCTTTTTGGGGGGCAAGGAATTTAGAGGGTGTATCGGTCAGTGGCAGTGTGAACGAAATCTCTGCTTATGCTTTCTCTAATTGTTATAATTTGCGAGACATAAACATTCCTTATTCTGTTAAGATGATCAGCCTGAAAGCATTTGAGGACTGTGTGCGGTTGCGGAACATTTCAATTCCTATATCGGTGACATCTATTCACAAAACAGCTTTTGATGGTTGTACGAGGCTGACTATTGACGCGCCAGTAGGCAGTGTGGCGAGAACGTATGCAGATAATCTTGTCTTAGAGGACATAGACGTAGCGGAATATGAGGATACGCAGCTTGATACAGTTAATGATACGGATTCAGAAGCGGTGCAAGAAGAACCGTTGGTAGTGGATTATTATCATGAAGTGACACATATTAATCCATTAGAGACGGATGAGGAAGATTCCGTAAAAGGAAAGTCCCGGATTGTAGGCAATGAAGTCTTCGTATTTATTGATAATGCTGCGGCTACGGTTAATTCTGGGGAAGTAGATGTGATGAAGTTAGAAGGCATTGCGTCGGGCGAAACAGGTGAGACTATCGCGAGCATTTCCGGTAATACGAACGGAAAAGGCACACTTTTTCCTAAGTATACAATCATTGATAATCGTATTATCGCAAATCAGGCATATTATCAGGATGAGAGAACGGCAATTGAAATACCAGATACAATAACGGAAATTGGTGATTTTGCATTTGCCAGATCTAAAGTAGGGGATGTAGTGATCCCGGAAGGCGTGGAGAAGATCGGATATGCAGCCTTTTATCATTGCGATGATCTGGCTAATGTGGCCATTCCGGCGACTGTGAAGGAAATTGCGCCTTCGGCGTTTGCAAAAACACCATGGCTCACGAATTGGGAGCAAAATGGCTCAGGGGATTTTCTCATTGTCGGTGATGGGATTTTATTGGATTATCGTGGCAGTAATAGCATAGTGACGATACCAGAAGGAATTAAGACAATAGGAGCGGATGCATTCGCGTCCCATGCCGGCATAACAAAGATTATTTTACCGGATAGTTTGGAAGTTATAGGGGAAGGCGCTTTTGCCGGCTGTAATAATTTATCACAAATAGAGGGCGGGAACGCCGTAAAGAGAATAGAAGACAGAGCTTTCCAGGGATGTCCGCTTACAGAAATCAGGATTCCGGCTTCGGTGGAAGAAATCGGGTTGAAGGCCTTTGCGGTAGCCTCTTTGGTAAAGGATGCGGGGAATGGCGTTGTTATTTTTGAAGGTTCTTCTCTTCCTGTCATATCGTATGGAGCAGCGTCCGGTAAGTTATATAATGATATTTATAGAGGACTTGTTTTTGATGGCGTTGAGACAGCAGTTGTACCAGAAGAAGTGGGTTCTTTTGAAGGGACTGTCTTGGATGGGAGCTTATCCGGATTTAGGGGGACAGTCCGTCGAGGAAGCGGCAGTGCTTCTGCGCAGAATATTAGTGATGCAGCGCAAACAAATGTCCTTGCGTTGGCTGTCAGTGATATGGGAGAACAGATTGCTACAGTAGAGAAAGATATTGCACAAGGCGTTACTGTTCGGATCAGCAGTCTTTCGATAGAAAATGATGCATGCGCAAGCGCGCTTTTGGATGGCGCAGAAAGCAGTTATATTCTAAAGGTCGTGGATAGCGATGGCGCTAGGGAATCGATCCTGAATGCATATCGGAAGCTATATGGCAATCAAATGCCTGCTAATTTGCAAGCATTTGAGATAACCTTACAGGAAGCTGTTTCTGCAATTCCCATTACAGGTCTTGGCAGACGGAACATAGAGATTACGCTCCCGCTTCCCAAAGGGATTGGACAGGAGAATTTACACGTTATCAGTCTGGATGCGAATGGGCAGTTAGAAGAGGCGGAGAGCCGGATTGTATCTATAGATGGTGTGGATTGTGTTGTTTTCGTGACGAATCATTTTTCACCTTATGGAATATATAATTATACTTCTGGCAATGAGGCATCAGTGAGTGAAGGAAAAGCATTTTTTACTAGTCTGTCCGGGAACAAGGACGTTTCTCCTGATACCGGTGATTACAGTATTCATCCGAAATGGTTTCTTTTTATAGGGTTCTTGTTCACAGGATTGGCTTTGTTCTTCTATCGTGGCAGACGAAGGATATGGTAAAGGATTTGACAAGGAACATAACAGAAACTCCTGGCATAGAATAAGGAAAAAGCCGGGAGTTTTTTATGTATCGCGTCAGAAACCAACTGGGGTGTAGCGAGCGCTTGCAGCAATCTTGTAAGGGAGAGCCTGTTACAGTCGCAGTGTTAGATACAGGGATTTATCCGCATCCCGATTTAGCGGGACGGATATTAGCTTTTCAGGATTTTGTGAATTATAGACATGGGATTTATGATGATAGCGGGCATGGCACACATGTAGCCGGATGCATAGGCGGAAGTGGCATGATGTCGAACGGAAGATACCGGGGGATTGCCCCAAAGTGCCTATTTTGCATTGGAAAAGTATTAAACCGTAACGGGGAAGGTTCCATAGATAGTATGTATCATGGCCTGTTGTGGGTGATGCAGAATCGTCTGCATCATCATATTCGCGTCTTGAATATATCGGTCGGTATAGGGCAATCCGATAATAGGAACAAAATTGAGGAAGTGATCGGACTCTTAGAAGCTGTCTGGAGTTCCGGTATTGTCGTTGTCTGTGCCGCGGGGAATGCCGGGCCAAAAGCCGGTACAATCTCACCACTTGGAAATAGCCGTAAGGTAATTACGGTAGGATGCCATGAAGGTGGGTATTTTGGGAATAGATCTGGACTGTGTGAGAGTTATTCTGGCAGGGGCGACGTATCCATTTTGTACCGGAAACCGGATATCGTTGCACCAGGAACGGATATTGTGTCTTGTAATAACCGAGGGGGTAATTATGCCAAAAAGAGCGGCACGTCTATGGCGACGCCGATTGTTTCCGGAGCGGCAGCGCTTCTTTTGCAAAAGTGTCCTTATCTGAACAACGAGCAGATTAAGCGGAAGATGGTATATAGCGCGAAAGACTTAGGGGATGATTGGAACAAGCAGGGATGGGGGATGCTTGATATTGGGAGTCTGTTCAGTGATGAAGATAAAATGTAGCCACATAGCTTGACATAGCGAATGAGATTGTATACAATTATACAGTAAAGATGATTTATGATGAAAAGGTAGAAGTGGGAGATACGATGAATAGCTATGATATTAAGCAGGCAGTGAATGATAGTTATTCCCTGCGTGGCAGAGTATTTCAGAAAATCAGGGAAGATATACTAAGCGGTAAATATAAAGAACATGAGGAATTAAAAGAAGTTGCCATCGGAACAGAGCTTGGCGTCAGCAGGACCCCTGTCAGAGAGGCATTCAGGCAGTTAGAATTAGAAGGCCTTATCCAGATCATTCCTAATAAAGGAGCCTATGTCACAGGGATAACGGTTAAGGACGTGAAAGACATTTATATGATACGTTCTTTGCTGGAAGGACTTTGTGCGAGGATGGCAACAGACAAGATCACAAAAGAACAGTTAGAAGAAATGGAAGAAAATATTTACCTTGCGGAGTTCCATGCGGACAGAGGGCACCTCGATCAAATGGCTGAGCTGGATAACCGATTTCATGACATTCTTTATGAAGCATGTGATTCTAAGATGTTAGAGCATTTACTAAAAGATTTTCATAGTTATGTCCTGCGTGTGAGGCAAAAGACTCTGTCAACGAATACGCGTGGACGTGCTTCAAATAATGAGCATCGGCAGATCATGGAAGCGATTAAGGCAAAAGATGAGGCCAGAGCAGAGCAGCTTGCAAACGAACATATGATCAATGCATATGATAATATGGTAAAAAATGGCCTGTATGAAATATATGGGGATCAGGAGCAGAATGATGAAAAACCAAAGGAGGGCATGTAATGGAAAAAATTAAGATGACGACTCCATTAGTGGAGATGGATGGGGATGAAATGACGAGAATCCTCTGGCAGATGATAAAGGATGAGCTTCTATTGCCTTTTATTGATCTAAAGACAGAATATTATGATTTGGGATTAGAGTACAGGAATGAAACCAATGACCAGGTGACAATAGACTCAGCAGAAGCGACGAAGAAATACGGGGTTGCCGTAAAGTGTGCGACCATTACGCCTAATGCGGCGAGAATGTCCGAATATAATTTGAAAGAAATGTGGAAGAGCCCGAATGGGACGATCAGGGCGGCACTCGATGGAACTGTTTTCCGTACGCCGATCATTGTAAAAGGGATTGAGCCGTGCGTCAAGAATTGGGAGAAGCCGATTACGCTGGCGAGACATGCTTATGGGGATGTCTATAAAAATACAGAGATCAAAGTCCCGGGCCCTGGCAAAGCAGAACTTGTTTTTACCGGTGAAGATGGTACACAGATAAAAGAAACAATACATAATTTTACTGGTTCTGGCATTTTGCAAGGCATTCATAATACGGACAAGTCTATTACGAGCTTTGCAAAGGCATGCTTCAATTATGCCTTGGATACAAAACAAGATCTGTGGTTTGCGACAAAAGACACGATTTCGAAGAAGTATGACCATAACTTCAAAGACCTATTTCAGGATATTTATGAAAAAGAATATGAAGAGAAGTTCAAACAGGCAGGCATTGAATACTTCTATACGTTAATAGATGATGCGGTAGCGCGTGTCATGAAAGCAAAGGGCGGCTTCATCTGGGCATGTAAGAATTATGACGGTGATGTCATGAGCGATATGGTGTCTTCGGCGTTCGGCTCTCTTGCGATGATGACATCGGTACTGGTATCTCCATCGGGTGTTTATGAATACGAAGCGGCACATGGGACGGTACAGAGGCATTATTACAAACATTTAAAAGGAGAGGAGACTTCCACGAATTCGGTGGCTACCATTTTTGCATGGACAGGTGCGCTTAGGAAACGTGGGGAGCTAGACGGGATTCAGGAGCTGGAGGCATTTGCAGATAAACTTGAGCATGCGACACTTCAAACAATTGAGAGTGGTAAAATGACTAAAGACCTCGCTCTGATCACTTCTTTGAAAGAAGTTACTGTATTAAGCAGTGAAAATTTTATCAAAGCGATACGTGAAACCTATGAGGCTATGTAGCCAATATCATATTGTAACAGGAAACAGCTTGGCTTTTAAGAAGGCCAAGCTGTTTTTTACTCTGAAAGCATTTCCCATTTTTCGTATAATCCCAAAAGC
>CAJTSL010000001.1:167045-226744 GCA_910578845.1 uncultured Lachnospiraceae bacterium
GACAATTCCTGAAGTTTTGAGACATTCGTGCAGATATCGGGAGCCGCCATCATTTCATCAATTTCAGTATTCCGCTGTTCAATGGAAGTAATGGCTTCTTCACATTTCTTGAGTTCATTTTCTTTCTTTCGTTTAGCAGCTTGTGCCTCCTTCTGGCTTTTCCAGTCCATTTTATTGGCGGATTCGTTAACCGCAGAAGCGGCAGGGTCGCGCCCAAGATCTGCTGCGGCGCTACTGCGGTTTAGCTGTTCGGTTCTTTTCTCTATATAGTATTCATAATTCCCCAGATATTCCGTTAACGTCTTATCCCTTAAATCCAAGATACGGGTCGCCGTCTTGTTGATAAAGTAACGGTCATGTGAAACATAGAGCACTGTCCCAGTGTAAGCATTGATTGCGCCTTCTAGTATTTCTTTGGACATAATATCTAAATGATTGGTAGGCTCGTCGAGAATCAGGAAGTTAGATTCGGAGAGCATCAGTTTTGCCAAGGAAACGCGGCCCTGTTCGCCACCGCTCAGGGATTCTATTTTTTTGAAGACATCGTCCCCAGTGAACAGAAATGCCGCAAGGGTGTTTCGTATCTGTGTATTGTTCAAAAACGGATAGTCGTCCGAAATTTCTTCAAATAGTGTTTTCTCTGCATGAAGGACGTGATGTTCCTGGTCATAATAGCCAATATCAACGTTCATGCCAAGCCGAATGTTACCGGCATCGGCAGTAACCAGTTCATTAATGATTTTTAGGATGGTGGTCTTGCCGGTACCGTTATCGCCGATGATCGCCACATGTTCGCCTCGTTTGAGCTGGAAGGACAAGTCTTCAAATAAAGCCTGTCCATCAAATGATTTGGCAATGTTCTCCACGTAGAGGACATCGTTCCCGCTGATGATCCTGGGCTCTAACTGTAAGTGCATGTCTGCGCGTGTTTGCTTGGGCTTTTCTAATACTTCGATCTTGCTTAGCATTTTCTCACGGCTTTCGGCTCGCTTGATCGACTTTTCCCGGTTAAAGGATTTTAGCTTTTCAATGACTTCCTCTTGATGCTTGATTTCGCGCTGTTGGTTCATATAAGCATTGTATTGGGCTATGCGCAGCATTTCTTTTTTTTCCGCGTAGGCGGAATAATTCCCGGTAAATGTCGTTGCTTCGGTTTGATCAAGCTCAATGACTTTATTGGCGATGCGGTCTAGGAAATAACGGTCATGTGACACGATGATGACGGCGCCTTTATAATTGAGCAGATAAGTTTCCAGCCAAGTGATCGAAGACAGGTCAAGATGGTTCGTAGGCTCATCGAGAATGATCAGATCAGGCTTTAATAGCAGAAGCTTCCCAAGTGCCACGCGGGTCTTTTGGCCTCCAGAGAGCGTGTCGATGTATTTGGAGAACTCTTCTTGTGCAAACCCAAGTCCTTTGAGGATGCCGGTCAGTTCACTTTTGTAAGCATAACCGTTTGCGGATTCAAAAGCGTGTGTCAAATCAGCATAAGAATCCATCAGCTTAGAGAGCTGTTCGCCAGAAGCATTTTTCATCTGTAATTCCGTCGTGCGCATCTGTATCTCTAAATCTATGATATTTTGTTTGACGGACAGTAATTCATCATAAATAGTGTTTTCACTAGAAACGGCATGATTTTGGGAAAGGTAGCCTACGGTTTTGTTCTTCGACAATGTGACAAGCCCTTCATCAGCAGGGATCTCCCCCATAATAATGCGAAGCAGAGTGGTCTTGCCCGCACCGTTGATGCCTACGATAGCTGCTTTGTCATAATCTTCAATATGAAAGGACACATTTTGCAAAACAGGCACTTCTAAGAATGATTTATGTATATTATTAACAGAAAGTATCATGGTAACGCTCCTTTTCCTTACTGACACTATTAAGCAATTGCAAAACTTTTTTATGACTAACGCTATGTTCCAGTTTACAGGCTGTGAGCGTAGCTGTCAAATATTTTACTGCTTTGCTCTTTATGTTCTACTTTTTATTAGAAGTGAGGAATCTGTCTACGATGCTTGCGCTTTTCAGATATATGGAATATAATAGAATATTAATGAATGAAAGTAGGAGGCAGTATCAGTGGAAGCGAAAGAGATTTCACAGGCTGTGATAGGCCGGTTGCCCAGATATTTCCGATATCTTGGAATGTTGAAAGACGAAGGCACAGAAAGGGTATCGTCTCAGGAACTAAGCGATATTATGCAGGTCACAGCGTCTCAGATCCGGCAGGACTTGAATCATTTCGGTGGCTTTGGACAGCAGGGATATGGTTATAACGTAGAGTATTTATATGGGGAAATTGGTAAGATCCTTGGTTTGGACAAAGAACATAAGCTGATTATTATAGGCGCCGGGCATTTAGGACAGGCGCTGGCGAATTATATGAATTTTGAACGGAGAGGATTTATTTTCCGTGGCATATTCGACAATAATCCGAATATCTGTGGCACAAAGATCAGAGATATTGTAGTACGCCCAGTGGAAGAACTGGAAGATTTTGTAAAAGAGGAAAATATCGATATTGCGGTCCTGACAGTGCCAAAAGACTCTGCCGCAATGATTGCGGAGCAATTAGCGGCATGTGGGATAAAAGCAATATGGAATTTTGCGCACACTGATTTAAAGATGCCAAAGGAGATCCAGATAGAAAATGTACATTTATTAGATAGCTTAATGAAACTGTCTTATAATTTAGCTTCACATGAAGGAGAAGATTATGCCAAGTAAAGAGGAAGTATTTAAGACTGCATTGTCTGGTAAACAAATACCGATATTGACGCTAGACCATAAGTGGCATAGGCTTTTTGGACAGGAGGAACGAACGCCGCAGATCAGGAATCTAGAGAACCGGCTCAACGAATTGGTAAAGCGACAGGGGAAGCTCAATACAGAAAGCAAGGATATCAAGAAAATTAAGAAGAAGTTAATGGATGAAATTGTCATGATTGCTGATAAGCTGCTACAGATACCTGACAGTATGAAACTTTCAAGAGATATGGATGAGCATAAGCGGCTTATTAATGAATGCAATGAAAAGCTTGAGGGATATGAAGAAGAACTTTCAAAAATGCCAAGGGAAATCGACAGAGTGAACAAGGAGCTGATGACTTTATCCATGGATATCTGCTACAAGAAAATACAGGAAAATGATAAAGAAATCCAAGCTCTTGATGAATGGATTAAGCAGACAAGGCGTGAGTTGAAGAAGAAGGTCATCCGAAAAGAGGAAAAGGAAGAATATAATCATCAGATGTATGCCTATATGCATGATATTTTTGGAGCAGATGTAATAGAAATATTTGACAGAAAGTATAATCTGGAAGCAACCGGGGAAAAAACCAAACAAGGGAAAAGGAAAAAGAGTGCACCGGAATCATAGGATTTTGGTGCATTTCGTTCAGGCATAGAAAGGCAAGAAGAGAACGGGATGGGAGAATAGAATGGAGTACCTTGTAACAGGGACAGAAATGAAAGAGTATGATAAGAATACGACGGAACGCTTGCAAATGCCTTCATTGGTGCTAATGGAGCGCGCGGCGCTTGTCACTGTGGAACAGATCAAGCAAGAGAAGGGGGATTTTAAGTACCGCGTATTGGTTGTAGCCGGATGTGGCAATAACGGTGGGGACGGGTTTGCCATCGGCAGGCTTTTGTTGCTACAAGGTTATCAGGTAGATTTCGTATTAGTGGGGGAAGAAGAAAAATGCAGTGAAGAGACTGCGCACCAGCTAGCGATTCTTTCACAGTATGGTCATTGCCCATATGACAGAATTCCGGATGCTGAATATGATATAGTAATCGATGCTCTTTTTGGCGTAGGGCTATCCAGGAACATAGAAGGGATTTATGAAGAGGCCGTTGATACGATGAACCGACTGCACTGTTATGTTTGTTCCGTTGATATTCCTTCCGGTATCCATGCCGGTACCGGGGAGGTTTTGGGATGTGCGGTGAGGGCGGATTTGACGGTAACATATGGGTTTTATAAACTGGGTGAGTTTCTCTATCCGGGAGCAGGATATTGTGGTAAAATCATATGCGGACAGATTGGGATTGATGAATATAGTTTTATGGGAAGAAAGCCATATTGTTACACTTATAGGAATGATATGGATATAGCCCTACCGGAGCGTAGACGGGATGGCAATAAGGGGACATTTGGGAAAGTGCTTGTCATAGCCGGCAGTGATACGGTGTGTGGCGCTGCGCTCATGGCATGTCAAAGCGCCTTCCGAATGGGCGCTGGCATGGTAAAGGCTGTGACATCCCGGAAGAACCGTGTGGCGCTTTCCCAAACGGTACCGGAAGCAATGGTAACGGTTTATGATACGGGATTATGGGAGGAAGAGGGACCGGATGCCCGTTTCCTTGCAGAATTTGAGACGGCGTTATCATGGGCAGATTGCATCTTGATCGGGCCGGGTATTGGATTGGGGAAAGAAGCAGAATGGATGCTGCGGTATTGTATTGAGAAAAACATGCTGCCGATGGTAGTGGACGCAGATGCCCTGAATCTATTGGCGGAGAATGAGGAATTATTAAATACCTTACGCAAAAGCATAACGGACGGGCGCATTGTGGATGATGCATCAAAGAAAGAACAGCGAGATGTCATCTTAACGCCACATATGGCAGAGTTTGCGAGATTGTATCACTGTACGGTGCCGGAAGCGGCGCGGAATATTCTACAATATCCCCAGGAATTGGCGGATAAGACGCAATGTGTCGTAGTCTGTAAAGATGTAAGAACGGTTGTGGCAAAGCCACAGGGAGATCATCTCTACATCAATACAACAGGCAATGATGGCATGGCAACGGCCGGCTCTGGGGATGTGCTAGCAGGCATGGTCACTGGTTTGCTTGTGCAGGGAGCGCAGGCAGCGGATGCCGCTATCTTAGGCGTATATTTGCATGGCGTGGCAGGGGATCTTGCAGCGGGGCGATATGGCAGATACAGTATGTTGGCGAGAGACATTATCGGGCAGATACCAGATTCCCTGGCGCAGACCGGATATTCGTAGGCAAGCTGGAATAAGGTGCAGTAAGGCTAAGAAATAGGAAGAAAGGCACGGTTATCAGGAATGTTAGAAAAATACCAAAGGGTATATGCAACAATAGATTTGGATGCAGTCCATGACAATATAGAAGAGATGAAACGTAATATTTCCCCGGATACACAGATCATGGGGATTATCAAAGCAGATGGCTATGGACATGGCGCCGTTATGATAGGCAAAGAGCTAGAACCGGTTCCCTATGTCTTTGGTTATGGAGTGGCAACGGCAGAGGAGGCTTTTCATCTGCGGAATGCAGGACTTCATAAACCGATCCTGATCTTAGGATATACGTTTCCCTATAGTTATGAGGAAATAATTATGCAAGATATCAGGCCGACAGTATTCCGCTATGATATGTTGGAGCAACTTTCCGAATGTGCGGCAAAGCTGGGGAAAAAGGTGAAAGTGCATATAAAAGTGGATACAGGAATGACGAGGATCGGTGTTTTGCCGGATGAAAGCGGGATGGCATTTGTGAAAAAAGCGCTTTCTTATAAGGAATTAGAGATTGAAGGTGTTTTCACTCATTTTGCCAAAGCAGACGAAACCGATAAGAGCGCAGCAAGAAAACAACTTGACCAGATAAGTCAATTCATGGATAGGATAGAGACGGAAACGGGGTACCATATTCCTGTTAAGCATTGTGCTAACAGCGCCGGCATTATGGAATTAAAAGAAGCGAATATGGATGTGGTGCGTGCCGGAATAATCTTATACGGGATGCAGCCCTCAGATGAGGTCAGGAAAGATATGGCCCTTAAGCCGGTATTATCGTTAAAGAGCCATATCGTTTATATCAAGCAGGTAGAAAAAGGAACGCCTGTCAGCTACGGTGGCACATATATAACCGATAAGCGCATGCGGATTGCGACAATTCCGGTTGGATATGCAGACGGTTATGCAAGAGCGCTTTCTAATAAAGGATATGTGCTGATCCATGGGAAAAGGGCGCCAATTCTTGGCAGGATCTGTATGGACCAGTTTATGGTAAGCGTAGAGGATATTCCAGAAGCGCAGATGGGAACAGAAGTGACGCTTATCGGAAGAGATGGTTCCGAGCAGATTACAATGGAAGAAGTTGGGGAGCTTTCAGGCAGGTTTAATTATGAGTTTGCCTGTGAGCTAGGACCAAGAGTCCCAAGAGTTTATGTGAAAAATGGGAGAATTTGTGCGTATACCTTCGGAGAAATTGGCAATACTATTGCTGTCAGTTAGAATTGCTGGATTGATTGAAGGAAGTGTGGGATATGAAACGAGGAGATATTTATTATGCGGATTTACGGCCGGTAATCGGCTCAGAGCAGGGGGGAGTTAGACCAGTACTGATCATACAAAATGATATTGGGAACAAACATAGCCCGACAGTAATCTGTGCAGCGATTACATCCAAAATGAACAAGGCGAAACTGCCGACCCATATTGAATTGAACGCAGGGAAATATGATATGGTGAAAGATTCTGTCATTTTGTTGGAGCAGCTTCGCACAATTGACAAGAAGCGCTTAAAAGACAGAGTCTGTCATTTAGATCAGGAAATAATGAAAGAAGTCAATACGGGATTAATGGTCAGCCTTGAACTTGGTACATAAGAGCTGCATTTAAATACCAAAGAATTTCGTTGTAGATAAGAATGGAGGATATACGAAGTTATGGAAGATGGCACTGGCATAGTGAATGTCGTAAACGGCGGCATGGCACTGATATTTTTTATCCTGCTATTTATAGAGATGATGGTTTATGGCGTAAATGCCGCAATCCAGAACAGACATGAGCAGGAACCGGATGATATGCAGAAGGATATTGATAAGAAAACAATGAGGCTGCAATATCTGATTGACAATCCTTCTAAGTATACAAATGCGGTACAGCTTGGCGTTGTGACAGTGAATATGCTGTTTGGCGCTTTGCTGCTATATCGCCTTAACAGTTATTTTAGCTATCTGATATATCGCATGGCGGTGAATAATATAGCCGGATTACAATTGTGGCATGTGAAGTGCCTGGCCGTATTGACAGGGGCAGTCGTGACGATATGCCTGCTCTACATAGTGCTTACTTTCGGGGTGCTTCTGCCGAGGAAAGCAGCATCAAGGTATCCGGACGCATGGATCCGCGCCTGTATTACGCCGATTTACTATTATGTGCGTTTGGTCGCGCCTTTTACGACATTTTTATCCGTGTCGGCAAAGGGGATCTTACAGGTATTCGGGATCAGAGGATTGGATGAGACGTCCGATGTGACTGAGGAAGAAATCCTTTCTATGATTAATGTTGGCCATGAGCAGGGTGTTTTGCTTGCAAGCGAGGCGGAAATGTTAACGAATATTTTCGAATACGGGGAAAAAGAAGCAAAAGACATAATGATAAACCGTAACAATATGATAGCGATTGATTGTAATGTGACATTGCAGGAAGCGGCAGCTTTTATTCTGGAAGCACATAACAGCCGGTTTCCTGTCTATAACGGTACGATTGATCATATAGTCGGCATTTTGCATTTGAAAGATGTCATGAGGATGCAAATGCATGAGAAAATGATGAGCAAACCGATTGGGAAAATAAAGGGATTGCTTCGGGAGCCGTTGTTTATTACCGAGACAAGGAAATTAGATGATCTGCTAAAGACGATGCAGAGTGAGAAAATACAGATGGCGATCGTCATTGACGAATATGGGCAGACAGCCGGGCTTCTTGCATTAGAAGATATCCTGGAAGAGATTGTCGGCAATATTCAGGATGAGTATGACGAAGACGAGAGCTATATTAAGGAAAACGGGCAGAATGAATACATTATTGATGGCATGATGCCGCTTGATGAACTTGGAGAACAGCTAGGCGTTACATTCGAAGAGGAGAACTTTGATACTGTGAACGGTTTTGTGATTGGCAGGCTGGAGCATATACCTGAGGACGGGGAACAGTTTGAGTTCTGGCATCAGGGATATCGTTTCCGCATTTTAGAAGCGAAGGAGCGCATGATCCAAAGCGTCCTTGCATCCAAAATGCCGGAACCGAAAGTGTCAGAAGAAAAAAGCGACAAGATAGTTGAAGAAGCAGAAGAAAAATGATAGTATAATAAATTGTATATGACTAAGAACAAAGGAGAACGGAAATATGTCAGGACATTCAAAGTTTGCAAATATTAAACATAAGAAAGAAAAAAACGATGCGGCAAAAGGCAAGATCTTTACGATTATTGGAAGGGAAATTGCAGTTGCAGTAAAAGAGGGAGGCTCTGACCCGAGCAATAATTTTAAACTGGCACAGGTCATTGCTAAGGCAAAAGCCAATAATATGCCCAATGATACGATAGAAAGAGGTATTAAGAAAGCGGCTGGCGAGAATGACAATGTCACTTACAAATATGTTACGTATGAGGGATACGGGCCTAATGGCATTGCGATCATCGTCGATGCGCTGACAGATAACAGTAACAGGACGGCAGCTAATGTAAGAAGCGCTTTTACGAAAGGACAGGGAAGTATCGGGACTCCTGGCTGCGTTTCCTTTATGTTTGATAAGAGAGGGCTGATTATTGTCGATAAAGAGGAATGCGACATGGAGGCCGACGATCTGATGATGTTGGCGCTTGACGGAGGCGCTGAGGATTTTGCGGAAGAAGATGACAGTTATGAAATCTATACGGCGCCCGATGATCTAGAAGCGGTGGTCAATGCGCTGTCTGCTTCAGGGATTCCCATGGTATCATCGGAAGTGTCCATGATCCCCCAGAATTGGGTGGAACTGACCGATGAGACCGCTGTGAAGAATTTGCAAAAGACATTGGACTTATTAGAAGATGATGATGATGTGCAGGCGGTGTACCATAATTGGGAAATGTAAAAAGGGCGTGGTATCGGAATGGAACAGATAGAATTGACGGCAGTTGCAGCGCTGCTCGACCAGACGCAGAAATGGTTAAAAGGATTCCGGAAAGAGACATATGCGGATTCTTTTGAAGCGTTCATGGAAGAAAACAGGGAGTTATGGGTGAGCTTCCGCAGGCTATTCTTAAAGAAAGAAGAGTCTCTACAGGCACAAGAGGCGGTTGCTGTAGCGCTAACGACTAAGATGCAGGAACTCCTAGATGCGGATAAAAGCCGGAGAGGCAAGGAAGAGACGCAGCTTGACGTGGGCTTGTATCTTGTATCTTATGTTTTCCCGGCCTTATTGTCTTGCCAGGAAAACCCTAAGTCAGACGGCAATGCCGCCAAGATGGCGGATGCCATTTGTAAGAAATGGAATGGGACTTTTAGGGGACATACCATCCAGTATGCGGATTTTGCTTCGATCCAGAACGGATTTAAGCAAAAATTATGTTATGTCACAACCGCGATTTGCCAGGGATTACATAAAAGCCAAAACTGTAGGGAAGTGCAGTTAATGAAAGCGTACCGGGATGAATACTTGGTATTGCAAGAGGGCGGTGAAGAAATTACCAGGGAATATTATGATATTGCGCCTACGATTGTCAAGCGGATCGCGAAGGAAGCCTCACCGGAAGAAAAATATCAATATCTTTGGGAGCATTATCTTCAATTCTGTGTTGCAATGGTAGAAAGCGGAAAGTATGAAGAATGTAAAGAAACTTATATGCAGATGATAGAAGAATTGAAACGAGAATATCTGATCACCGACCATCATGTACAATAAGCGTTGTTAAGTGTCAGATCATCCAAACGACCAGGGGAGGAAATGAAATGAGCAAACAGTATGAGAAAGAGACCATCTGTATCCAAGCAGGATGGAAACCGAAAAATGGGGAGCCTCGCGTCCTGCCGATTTATCAGAGCACGACATTCAAATATGATTCTTCAGAACAGATGGGAAGACTATTCGATTTAGAAGAAAGCGGATTTTTTTATTCCCGGTTACAGAACCCGACTAACGAATATGTCGCTTCGAAAATCTGTGAGCTAGAGGGCGGCGTAGCGGCAATGCTTACCTCTTCCGGTCAAGCGGCGACATATTATGCGGTGTTTAATATCTGTGAAGCTGGGGATCATGTGGTATTATCTTCCACAGTATATGGCGGGACGTTTAATCTGCTGACTTGCACGATGAAAAAAATGGGCATTACATGTACCGTTGTGGATCCGGATGCGGATGAGGAAACGCTGCATGAGGCTTTTACCGATAATACCAAATGTGTATTCGCGGAGGCGATTGCCAATCCTGCGCTGGTCGTATTAGATATTGGGAAATTTGCGCGTGTGGCGCATGCGCACCATGTGCCGCTTATCATAGATAACACATTTGCGACACCGATAAACTGTAATCCTTTTACATGGGGCGCAGACATCGTTACGCATTCTACGTCTAAATATATGGATGGGCATGCAATGGCTGTCGGAGGCTGTATCGTAGATTCTGGGAATTTTGACTGGTCAGAGTATCCGGAAAAGTTCCCCGGGCTTTGTACACCGGATGAATCTTATCATGGGATTACTTATACAGAGAAATTTGGTAAGGCGGCGTATATAACGAAAGCGACAAGCCAGTTAATGAGAGATTTAGGCTCCATCCAATCACCACAGAACGCTTTCTTATTAAACATTGGTTTAGAGACGCTTCCGTTGCGCATGGAAAGACATTGTTTCAATGCACAAAAAACAGCCGAGTTTTTGGAGGCGCACGAGAAAGTGGCATGGGTGAATTACCCAGGGCTTCCCGGGAACCGTTATTACGAATTGGCGAAACAATATATGCCGAAAGGAACTTGCGGTGTGATTTCTTTCGGCTTGAAGGGCGGAAGACAGGCGGCAGCCGAAATGATGGATAAATTGAAACTTGCCGCGATTGTGACGCATGTTGCGGACGCAAGGACTTGTGTGTTACATCCGGCGAGCCATACACATAGGCAGATGAATGATGAGCAGCTTGAGAAAGCAGGCGTTGCCCCCGATCTGATCCGTCTATCAGTCGGCCTTGAGCATATCAATGATATTATAGCGGATCTAGAGCAGGCGCTTGCGTAAGAAAATAAGCGAAACGGTGAAATGTGTAAGCTAGAAAACGAAGGATAGAGACCATGACATATAAGAAAACATGGCTGAGCTATCTGCTATGGGCAGTCTATAGCTGTACTATAGGAGTGATGCTGGCAAATTATGCCATATTGTTCTGGCAAAAGAAAATAGATGCTGTGATCGGCTATGGCACGATTGCTTTTGTCTTCTGTGTTTTTGTAGGTGTTTTTGGAATCTATTTTGGCATCAGGAAAACATTATTGGCTGTTACACACAGTGGGGAGAAGAAGCTGATACGCAGACGGACAGCGGTCTTAGGCGAAATAATGCTTGTAACGGGCATTTTCCTGTTGGGGATATGGGTGCGTCTTTGGTTATCTATACAGTCTGATATGGCGGCAGTTTCCCTGACTGCATATTATCAGGCAGCGATGGTCAGATCTGGAGAACAGGCGGCGTTTATGGTACATGGCGCTTCCTTCCTATATACAAGATGCCTTTCTTTGGTGTTTGCATTCTTGGGCAATAAAGTAGAAGCTGCTGTAGGGTTTCAGATTTTTTTGCAGAGCCTGTCGCTTTTACTAGTGTTTTTCGCAGTTAGGAAGATTGCTGGCAGGATACCGGCATGCATGACGATGTTTGTGTTTTCCATTTCTTCCTTTTACAGGGAACAAATCTTCGCATTGACGCCGGAATGCTTGTTTTTCGTATTGTTTCTGACAGGCGTGTTTCTAATAGGAAGCTATGGACAGGCATATCGTGGCGGACGATGGGGAATAGCGCCTTCTGTCGTAGGCGCTGTCTTAACGGGAACCTGCATCGGGATTTTGTCTTATTTGGACGCGGTCTCGATCACATTGCTTATTATGGCGCTTGGCATTTTTCTAGATGTCCGCCTCAAAACAGATAAAAAGCGGGGCATTTTGTTATTTCTTGTCATCATGGCGTCATTCATATTGGCGCTTTTGGGGATGTTCGCTTTAGACGCTTATTTGTGCCATGAAGAGTTTGTACGCATGGCAGAAGCCTGGTATGCGTTGTACCAGAGCTACTTACCGATAAGATATGTGTTCTACCACACACAGGTTTCTATGATAGAAAGCTTTATTTTAGTAATATTGGCAGCATTTTTGATCGCATCATTTTGGAACCAGAAAGAGCAGAATGCATCTTTGTGGATGTTTTTGTTGTTCCTTCTTGCGCCAACGCCACTTGCGGCAGTCGGTGTGCTGCCTTATCAAGTGTTTTCCGTTTTCTTGTGGAGTGTCTTAGCGGGAATTGGCTTGCAACAATGCTTTGTCATCCGGGTAAAACCGAAAGCCTTGCCTACGGCAGAATTTAGGCCAATGATTGGGCAGGAAGCAGAGCCGGAAGCAAAGTCTGTGCCTGAGCAGGAAGCAGAGTCTGTGCCTGAGCCGGAAAGAAAGCAGGAAGCAGAGCCTGCGCCTGCACCGGAAAGAAAGCCGGAAGCAGAGTCTGTGCCTGAGTCAGGAACAAAGCCGGCAATAGAGCCTGCGCCTGAGCTGGGAGTAGAGAAAGAGACAGAGCCTGCGCATACACCTGAGCCGGAAGCAGAACCACATCCACGTTTCATAGAGAATCCTTTGCCCTTGCCCAAAAAGCATGAAAAAAGAGAGATGGGATATCGTTTTGACGAGGTTTTGGCGGATCAACAGGAGTTTGATATTGAAGTGGCGGAAGATGATGACTTTGATATTTGATTGTAAAAAATTTTTCCTCATAGGTTTCGGAATAAAAATTTGCATATGACAAAAACTAGAAGAGAATCATAGACATAGATTCTCTTTTATTATTGTGTGCCATTACTTATGGTTTGAACTTATGGCATGGTTATTAAGATGAAAAGAAAGGCGGCAAAAAGTCCTATGGGGAATCATAAAGAACATGGAAAAGATGGAAAAGAGAGAGAAGAAAATAGAGACCTAAAAGAAAATATGGCCAATAAAGCGAACGGGGAAGCTAAGGAGAATAAAGAAAAGAAAAAAAGCGATAGTGAGAAAAAGAACGATAAGAACCAGAATAAGAATGCAGGCAATGACGAGCGGAAAAAAGAAGAAAAAAGAAAAGAAGCCAAAGCAGATGCAGAGAACCATAGAGATGAGAGAATTGAATCGACCGGGCAGCTTACGCTTGATGAAAACGAGTCGGAGCATAATATCCATCTTATTAGTATAATTGGTGAGATAGAAGGACATGAGAATTTAAGCAGTTCTTCCAAAACGACTAAGTATGAGCATATTCTGCCACAGCTTGCGGCAATTGAAGACAGCAAGAAGATTGACGGTGTGCTGATTCTATTGAATACCATGGGCGGCGACGTGGAAGCGGGGCTTGCGATAGCGGAAATGATCGCTTCCCTTAGCAAACCGACTGTATCGTTAGTATTGGGCGGAAGCCATTCCATTGGCGTGCCGATTGCAGCCAGCACTGATTATTCCTATATTGTGCCTACAGGCACGATGGTCATCCATCCGGTGCGTTTAACCGGCATGGTGATCGGCGTACAACAGACGTTTGACTATTTTAAACAAATTCAGAATCGGATTACTGGATTTGTGTGTGCACATTGTAAAATTTCGAAGACACGTCTTGAGGAGCTGATGATGGAAACCGGTATGTTGACGAAAGACGTAGGGACAGTATTAGTCGGCAAAGAAGCTGTAGCGGAAGGGATTATTAATGAAGTAGGCGGGATTAAAGATGCGATTGCACATCTTCATGAGATGGTGTCGAGAAAAAAGGAAGAACAAATTAAAGGATGACAAGTAAATGGGAAAATGATATACTATTGACAAATAGCGAAAAATTTTTGTAATTTACTTGGAGGTCTCTCATGGCATCGAATCAGGGGAAAGGAACGAAAAGGAGCAGTTCCCAAACTTCCGCGAGAAAGAAAACAACAAACAGCAGAAATACAGGCAGAGGAAACCAAAGGAGCAGGCGCGGGGAACCAATGGCGGTTGCTATTCGTAATGAAATCGTATTAATTGTTCTTTTAGCGCTTGCCATTATTTTGTTTTTATGCAATTTTGGGATTGTTGGCGCGATAGGAGATGCAGTCAGCTCTTTTCTGTTTGGCCTTTTTGGTTTGACGGCGTATATTGCGCCTGTGATCTTTTTCCTTTCCATAGCATTTGGCATGTCTAATATCGGCAATCATATTGCGAGCAGGAAGTTAGTTGCCGGGATTGTCTTATTCTTTATGCTGGGCATGGTATTTGAACTGCTCCATGCTGGCTATACAGAGACAACGTCATATGAGCTTGCCGGGATTTATAAAAGATGCAGTGAAAGCCGCAATGGCGGCGGTATTATAGCAGGTTCCCTGTCTTTTGCTTTTTATAAGCTTCTTGGCATGGTGGGCACGGTGCTGGCGATGATTGTCATTGCGATTATCTGTGTGGTTATAGTAACTGATAAGTCTTTTCTAAATGGTGTGGCGAATCAAGGCAGGAAGGTATATGAGCGTTCTATGGAGGATGCTGCATACCGGCGGGAACGCGCGCAGGAGAGGCGGGAACGTGCCGATGAACGCGCACAGGAGAGACGGGAACGCGCTGATGAGCGGCGCGCCAAGGAGATAGAGCGTAGAAGGCTTCAGGAAGAAGCAAAAGAGAATGAAAAGATCCTTAGAATGGATAAGAAAGTTTCCGGCGTTATGATCGATACCGCGCTTGGCGCCACAAAGGGGCCTATATCTGTAAGTGACAGGGAATATGCGGAAGAGACAAGGGATGATATCCATGAGATCATGATACACAATGAGGTGGAAGAGGAATCGGCTCCTGTCAGCAGAAGCCAGGATACATACCATTTTATTGAGAATGAATCGGATGAGCTTGACGAAATCAGATTTCCTATGCAAGATGTAATGGAAGAGGAAGATGCTGATATACGGGAGCCGCTAGAGGCCAGAGGGAATGAGCAGATAGATCTGATGCCAGATCCTGATGAAGAATTGGCACAAGAGGCCTATGAGCCGTTAAAGCCGCAGGATTCATATACGCAGGTTATGGGAAATACAATGCCTCCACAGGCAGGTGCCAATAGGGCACGCCCGCAGGCTGTTTTGCCAGTGCAGACGAAAGAAGCAGGCGAAAACGTGTTACAACCGGTAGGGAATATGATGAAAACAGAGGAGAAAGGATTTGGACAATATCATTTTCCTCCCTATAATATGCTAGTGAAAGGCAAGAACAAAGGAAACAACAATGCCAATAAAGAACTACAGGAAACAGCGCTCCGCTTACAGCAGACATTAAGCACATTTGGCGTTAAGGTAAGCATCCTGGATATCAGCCAGGGCCCGGCGGTTACAAGATATGAGTTACAGCCGGAACAAGGCGTAAAGGTAAGTAAGATTGTCGGGCTTGCCGATGATATTAAGCTGAATCTTGCTGCTACGGATATCCGTATAGAAGCGCCGATTCCGGGAAAAGCAGCAGTGGGCATCGAAGTGCCGAATAAGGAAAATGCAGCGGTCGCGTTACGGGATTTGTTAGAATCCAAGGAATTTAAAGAGTTCCCGTCTAAAATGGCGTTTGCGGTCGGAAAAGACATCGCAGGCAAGACCGTTGTGACAGATATCGCTAAAATGCCACATATGCTGATAGCCGGAGCGACAGGTTCCGGTAAATCGGTTTGTATCAATACCATTATAATGGGCATTCTCTATAAAGCGCACCCGGATGATGTGAAACTCATTATGATAGATCCGAAAGTGGTAGAATTAAGCGTATATAATGGCATTCCACATTTGCTCATCCCGGTCGTGACAGACCCGAAGAAGGCAGCGGCTGCGTTGCATTGGGGCGTAGCGGAAATGACGGATCGTTATAAAAAATTCGCAGATTATAATGTGCGCGACCTGAAAGGATATAACAAGAAGGTAGAAGAGATGAGGGCGCAAGGGGATGCTGAGGCGCCAGAGAAATTGCCACAGATTTTGATTATTGTAGATGAGCTTGCCGATCTGATGTTGGTAGCGCCAGGAGAAGTGGAAGAATCGATCTGCCGTCTGGCACAGCTTGCAAGAGCGTGCGGCATTCATTTAATTATTGCGACACAAAGACCATCGGTGGATGTCATTACTGGTCTGATTAAAGCCAATATGCCAAGCCGTATCGCATTTGCCGTTTCAAGTGGCGTGGATTCCAGGACGATTTTGGATATGGTCGGGGCAGAGAAATTGCTTGGCAAAGGCGATATGCTCTTTTATCCGCAAGGATATCCGAAACCTGCAAGAGTGCAGGGCGCTTTTGTCTCGGACAAGGAGGTATCGGACGTAGTAGACTTCCTTAAGAATCAGAAAATTGGCAATGTATATAGTGAAGACATTGAAGAAAAAATTAAAAATATTGGCACTGCGTCGCCAGGCGCCGCATCGGGCGATTCTGGCTCATCATATGACCAATATTTTGCGGAAGCCGGCAGATTCATTATCGAAAAGGATAAGGCATCAATTGGCATGCTGCAAAGGGTATTTAAAATCGGGTTTAACAGGGCGGCAAGAATCATGGATCAGTTATGCGAAGCGGGCGTTGTTGGAGAAGAGGAAGGCACGAAGCCGCGGAAGGTGCTGATGAGCGAATCCGAATTCGAACAGTTGGTGGAAGAGATTGTTTAAATATGAGGAGGATATAATACTTGAAAACAGATATTGAAATCGCACAGGAAGCACATCTTTTGCCGATAAGGAAAGTAGCGGAAAATCTTGGCATGCAAGAAGACGATCTAGAGCTTTATGGGAAATTCAAAGCAAAGATCGCTGAGGAGTATATTGAGAGCATACAGGATAGAAAAGACGGAAAGCTGATTTTGGTGACGGCAATCAATCCGACGCCTGCGGGAGAAGGAAAGACGACGACCAGCATCGGGCTTGCACAGGCATTTGGAAAGATGGGCAAGAATGCAATCTTAGCGCTACGGGAGCCTTCTCTTGGCCCGTGTTTTGGCATTAAAGGTGGCGCTGCGGGAGGCGGTTATGCGCAGGTTGTCCCTATGGAAGAGCTGAACCTGCACTTTACAGGAGACTTCCATGCCGTGACATCGGCGAACAATCTGCTGGCGGCATTATTGGATAATCATATCCAGCAAGGGAATGAGCTTGGCATTGATACCAGGCAGGTGGTTTGGAAAAGATGTATGGATATGAATGACAGAGTGCTTCGCAATATCGTAGTAGGACTTGGCGCGAAAGCAGACGGTACTGTTAGGGAAGATCATTTTGTCATTACGGTTGCTTCTGAGATTATGGCGATTTTGTGTCTTGCCTCCGATATGAGAGATTTGAAAGAACGGCTTGGAAAGATCATTGTGGCGTATAATTATGAAGGAGAGGCAGTAACGGCTGCTGAGTTAGGCGCGGTAGGCGCAATGGCGGCATTGTTAAAAGATGCGATGAAGCCGAACTTAATCCAAACGTTAGAACATACGCCGGCGCTGGTCCATGGCGGGCCTTTTGCCAATATCGCACATGGATGTAATTCGATCCGGGCAACCCGCACAGCCCTGAAGATGGCTGATTATGTCATTACAGAAGCTGGGTTTGGCGCTGATCTTGGAGCGGAGAAGTTTTTTGATATTAAGTGCCGTATGGGAGGGTTGCGGCCAGACGTGGCTGTACTGGTGGCAACCATCCGGGCATTAAAATATAATGGCGGTATACCGAAAGCCGAGTTAGCTGACGAAAATATGGAAGCATTGCAATCGGGTATCGTCAATTTGGAGAAACATATTGAAAATATGCAAAAGTACGGTGTGCCAATCGTGGTCACCTTAAATTCCTTTATCACTGATACGCCGGCAGAAATCGAATATGTACGGAACTTCTGTGAAGAAAGAAACTGTGAGTTTGCACTTTCAAAAGTGTGGGAAAAAGGCGGCGAAGGCGGTATTGCCCTGGCAGAAAAAGTATTGCATACACTTGCGACAAAACAGTCTGATTTCCATGTGCTGTATGAAGATGCATTGCCTTTACAGGAAAAGATCCGTATAGTAGCGAAAGAGATTTATGGAGCAAGAGACGTAGTCTATATGCCAGCGGCACAGACACAGCTTAGGAAATTAGAAGAATTGGGATTTGGGGAGCTTCCTGTCTGTATGGCGAAGACGCAATATTCTCTGTCGGATAATCCGGTACTGCTTGGCAGGCCAGAAGATTTTGTCATTACGGTCAGAGAAGCCTATGTTTCTGCGGGAGCGGGATTTGTCGTGATCTTGACGGGAGCGGTGATGACGATGCCAGGCTTGCCGAAGAAACCTGCAGCATGCCAGATTGATATTCGTGATGATGGTGTCATTACAGGTCTTTTTTAACAGCATAAGAGAGGAGTGAAGAGAATATGCCGCAGATAATAGATGGAAAAGCAATTTCAGCACAGATAAAAGATGAATTGAAAGAAAAAGTGGCGTCATTAAAAGAAGCGGGCGTTTCACTATGCCTTGCCGTGATACAGGTTGGAAACGATCCCGCGTCAAGCGTTTATGTAGGGAATAAGAAGAAGGCATGTGCGTATATTGGCGTAGATTCGCTTTCTTATGAGCTTCCGGAGGAAACGACCCAGGAAGAACTGTTAAGCTTAGTGGCAGATTTGAACGGGAGGGCGGATGTCAATGGCATCCTTGTACAGCTTCCCGTGCCTGCGCATATAGACGAAGATGCAGTGATCCGGGCAATAGATCCAATGAAAGATGTAGATGGGTTCCATCCGCAGAGCGTAGGTGCTCTTTGTATTGGGCAAAAGGGGTTCATTTCCTGTACGCCAGCCGGGATCATACAGCTTCTGAAGCGTTCGGGCATTGAGATTGCAGGGAAAGAATGCGTCATTATTGGGAGAAGCAATATTGTCGGGAAGCCGATGGCGCTTTTGTTGCTTCGTGAGAATGGGACGGTGACAGTCACCCATTCTAAGACAAAGGATTTAGAAGAGGTGACTAAGAGAGCGGATATACTTGTTGTAGCAATTGGTAAACCGAAGATGATAACACGGAAGTATGTAAAAGAGGGCGCAGTCGTTATTGACGTTGGGATCCATAGAAATGAAAATAATAAACTGTGCGGCGATGTGGATTATGACGATGTCGCTCCTATATGCAGCGCAATCACACCGGTTCCTGGCGGAGTCGGGCCTATGACGATTGCAATGCTTTTGCAAAATCTTGTGGAGTCGGCTGCTGTAATGCGTTAGAAAGGGAGCTGCTTATGAAATGCCCAAAGTGTGGGGAAGAGATGAAAGAAGGCAATCTGATCTGTGAAGCCTGTGGCAATGAAATCCAGATTGTGCCTGATTTTGAGCCAGAAATTGAAAACAGTATAACGGAAACACTTTCTACGCTGGTAGGTTTGGAAGAAGACAAACCAGAGGATGTTGAGGTTTTGCAAGACAAGCGAAAGCCTGCACCATGGATAGAAGAGAGCGAGATTGATGAGGATGAAGACGATTATGAGGAGCGGGAGAGCAAAAGCCGGCGCGTTGGCGTGATAATGGCGATTGTCACAGTGTTTATGATTTCCCTTTTTTCTTATCTGCTATATTCCCATCATATCCAAACGGCATCTTATCAGATAGAAAAAGCAAAAGAGTATGCCGGGCAGGGGAATTATGAACAGGCAATTACATATCTGGATAAGGCGTATGAGAAAGACGAAAGCCTCTCGCAAGTATTGTTCTTAAAAGCGGATTATTATTATCTGCTGCAAGATAATGAGTCGGCGCTACAAGTATTAAAACAGATCATTGACAAAGGCATTTATCCATATGAAGAGGTGGAGGAAGCCTATGATAAGATGATTACAATATATACCAAAGAAGAGCGCTATGAAGAAATCAACGAGCTTCTGCTTTCCTGTGGGGAAGATACGATCGTTAATATGTTCCAAAGCTATCTTGCGAAAGAGCCGGAATTCAGCTATGTTGAAGGAGACTATGCGGAAGTGATCCCGCTAAAACTAAGCTCCAATACATCCGGCACAATTTATTATACATTAGACGGATCCATTCCAGATGAGACAAGCGAAATCTACACGGCGCCTCTTTTTTTAGAGAACGGGGAATATGTGATCAGCGCGTTTTTTGTGAATGATTATGGGATCAAGAGCGATGTGGTCAGCAAGACTTACCATATTAGCTTAGAGGTGCCGAATGCGCCCGAAGTCGTTCTATATAGTGGGGAATATACACAGCCGATGATGATTTCTGTTACCGGACAGGAAGGCTGCAAAATCTTCTATACGACGGATGAGTCCCAGCCAACCAAAGACTCGGTTCCTTATACAGGGCCGATCCCAATGCCGCTTGGAACAACTAATTTTAAGTTTGTGAATATTAGTGAGGCAGGGGTTTCGAGCGATGTGACGATGCGTACTTATACGTTGAATCTATGGGGAACGCTTTCTACTGATGAGGCCGTCGCTAAATTAATAGAGAAACTGGTGGAAATAGGGTATCTGCTTGATGCAGGAGGCAGGACGGCGATACAGAACGGGACATATAGCTATCAATTTAGCTCTGTCCTGCAAATCGGAGAAGAGGTATACTTTACGATTAACGAGTATTTCGATGGAGGGACAGGTGTCCGTAGCAGGACAGACAAAGTTTTTCTGATCCAGGCTTATACGGGAGTCGCAGCAAGGCTTGGGTATGATGAAAACGGGGAGTTTGCGGCAGTGATGCTATAAGCTTAAAGGACATAGATTGGGAAACATGAGATGGGAGGATGAAACGAATGTATAAGATTTTAAAGGCAGAGGAATTGACGACCAATATCTATTTAATGGTAGTTGAAGCAAAGCGGATTGCGAAATCCTGCCAGCCAGGACAGTTCATTATTGTCAGGATGGATGAGGAAGGAGAGCGGATACCGCTTACGATCTGCGATTATGATAGGGAAAAGGGGACAATTACGATTGTCTTTCAGACGGTCGGAGCAGCGACAGAGATGATGGCATCCTTAAAAGAAGGGGATTCTTTCCATGATTTTGTAGGGCCTCTAGGGTGCCCTTCCGAGTTTGTAGAAAAAGATATGGAAGAACTGAAGAATAAGAAGATGCTGTTCGTAGCAGGCGGCGTCGGGACAGCGCCGGTATATCCGCAGGTGAAATGGCTCCATGAGCATGGCATTGCGGCGGACGTGATTGTCGGCGCCAAGACGAAGGAACTCCTGATCTTAGAAAAAGAGATGGAAACTGTGGCGGGCAATCTCTATATTACAACGGATGATGGCTCTTATGGAAGAAGCGGCATGGTGACGCAGACGATCAAGGATTTGGTGGAAGAAGGAAAAGAATATGATGTCTGTGTGGCTATTGGGCCGATGATCATGATGAAATTTGTCTGCAAAATGACGGAAGAGTTACAGATTCCGACGATAGTAAGCCTGAATCCTATCATGGTAGATGGTACGGGCATGTGTGGCGCCTGCCGTGTGACAGTAGGCGGGGAAGTGAAATTTGCCTGTGTGGACGGGCCGGAATTTGACGGACATAAAGTAGATTTTGACCAGGCAATGAAACGCCAGCAGATGTATAAGACCGCAGAAGGCAGAGCATTTCTAAAGGCAAAAGAAAAAGACACACATCACGGCGGCTGCGGCAACTGTGCGGATTGAGAAGGGAGCAGGATGATCATGGTAGATGTATTAAAGAAAGTGCCTGTCAGAGAACAGGATGCAAAGGAACGCGCGACTAATTTTGGAGAAGTGTGCCTTGGCTATGATAAGGAAGAAGCGATGGCGGAAGCTCAAAGATGTATCAACTGCCAAAATGCACAGTGCATCAAAGGATGTCCGGTCGCCATTAATATACCGGGATTTATCGAAAAAGTAAAAGAGGGGAATATCGAAGCTGCCTATCAGGTGATCAGCGAAGATTCTTCTTTGCCGGCTGTCTGCGGGCGTGTATGTCCTCAGGAGAGCCAGTGTGAAGGAAAATGTATCCGTGGGATCAAAGGTGAGCCGATTTCGATCGGGAAACTGGAACGCTTTGTAGCAGACTGGGCAAGAGAGAACAATGTCAAGCCGGAAGGCGCGAAAGAGAAAAAAGATAAAAAGGTCGCTGTGATCGGCTCGGGCCCTGCCGGATTGACTTGTGCAGGTGACCTTGCCAAAATGGGATATGATGTGACGATCTTCGAGGCGCTCCACGAAGCTGGTGGTGTGTTGGTCTATGGGATTCCGGAGTTTCGTCTTCCGAAAAAAGATGTTGTTGAAAAAGAGATCGAAAATGTGAAATCGTTAGGCGTGAAAATAGAGACAAATGTTGTCGTTGGGAAATCGGTCACCATTGATGAGCTGATGGCGGAAGAAGGATTTGATGCCGTATTCATCGGTTCAGGAGCTGGGCTTCCTAAATTTATGGGCATTCCTGGGGAGCAGTCTAATGGCGTTTTCTCAGCAAATGAATATTTAACAAGAAGTAATCTGATGAAGGCGTTCCGGGAAGATGCAAATACGCCGATTATGAGAGGAAAAGAGGTAGCGGTCGTGGGAGGCGGCAACGTCGCAATGGATGCTGCGAGAACGGCTTTGCGGCTTGGCGCTAAGGTACACATTGTATACCGCAGAAGCGAAGAAGAGCTGCCGGCGCGTGTGGAAGAAGTGCATCATGCAAAAGAAGAAGGCATTATTTTTGATTTGCTGACGAACCCGACGGAAATCTTGGCAGATGAAAACGGATGGGTCTGTGGCATGAAATGCATCAAAATGGAGTTAGGAGAGCCGGATGCTTCCGGTAGAAGACGTCCGGTAGAGATCCCTGGTTCTGAGTTTACTATGAATGTGGACACGGTCATCATGTCGCTTGGCACATCACCTAATCCACTGATCTCTACAACAACCGAAGGCCTTGCCGTGAATAAGTGGAAATGCATCGTTGCGGACGAAGAACATGGCAAGACAACCAAAGAGGGCGTATATGCCGGCGGTGATGCTGTTACAGGCGCAGCTACGGTCATTCTCGCCATGGGGGCAGGAAAGGCTGCGGCGAAAGGAATTGACGAATATTTGTCACGTTAACTTTATGCCATAGCTTCAGTGCGGCCACAGCTCCTTTCGTAATAGATTGATAAAACTAAGAAAAAATTAATAATTTTCCTTATAATTCTTTAAGGAAATGGTCGTATAATGACGGAAATGGCGAAACATGGCCATTTAGGAGAATAAGGGAGGATGCTTTATGATACATCATATTGTATTATGGAATTTGCAAGAAGAACTGTCAGACACTGAGAAAAGAGAAGCGGCATTACGGATCAAGAAGGAACTTGAAGCGGTCAGGGAACAAGCCTTCGGGATCGTATCTTTACAGGTTGTGACAGATGGCCTTGCATCTGGGAACAAAGATATTGCTTTAGTTTCTGTTTTTGAAAATGAAGAAGCGCTAAAGGCTTATCAGGTACACCCAGCGCATGTAGCAGCCGCTGCTTATGTCGGTTCAGTGACAGCGGGCAGAGTCTGCTTTGATTATGAGGACTGAGCATCTTCCTGTAGAATACGAAACGGAGTGAGATTATGAACTTATTGGAGCGGGATAACCAGAAGCAGGAAGAAGAGGAAATATCCTTTGAACTGGAAGAAGACAACGAAAAGGAGAAGCGGCGAGGAGGGATACCGAAGAAGGAACAGGACAAAAATCCGTTAATTGTAGTTTTGTTTGGCATTATTATTTTGCTCTTGATTATCATTTTTGTCATTGTTTTGGTGATACCCGTAAAGAGGACGACATCTACGGAAACACTACAGCAGGATATTACGGATTATGCCAATGAGCAGAAGCAGAATGACAAACGGGTGGATATCCCTGTCCAGGAGGCGATCACTGTAGAACCGGAAGTTGTCCCGGAACCTGCCGAAGAGCCAACGGAGGAATCCTCAGAGACGACGGTAATAGAATCCGAAACGGTAGACAAAACAGCAATTGTCGTGGATATTGAGGATGAAAATGATGTTTCCTATACGAAAGAGTTTATACTGAATGAGATGATGCCTTATTTTGCCGATAATAATGTAGAAGCCATCTGGGATTTGGCGCATCTTAGGAGATACGTAAAACTTTCTGCGCAGCTAGTCGGGACCGGGACATATTATTACATGGGAGACGTGAATGCGAGCGGGGCGCCTGAGGGCATTGGGCTTGCCATATATGAGAACAATTCTTATTATTATGGCTCTTGGTCAGATGGCAAAAGGAGCGGCGACGGCAGATGGTACCGTTTCTACATTGATGAGATTGGTAAGCCTCTTACGAAGAAGAAATATCAGGCACATAGCTATTCCGGGCAATGGAGCAATGACTTGCCCAATGGAGAAGGCGCTGAACATTATGACATTGATATTACGCAAATAGGCTATGAAGAAAGAGTCATCCAGAATGTGATTGGTCATTTTACAGATGGTCTTTATGACGGTGAAATGTATGCAAATTCGGTAGATGAAGTTGGCAATGTCGAAGAATGGAATGGTGTTGCCCACAATGGTGTATTTGACTTATGGCGTGATATGAGCCGTATCGGGGAGTGTTCTGTATGGCAGCATCGGGATAACCCGGATTTATGCTTGGATATTGATAAGTCTGAGAATAAGAATCAAGGAATCCGCGAGCTTTTGCGTATTACGACAAAGTGATAGGTTGAAAAATCAAAGATTTTTCAACCACGAATTTGTGACGCTCCGACATGGGGATTCGTATGAGCCAACGCAGGGAATATGGGAATATGTGGATAAGGAGAAACAATTATGCCTTGGTGCCCGAATTGTAGAAATGAATATGTGGAAGGGATCAGCGTCTGTGCGGATTGTGGCGCAGCGTTAGTGGAAGATTTAGAAGAATATGACCGCAAAGCCTTGGCAGATCATGCCATAAGAGGAATGGAAGAAATTGAGGATGATTCCTTAAACGGACAAGAAGATGACATAACGCAGGAGACGGCAGGAATGGAAGCGATAGAGGAAGCTGCCCGGGAAAAGGTCGGCGCCGTTCGGCGGGGCGCATATCAGAATAGTGCACAGAAAGCGGAAGAGAATAAGTCTTCCGCTTATACGTTGCTTATTGTCGGTGTACTTGGCCTGATTGCCTCTGCGCTTGTCTTAATGGGCGTGATACCCTTATACCAAAATTCTGCTACGACGCGTTATTTTGTCTGTGGCGTTATGGGAGCTCTTTTCTTGCTGTTTATTGTTTTTGGCGTCATATCAATGAAGACATTCAAGATCTTGAGCCGGGAAGCAGCATCAGAGGATTCGCTTATTCTGGAAATGAAAAATTGGTGTGAGACGAATTTGAGCGCAAAAGAAATTGATGAAGGATTAGCGGTGCCGGATGGCATATCCGACGAGCAGAAGTACTTCGTGCGTACAGAGAAAATGAAACTATTGATACAGGAAAAGTATAGGAACTTAGAAGATGCTTTTCTGGATAACTTTATAGACGATTATTACCAGAATCTTTTTGGATAGCCGGGATGTTTGCCATAAGGAATGCGGTGGCATATTAAACGGCTATCAGAAAGCCATGATCAGTATATGAAAATAACAATAATTGCAGTCGGTAAAATCAAAGAAAAATATTATCGGGACGCGATAGCGGAATATGCCAAGCGCTTAAGCCGTTATTGCAAATTGGAAATCATTGAAGTAGAAGATGAGAAAACGCCTGATAAGGCAGCTCCTACCGAAGAAGAGCTGATCCGGGGGAAAGAGGCGGAACGTATTTTAAAACATCTAAAAGATGACGCATATATAGTAACCCTTGAAATTGCAGGAGAAATGTATGATTCTGTGGACTTTGCAAGAAATCTTGCAAGGCTTGGCGTGCAGGGAAACAGCTACATCCAGTTTATTATCGGCGGTTCGCTAGGATTACATGAAAAGGTCTGCCGACAGGCGGATTTAGCGCTTAGCTTTTCTAATATGACGTTCCCGCACCAGCTTATGCGTGTGATTTTGCTAGAGCAGTTATATAGAGGGTTCCGTATTATGAAAGGTGAGCCGTATCATAAGTAAAGGCGAATTTGTTGTGCCGACGCTGATAGCGTCTTGGCTCTAAAGTTCGCAAGCTTAAAGAAGGGCATGACTATTAGATTGATAGGATAGAAAAATGGATTAGCAGAATAAAAAACAAATGATAAAGCGGAGCGGGTAAATGGATGAGAAATTGAGGAACATGACTTCTCTATATATAACAAAAGGGGATGAAATACTATTGCTTTTCCGGCAGTGCGGCCGCGTTGTGAGTGATACATGGGTCGGATCTGCGGGAGGCCATTTTGAAGAGAATGAACTAAACGACCCAAGAGCATGTGTGTTGAGAGAACTGAAAGAAGAATTAGGAATAAGTGAAAGTGGTATCAGGAATCTGTTGCTGCGGTATGTTACTTTGCGGAGAATGAAAGGAGAAATTCGGCAGAATTACTATTTTTTTGCGGAACTGGACAATGAGGCAGGGGATCACATTGTATCAACAGAAGGGATAAGCAGGTGGTTTCCATTTTCGGAGCTATCGGCATTGGAGATGCCATATACTGCTAAATTTGTTATGGAGCATTATCTGAGGATTGGACGAAAAACAAATGATATGTATGTAGGCGTGGCTGATGGGAAGCGAGTTGATTTTACAAAACTGCCGGAATACGAATAAAAGGTGGTGCAGTTCTGCCTTATTTGTTAGGATCATATTTGCCGAATTTACACGAATCACAAGCGTGATAATAAAGGATATCCGCTTCGGGAGTGTAGAAGCGACCAGAAGAGAGGGAATAACATGCTTAATAGTAAAGGGTTTGATCTATGGGCGGATGGATATGATAAAAGTGTGGGTATGTCGGATGAGGACGGCGCTTATCCGTTTGCGGGATATAAGCAGATATTAAATGTAATATACAACAGAGTGCTGACAAGTAAAAGCAATACCGTTTTGGATATTGGGTTTGGCACGGGTACTCTGACCACTAAATTGTATGAACAGGGTTGTCATATTTGGGGACAGGATTTCTCTGCAAGAATGATCGAGATGGCAAAGGAAAAGATGCCGAAAGCAGAATTATTTCAAGGAGATTTTTCAAAGGGGCTTGTTGCCGAATTAGAACGTAATAGATATGATACAATAATAGCTACATATTCTCTACATCATCTGTCAGATGAGCAAAAGATCCATTTTATAAAAGGGATACTGCCCTTATTGCAAGAGGGAGGATGTCTGTATATCGGAGACATAATGTTTGAAACACGCGTAGAGTTGGAGCGGAACAAAACATTGATCGGCGAGGAATGGGATGATGATGAATGCTATTTTGTAGTAGATGAATTAACGAAGTTTATTCCACAGGTGAAATATGAAAAGTATTCATTCTGTGCCGGCTTATTGTCTATAAAAAGATGACGAGCAGACCTGGGCATATCCGATGATTTCGGTTTGGGAAAGCCAGAAAGGGCGGGAAAGCGAAGCTTTAGGTAGCAGGATAAGATAATTCGCCGCAAACAGTGTGAGAAAGGGAAAATGCCATGAGGATGTATGATTTGATTAAGAAAAAGCGAGATGGAGAGCCGCTTAGCAAAGATGAGATAACTTATATGGTCTCAGAATATACCAAAGGCGCTATTCCTGATTATCAGATGTCAGCGATGATGATGGCGATTTATTTCCAGGGGATGAGAGACGATGAGACGGCGTATCTGACAATGGCAATGGCACATAGCGGCGCGATGCTCGATCTCTCGGCAATAGAGGGCGTGAAAGTGGATAAGCATTCTACAGGCGGCGTAGGGGATAAGACTTCTATTGCACTTGCGCCCATGGTAGCGGCATGCGGTGTTAAAATAGCGAAAATGAGCGGAAGAGGGCTCGGACATACAGGCGGGACAATAGATAAGCTAGAAAGCTTTCCGGGATTTTCCACCGAAATATCTTCAGAACATTTTATCAGCCAGGTGAATAAGATCGGTATTTCTATCATGGGGCAGACACAAGATATTGCGCCTGCGGATAAAAAGCTTTATGCGCTTCGGGACGTAACGGCAACCGTCGATAATATGTCTTTGATCGCGGCTTCCATTATGAGCAAGAAACTGGCTTCCGGTGCGGATGCGATTGTCTTAGACGTTAAAACGGGAAGCGGAGCATTTATGAAGAAACAAGAGGATGCGATTGCGCTGGCAGAAGCAATGACAACGATCGGTAATCATGCTGGGAAAAAAACAATCGCCGTTATATCAGATATGGATGAGCCGCTTGGATTCGCGGTTGGAAATGCATTAGAAGTAAAGGAAGCAATCGAGACATTACAGGGAAAAGGGCCGGAAGATTTTGTAACGCTTTGTATAACGCTCGGCACACAGATGCTAATGGCAGGCGGCATAGCGGAAAAAGAAGAACAGGCAGAAGACATGCTAAAGAAGGCAATCACCGATGGGAGCGCGTTGCGTAAGCTTGCAGAATTTGTTGAAGCGCAGGGGGGAGATGCTACGGCGGTATATGATGTCTCCTTATTGCCGAAAGCTTCTATTGTGGAAGAAGTCTTTTCGGAACAGGAAGGCTATATTAAGAAGATTGTATGTGATGAAATCGGCGTATGTTCTTTGCTGCTTGGCGGTGGCAGAGAAACGAAGGAGAGCCGGATTGATTTGGCGGTGGGCATTATTTTACATAAGAAAGTAGGCGATTATGTAAGAAGAGGGGAATCGCTGGCCACGCTTCACGCAAATGATAGCGTAAAACTGGCTGCGGCGAAAGCACGGTTTTTACAGGCTTATCATTTTACTGCCACACCGATAGAAAAGAGGACTTTGATCCGGAAAATGATAAGATGATGCAAGTCACTTCCCAGTCATGAATTGCTCTATGGCCTCATATAAATTACTATGAGAAAAATTGCGAGAAATTCATTATCCAGACAAAAAGAAATTATTGTAGAATCCTTAAAACTGCCCAAAGATTCCATGCTCGGCGATGCGATTGTGACGGTTACGGGGAACCGGGAAGCATTTATAGAGAATTATAAGGGTATTTTGGAATATACGAAAGAATCTATTGTTTTACAGGGTAAGAACTGTAAAATCTGTTTCCAGGGAAAAGGGATGTCCATTGATTACTATACAAATGAAGATATGAAAATAAACGGCAATATTGAAGTGGTTCGATATTTATAAAGAAAGGCACGGGTATTTTATGCTTCATTGGATTCAGTATATCAAGGGTTATGTCTCTATTAAAGTATGGGGATATTCTACGGAAAGATTTTTAAATTTATGCGGGAATCATGACATATTGGTTTGGGATATCGAGAATCATGGTGATTATGATACAATGAAGGTCAGCATAGAAGGGTTTTTTGCATTGAAAACCCTTTTGAAAAAGACCGGGACAAGGGCATCCATCTTACGCAAACATGGACTGCCTTTTTTTGTGCCTAAAATGAAGAAAAGAAAAATTTTCACATTGGGAATTCTTGTCTGCCTGCTTTTCTGGATCCTAACGGCAAGATATATATGGGATATCCGGATAGAAGGGAATTATTCCCTGACAGAGGATGTGTTGATGGACTATTTGGAAAGCCAAGGCGTTCATACGGCAATGAAGAAAAAGGATTTGCAGATAGAAGAATTAGAAATGCAACTACGGGAAGAATATGATATGATTACATGGGCGTCTTTAAAAGTAGACGGTACCACATTGATCATCCAGATCCGGGAAAATGAGATGCCGGAATACGATCATTCGGAGAAAGAAGGGGAGAACGCGGCATTGCCGGGCAATGGCATGGAAGCAGGCAAAGATATCGTAGCGGCAAAGGACGGTGTCATAGTCTATATGATTACCAGAAAGGGTGTGCCACAGGTTGCGGTCGGGGATGCCGTTGAAAAGGGACAGATACTTGTAAGCGGCGCCGTACCGGTTTATAATGATGATAAGACAGTGCGCTGTTATCAGTATTATGAAGCGGATGCGGACATCATGATATCTTATGAGAAATCAATTTCCGTAGAAAGGAAGATTGCCTATCAGGAGAAGATTTATTCGGGCAGAGAGAAAAAAATACTTTTGTTCGGGTTTCAGGATAAAGAATGGAACTTATCTGCGGGTAAAATTGAATATGATACTTATGATGTGTCTGGGGAAAAGAAACAAGTACAGTTGTTAGATCATCTTTTCTTACCGGTTTTTTATGGTATAAAACAGGCAAAAGAGTACGGTTTTGTACAGAAAACACATACGGAAGAGGAGATGCAGCAGATCATGGAGGAAGAATGGCATAAAATATTGCAGACTTTGGAGGAAAAAGGGGTACAAATTACAGAAAAAAATGTTACAATAAATAAGAATAGGGATAAATGGATCTTACATGTAAGAATGCAGTTAGTGGAAGCGGCTGTGACGACAACAGACAATGCCACGCCGCAGATTCCTGTTATAGAAAATGATAAAGAGGCGCAGACAGAGTAAAATATGGATGAATATTCTATAAAAATGGACGTTCCGATGGAACATATGCAGAATCTTTTTGGACAATGCGATGCCTATGCGAAGAAGCTGGAAGCGGATTTCCACGTGACAATTATTAACAGGGACGGCGCAGTCAGGATTAGCGGACAGAAAACGGACGTAGAGAAAGCGGCAAGAACGATTGAGGAACTCGTCATTCTTTCCCAGAGGGGGACTATTTTGCAGGAACAGAACATTGATTATGCCATTGAGATGGGAAAAGAGGATAACGGAGACGCATTATTAGCCATAGACGGAGATTGCATCTGTCATACGACGAGCGGTAAGCCTGTTAAGCCTAAGACGTTAGGCCAAAAGCAGTATGTGGATGCTATTCGCGATCATATGATTGTGTTTGGGTTAGGCCCTGCCGGAACTGGTAAGACTTATCTGGCGATGGCAATGGCAATTACCGCGTTTAAGAATAACGAAGTAGGCAGGATAATTCTGACAAGGCCGGCAATAGAGGCGGGAGAGAAATTGGGGTTTTTGCCAGGGGATTTGCAGAGCAAAGTAGACCCATATCTTCGCCCTTTGTATGATGCCCTTTATCAGATCATGGGGGCGGAAAGTTTTGCCCGAAATATGGAAAAAGGATTGATTGAGGTTGCGCCGCTTGCTTATATGAGGGGCAGGACACTCGACAATGCTTATATTATCTTGGATGAAGCACAGAATACGACACCGGCGCAAATGAAAATGTTCCTGACAAGAATCGGTTTTGGTTCCAAAGTCATTATAACGGGAGATTCTTCCCAGAAGGATTTGGCACCGGATGCTAAGTCAGGCCTGGATGTGGCGACACAAGTGCTTTCTAAGATCCAGGATATTGCTTTTTGTAACCTGACAAGCAGGGATGTGGTCAGGCATCCGCTTGTCCAGCAAATTGTCAAAGCATATGAAACATATGAGGCAAAGAGCGGCCATAACACGAGCCAAAGTGGGGCGCATGATAAAAAACGTAGGAACAGGACTTTTAGAAATGGACGAAAATAACATGAAACAGACAACACAACAAGAAAATAGCCAGACAGCTACGGCGCCGGTACCGCAACAGGCGGCTGCGATAGAAAAAGAAACGGGCAAGCCTACAGGCACAGAGCCGGTTTCACCAGATGCGAAACGGACGCCACCAGCCAAAGAGCGCGAAAAGCCGGTAAGTAAGCCGGCAGCTACGAAGAAACAGCCAAAGCCTGTACAGCAAGTGAAAGAGGAAGACGCGGCGTTTCCGGCAAAGGAGCATCTGATAAAGCGTAAGGTAATAAAAACAGTGCAATTGTTGCTGATGTTTCTTTTATCTGGTGTTATTGCAGGGGCAGGCAGCCTGCTTTATGGACAGGAGAATGACAAGCTGATCTGTAATATCGTGATGGTGATGCTTGGAACGGGAATTGTTATTTTTGCTTTGAATGCCAGTGAAATATATGGATTGTATTTTTATGAGCATAAGGGGGATTATAAGAATTTTATATTGTTTTATCTGGCGGCGCTTGCATTATCTGTGGTATTTCCGTTGCTTCCGGCATCAGGATGGCCATTTTTAATTGTGTTTGTCATTTTAAGCTTATTTAGTAATAGCATTTCCGGCCTGGTGGCAGGGAGTGTTTGTCTGACGCTTTCCGTTATGTTAGAAAATGCCGGAGGATGTCAGATTTTCCTGCTCTATTTTTTCAGCGGCTTGATTGGCATTATGGTATTTAGCAGATTAAACGAGACATTTAAGGTGGGGCTGCCGATTTTCATATCGCTGGTCAACCTTGCGGTTTGCCTATCAGTGAATATTATTTTATTTGAAGAAGCGAGCTTTTCTCTATCGCAGTATATGTTCGTGGCAATTAATTTGATGATGAACTTTATCCTATTGTTAATCATACTGAAGATTTTTAGCAATAGCGTGATCCATAAGGACAGGGATAAGTATATGGATTTGAATGATCCGGAATGTCCGTTGCTTGTCCAATTGAAGGAACTCAATAAAAATGAATATTACCGTGCCATACATACCGCTTACTTAGGGGACAAGATTGCCAAGCGGCTTGGGTTAAATGACGTAGCAGTGAAGACATGTGGATATTATCATAGGATTGGCGTCTTAAAAGGTGAGAACACATGGGAGAATTTAGAATCAATCTGTAAGGAATATCATATCCCACCGGACGCGAGGAAGATATTGAAAGAATATGTGGATCCAACAGAGGCGGTAGTGGCGAAGGAGACGACTGTGCTTTTGTTCACGGACTGCATCGTAACGTCTATTATAAAGCTTTTTGCCAAAGACGCTAAGGCGGAGCTGAATTATGATAAAATTATTGATACGATTTTTGATAATAAACTGCATTCAGGAGAGTTGTTCCACAGTGATATTTCAATTGCCCAGATTAGGGCGATGAAGAAAATCTTTAGTGAGGAGAAGTTATATTATGACTTTTTACGCTGAAAACGAAACAGCGAGATCATTTTCTTTTTCTATAGAAGAAGTTTTTAAGAAGGTAGCGGAAGCTGTTCTTGCGGAAGAAAAATGTCCTTATGAGGCATGCGTGAATATGCTGCTTACGGATAATGAAGAGATCCGTGCGTACAATAAGGATTACAGGCAGATAGACCGGGAGACGGATGTGCTTTCTTTTCCGGCAATAGCGTATGATGCAGCGGGAGATTTTTCCGTTGTGGAAGCCAGAGAAGAGGAATATTTTGATCTAGATAGCGGGGAACTAATCTTAGGGGATATCATCATATCGGTGGATAAGGTAGAAGAACAGGCAAAGAGATATGGACATAGCGAGCTTCGTGAGTTTGCTTTTTTGGTAGCGCATAGCATGTTTCATTTGTGTGGATATGACCATATGACGGATGCGGATGCGGCAATCATGGAAAAGAAACAAGAAATGATATTGGCACAGCTTGGATATGAGAGAGAGTAAGGACGAAGGACATGAATATAAAAATACGTAAGAGCGGCAGTATTCCTCCGGGAGAAAAGAGCCGAAAAGATACGAGAAGCAACATAACGGTATATGCCGGGATCATCACTTATATCATCAGTCTGGTAATTAGGATTCCTCTCAATGGTGTGATTGGGAATGCCGGCATAGCATTATTCGCGCCGGCATATGAGATTTTCTTTTTAGCAACCGTACTATTTTCTTATGGGGTTTCGAGGACTATGACGGCTCTGATCCGTTACCGCATGAAGAGAGCGCAGTATAAGAGTGCGAGAAAAGTGTTCCATGCCGCGCTGAAGCTTTCTCTTGTTGCCAGTCTCCTGCTATCAGGCCTTTTGGCGGCAGCTTCTGGTTTTGTTTCGGAAATCTTGGTTTTGGAGGCGATGAGCCGAAAAGCGCTGATCGGTATGGCGCCGGTAATTACACTGACTGCATTGGTCAATGTTTTCCGAGGGTATTTTAACGGCAATGGGTTCGGGATTTTGGTCGCCCATTCCCAATATATAGAAAAGATAGTGATGATGATCGCTTCTATTTCTGGTGGGAAGATTTGTTATGAATATGGACAAAAAGTAGGCGCGCTCCAACAAAATGATATGGTAGCATATGCACATGGCGCATTAGGCGTTGTCTTAGGCATCATGGTTGCAGAATTAGTCACTTTGTTATATTTGCTGTTTGTTTTCGCGATTTATAATGGCACATGGAAAAAACAGCTCCTCCAGGATAGTGGGAAGCGAATGGAAGGCAACGGAGAAATTATGGGCGCATTGGCTATAAACAGTATCCCAGTTGCATTGGTAGCCGTTTTATCCAATATTTTCATGTTGATTGACCAGCGTTTTTTTAATTATTGTATGAACCGTAAAGAGTTAGGAGATGTGCGGACAGATCTATGGGGATCTTATTATGGACAGGCCAGTGTCCTAATCGGCATTGGAGCGGCGCTTGTCTGCCTTGCGGTACATGCTTCTATCGGAAAAACAGTCATTGCTTATGAAAGAGATGAATATCATATGATGCGCGAACGGATTGGCAACACGGTAAAGAGGCTATGTGTCATGGCGTTTCCGGTCGCGGTATTTCTTGCAGTGCTTGCGGAAGCATTGGTTAAAGGATTATTTCCCAAGGGGGGAGAAGAATCCATAAGCATTTTACGGCAAGGCGCGGTCATTGTTTTCCTATATGGGATCGCTTATCTGTTCGGTCAGTATCTGATGAAGCTGCGTATGCTGAAAGAACTTTTTCTGGCATTGGCAGTGGCGCTTGCAGCTCATATTCTGAGCGCTTATCTTTTGGTAGAAAAAAGCTTGCTTGGCGCAGAGGGCATTTTATATTCGGTCATTCTTTTCGTGGGAATCCTGGCAGTCCTTTGCTTCCTTTTTGTAAGCAGGAAACTGAAATACAGACAGGAATGGATATATACATTTGCTTTCCCGGCAGTATCGTCAGCGATTGTGGGATTAATCGTTATGTTACTTTGTAAAGCGATCCCTGGCTTGGTGGGGAATATCCCCACAGTGTTAATCTGTTGCTTGGTTGGCACGATACTGTATTTCCCATTATTGATGCTCTTACATGTCCTCAATGAGGCGGATCTGGACGAAATGCCACTGGGTGGATTCTGGCTGATGATTGGCAGGATGATTGGCATCTTATAAATGAAGATAGAAAATGTGCAAAAGAGGCCATTCTTCTTATTGTACTGAATAAAAAAATAATTTTGACTGATACTGATTATAATGAAACCAATGGAAGGGGCAGGCCGGACAATGAAGATTATAAAACGTATCAGTCTTTTTATGGTTATGGCAGGGATAATGTTTGGGGCGGGAAGCTATGCGACATTGAAAGCGGAGCAGTTTTTCTACCCGAATAAGTATAGGCAGGCGCCGATGAGAATAGAAACAGAAAAATTGGCAGAGCAAACTGGAAAAGATGAGGCACTAGATGACGCCGGAGAGGAGCAGGTAATTGAGACCGCTATGGAGAAGGCCCCTGTTGTCACGGCGGATACGCTCTATTTGATTGAAGAAGTTAACCTGTCTGACGGAACGGTGAAGGAAAAAGAGGAACTGATCCCCGTAAAATATATCGGGCTTGACAGGCTTGCATTAATAGAGGAATTGAACGCCTATGATAAAAACCCGGCGCTGTCTGATCTGAAGTTAGGATTCCAGACGATCGAGCTTTCCAGTTTTTCCAAAGACAGGGTGGTCATTTGTAAATATTACAGGCCGAAAGAAGAACAGAAAGGTTTTTATCTGATGGTTGCAGACCATTATGTCATTGTTTATGAAAGTGATAAGAAGACGGTCCATATGAACACCGATATCTTATTATCCGGTTTAAGCCATACGTTACAGAGCGAGATCATCCAGGGGAAGTTTATCGAAGACGAGAAAGCGCTTTATAATTTCCTGGAATCCTATTCCAGTTAGGTGGGAAGCGCCAATAGAGTGTAAATCCGCATGAAATGGCTTGTGTCTTCTCTCAGTTCGAGGTATAATGATATCCTAATGGACAAAAATAGAAATGAGTAATCATATGGGCAGAAACGTAGCGGTAATAGGCGGCGGCGCCGCAGGCATGATGGCAGCGGTCCAGGCGGCAAAGGCAGGTGCGCAGGTAACGCTTTATGAGAAAAATGATAGAGTCGGTAAAAAGCTGTTAGCTACTGGGAATGGCAAATGCAATTTTTCTAATATGGATATGAACAAAAATGCCTATTATGGAAGTGCAGTTGCCTTTTATGATGAGCTTTTTTCTGTATTTGGTGTGCCGGAGACCATGGATT
The DNA here is from genome assembly GCA_910578845.1 of uncultured Lachnospiraceae bacterium. Lineage (GTDB taxonomy): Bacteria > Bacillota > Clostridia > Lachnospirales > Lachnospiraceae > UBA3282. Next base: position 203,306 of record CAJTSL010000001.1, read on the forward strand.
TCTTCGGTCAATGCGGGATGCTGATCAGGAACAAGAACGGTTATCTTTACCCCTTTTCGGAACAGGCGGCAACGGTTTTGGATGTGCTTCGTTTTACAATGGAAAGCTGCCATGTCAAAGTATATACTAACAGTAATGTCAGTGCGTTAGCGATCATGCGCTCAGGGAGCGGATTGCAGGTAACGGTTGCGGGGGAGAAATGCGATACATATGATGCAGTCATTCTTGCTTGTGGCAGTATGGCCTCTCCGAAAACTGGCTCGGATGGCAGTGGGTACAAATTGGCGAAGTCCTTGGGCCACCATGTGACAGAATTGGCTCCTGCGCTCGTACAGTTGCGGTGCAGGGAGGATTTTTTTAAGAGCGTGGCAGGTGTCCGTACACAGGCAGGGCTTACGCTTTGGATAGATGGAGAAGCGAAACAGCATGTGCAGGGAGAGTTACAGTTGACAGATTATGGAATCTCTGGCATCCCGGTATTTCAATTTAGCAGGGAAGCTGCTTATGCGCTCATGCATGGGAAAAGGGCAACGGTTGGGATTGATCTTATGCCGCAATGGGAAGACGGCACCTATCGTGCGTTCTGGGAAGAAAGATGGAAGAGACAGGCAGGACAGACAATAGAGCAGTTCCTGACAGGTATTTCGAATAAGAAAATCAATCAGTTAATGATCAAATTAACGGGAGCAAAGCCATTCTGGATGGCGGATGAACTGCCAAAAGAAAAGCGGGAAAAGATGGCGGCGCTTTACCGGAATCTGATGGTCACGGTCAAAGAAACGAACGGATTTGAGCAGGCACAGGTTTGTGCCGGTGGGATCCCCGCTGACGAACTGACGCAGAATTTAGAGTCCCAATATGTGCCGGGCCTTTATTTTGCAGGAGAGATAATAGATATAGATGGAATCTGTGGAGGATATAATTTGCAGTGGGCATGGACAAGCGGCTTTGTGGCTGGCCAGGCAGCGGCGAAAGATAGGACGTATAGCAAATGATAAGAATCAGTCAGATGAAAATGCCGTTTACCCATACGGAAGAAAAACTGTTGCAGAAAATAGCAGGGATATTGCATATTAGAAAGGAAGACATCCTTTCTTATCAGATTGTAAAGAAATCAATAGACGCCAGGAAAAAGCCGGAAATCTTATTCATTTATACGATAGATTTATCATTACAAAAGGAAGAGCAAATTTTACGCCGTTTTTCTTCTAAGCGCAACGGAGGCGTGCAGCTTCAGGTCGCGGATGAGAAACGATACTGTTTCCCGCATAGCGGCATGCAGGAGTTAAAGAAGCGCCCTGTCATTATCGGAACAGGGCCGGCAGGGTTGTTCTGCGGATACTATTTGGCGCTATATGGCTACTGTCCGGTTTTATTGGAGCGCGGGAGAGAGGCTGCAAAGCGGCAAAAGGATGTTGAGGCATTTTGGGAAAGCGGCATTTTAGCGCCGGATTCGAATGTACAGTTTGGAGAAGGCGGTGCGGGAACATTTTCAGACGGCAAATTGAATACACTGGTAAAAGATAAATATGGCAGGAATAAAGAAGTCCTTCGTATTTTTGTAGAAGCAGGAGCACCGGAAGAAATTCTATACGAGTCCAAGCCCCACATCGGGACAGATATCCTAGTACGTGTAGTGCAGAACATGCGGGAAGCGATTATCCGTCATGGCGGCGAGGTTAGATTTGAGAGCAAAGTTACCGATATTGGCATAGAAGCGGGGAAGATTAAGGAAGTCATCGTGAATGATGCGCAACATATAGAGACAGAAATCGTCGTGCTTGCCATTGGGCATAGTGCAAGAGATACTTTCCGGATGCTTGATGAGCGCCATATCCCTATGGAAGCAAAGGCATTTGCAGTAGGTTTAAGGGTAGAGCATCCACGCAGGATGATTGACCAGATACAATATGGAATGGCAGAAAATGAAGCATTGCCTGCGGCGGATTATAAAGTAACAGCAAAGGCCAGAGATGGAAGGGGCGTATACTCATTTTGTATGTGTCCGGGCGGTTATGTTGTGAATGCTTCTTCAGAAGCTGGCAGGATTGCCATTAACGGTATGAGCTATAGCGGAAGGGATGGCGATAACAGTAATAGCGCTGTCATCATAACGGTGACGCCAGATGATTTTGAGAATAACGGCCCTTTGGCGGGTGTTGCCTTTCAACGGCGATTGGAAGAAAAAGCATATGAGACCGGGCAGGGATGTGTACCGGTAGAGACATACGGAGATTTTAAGCAATCTGTGATGGGCGAGCCGCAAGAGAAGTCTGCGATCCTACAGGCCTATCCGGATTTTAAACCGGCGATAAAAGGGATGTCCAAACAAGCGCCTGTCCATGAAATCTTGCCCGAAGCGCTGCGGCGCGCATTTGTAGAGGGCATGGAGCAGTTTAATGGGATTTTGCCTGGATTTGGAGACAGTGGCGTCTATGTATCGGGGATAGAGAGCAGAACCTCATCTCCGGTGCGCATCCACCGTGACCAAACGGGGCAGTCCGCCATTAAAGGATTATATCCATGTGGTGAAGGAGCAGGATATGCAGGCGGCATTACTTCGGCGGCAATGGACGGCATTGTCATTGCAGAGAAAATCGCTGAGGTTTATGATAAATGGAAAAATACGACAGAGTAGAGGGATAAGGATTATGAAGGATACATGGGAGAGGCTGAAGGAAAAGAAAAGGATCGTCGTTAAAATCGGATCATCGTCGTTACAGCATATGGAGACGGGAGAATTGGATTATACGAAGCTGGATGTGCTTGTCCGGGAATTATGTGACTTGCGCAACCAGGGAAAAGATGTAGTCTTGGTTACATCGGGAGCGATCGCAGTCGGAAAGAAGGCAGTGGCTGGCAAGGAAGGGAAAGAGGACAATCCGATCGCAGTCAAACAGGCTTATGCCGCAGTAGGGCAGGCAAGGCTGATGATGACGTACCAGAAGATTTTTGCAGAGTATAATCAAGTCGCGGCGCAGATTCTCATGACCAAGAACACGATAGTTGATAATTTGAACCGCTTTAATGCGCAAAATACATTTGCCGAATTGTTTAAGCTGGGCGTGATCCCGATTGTGAACGAAAACGATACGGTTGCCACTTATGAAATTGAAATCGGAGACAACGACACATTATCGGCAATAGTGGCATCTCTTGTGAAGGCGGATTTATTGCTTCTATTATCAGATATAGACGGACTTTATACAGATGATCCGCGTAAGAACCCGGAGGCAGAGCATATCGATGTGGTGCAGAAGCTGACGGATGAGTTGATGGAAATGGGGAAAGCATCTACGGGAAGTGACTGTGGGACCGGTGGCATGAATACGAAATTGCAGGCAGCCAAAATCGCAGGCAGCATGGGCGTCGATATGGTAATTGCCAGCAGCAAGGACATAAAGGACATTCATCGGATCTTGAACGGGAAGAACATAGGGACGCTCTTTCTTTCAAGTGTGGATGATAGCTTTGATCTGCCCTTATATGTACAGCAGATGCATGGACATTGATTCAGGCATGATACGCTTTACGGTATGGAAAACGATGAATATAGATGTATACCAGTTTTGATCTAGGAAGAAAGGCAGGATTTTATGAGCGATAACATGGGATATACGACGATGGAGGAGTTGACTAAAAGAGTCAACGAACTGTATCATAAGTCGCAGGCTGAGGGATTGACGGAGGAAGAAAAAGAAGAGCAGGCAGCGCTTCGAAAGGCGTATGTTGCTAACGTACGGAACAATTTGAAAGGACAATTGGATCACATTTCTATTGTGGAAAAAGATGGTTCCGTGACAAATCTAGGAGAGAAATATGGGAAAAAACATGTCGGCGAGGCATGATGTGATAGCAGCAAAACGCCAGCTTAGGAAAGAAACCCTAGCGTGCCGTGATGCGATACCGTTATGTGAGCGTATTGAAAAAAGCCGGCATATCTGCGAGATGATACTGCAAATGGAATGTTACCGGCAGGCGGACGCTTTATTAGCGTATGTTGATTATCAGAGTGAAGTGATTACGAAGCCGATCTTAGAAGCTGCCTTGCTGGAAAGAAAGCCGGTCTTTGTGCCGAAAGTCGAAGGTGAAGAGATGGCATTTTATCAGATCACAGACTTATCGGAACTTGTAGAAGGCTATAAGGGCATCAGGGAACCGGCAGGCGGCAGAGCGTTCGACCGACAGGCAAAAGAGGCTTTTATATTGATGCCGGGAGCCGTTTTTGATAAACATCGTCATAGAATCGGTTATGGGAAAGGATTTTATGATAGGTATATCGCGCATTTAGCGCAGATGGAAGTGGATTTTCATTTGGTAGCGCTTGGTTTTTCTTGTCAGATGCATGAGGAAATACCATATGAAGAACATGACATCAGACCGGATATGATTATGACTGAGGAGGGAATTTATGAATGATTTACAACTAATTGGACAAAAGGCGGTCGCAGCCAAGTATGAATTGCAGACTTTACCGACAGAGATGAAAAACCGGGCGTTGAAAGCCGTAGCAGAGTCATTTTTGATATGTGGGCAAAAGATCTTGGATGAAAATGAAAAGGATATCATTATTGCAGAGGAAAATGGCATGCATCCCGGGTTGGTAGACCGTCTTAGGCTGACGCAGAAGAGGATTGACGACATGGCGGAAGGCCTTATTCAAGTTGCAGAATTAGCGGATCCTTTAGATGAGGTTTTAGAGCAGTCTGAAAGGCCAAACGGGCTTAAGATTACGAAAATCCGTGTTCCGCTTGGTGTCATTGGCATAATCTATGAGTCTAGGCCAAATGTAACCGCCGATGCGTTCGGGCTTTGCTTCAAAGCGGGCAATGCGGTGATCCTCAAAGGCGGAAAAGACGCTATCCATTCGAATATCGCGATAACAGATATTATCAGGAAGACGCTTAAGCGTGTAGGTGTTACGGAAGATGCCGTACAGTTGATTACAGATGTGGACCGGCAGGTAACCAATGAGCTTATGAAGATGAACCAATATGTAGATGTGCTGATCCCACGAGGCGGCGCAGGCTTGATCCGTGCGGTAGTGGAGAATAGTACGGTTCCGGTAATTGAGACCGGGACAGGAAATTGTCATATTTATATTGATGAAGATGCAGATGTGATGAAAGCAGTGCCAATTGTACTGAATGCCAAGACGCAACGTATCGGTGTTTGTAATGCCTGTGAATCATTGGTGATCCATGAGAAGGTGGCGAGCCAAGTCTTACCTGTCCTTGGAAAGGCGTTACGGGAGAAAAAAGTGGAGATGCGGGGGGATATGCAAGTGAGAGGATTTATACCAGATTGTTTGGAAGCGACGGATGAGGATTACGCGAAAGAATACTTAGATTATATTATTTCTATGAAAACGGTGTCTTCCTTAGAGGAGGCAATTGCACATATTAACCGTTATACGACCGGCCATTCTGATGCCATTATCACAGAGAATAAAGACCATGCGAACGCTTTTCTGCGGGGAGTCGATTCAGCGTGCGTTTACGTGAATGCATCTACCAGATTCACCGACGGTTTTGAATTCGGGTTTGGCGCAGAGATCGGCATCAGTACACAGAAGCTACATGCAAGAGGCCCAATGGGGATCAAAGAGCTGACTGCTTATAAATATACCATTGTCGGGAATGGACAGATAAGACCATAAAAGGGGACGTATAAAGTCTAAGAAGATAAGAGGAAAATGGAGGGGTACACAATGGAAAAAGAAACAAAAAAGAAAAAAGGCGTAGGCATTTTGTTTAAATTGGTATTGATGTGTGCTTTACCAATGATAATTTTGGAAGTTATCATCACCATGTATTCTATGAATGCGTTACGCAAAGGCATGCATGAAGAAGCTTTTATCGGCCTTAGGAATTTATGTCAGGCAGTTTCGGCAGCTTATGATGCAATTGATCCCGGAGAGTATCGCATGGAGGGGGATCTGTTTTATAAGGGGGAATATTGTATTACCGAGAATATAGATGTACTGGATAGTTATACGCAGGGGACGGATGCGGAGATTACCCTCTTTTTTGGCGATACGAGAAGAGCCACTTCTTTGCTTGATCAAGCGACTGGGAACCGGATTATCGGTACAGCGGCGTCAGATATCGTTATAGATACTGTGCTGAAAAGGGGAGTGGATTACAGCATAGCAGATATCATGATTAATAATGAAAATTATTATGCATACTATAAGCCGATTAAAAGTGCGGATGGCAATATTGTAGGCATGATATTTGCAGGACAGCCTAGTACCTCAGTGGATGAGGCCATTGTGGAGAGAACATATGGTATTATCGGAATTGCAGTAGTCGTATTGGTGATATCATTGACGTTTAGCTTGTTGTTGATTAAGGGCATGGCAATTGTGGTCGTTCATGCAGAAGATATGCTGCTAAAAGTTTCTGAAGGTGACTTGAAGCTACAATTGAGTGATAAAGCGATGGCAATCAGTGAAAAAGCTAAAAACAGGACAGATGAAATCGGCAGGATGGTTTCTTCTATGTACGGCTTGGTAGAAAAATTACAGAATCTGATCAGCAATATTCAGAAAACGACAGAAAGGCTGCTCGATTCCGGGGACTCATTAGAATCGATGGCATCCCAGACCAATACGACGGCAGAAGAGATTTCCCGGGCAATCGAAGATGTTGCCAAGGGCGCTGTGACACAGGCGGAAGACATCGACTCGGCAACTACGCTCGTAGCGAATATGGCGACAATGATCGAAGGCATTGTCCAAGAAGTGCAGACATTAGATGACGTATCTGGGAACATCAAAAAGGCAGATGACGAATCAGAGAGAATCATTAGTGAATTGGGCGTATCTAATGACAGGACGCTAGCGGCAATCCGGAAAATCGATGCATCTGTACATACAACAAATGATTCTGTTGGGAAGATCCAGGAGGCTACGAACCTGATCACAGCGATAGCCAGCGAAACGAGCTTGTTAGCACTGAATGCGAGCATCGAGGCAGCTAGGGCAGGAGACGCAGGAAAAGGATTCGCTGTTGTAGCATCCCAAATATCGAAGCTCTCTGAGGATTCCAACAATTCAGCGAAGAAGATTGAGGATATTATCCATCAGCTAGCGGCTGATTCGGAAGCTTCTGTAGAAATTATGAGTGAAGTCAGTGAGATTATTGCGCAGCAGCAGAAAAAGTTAGAAGAGACAAAATCTAAATTTGCGGATGTGAGCAAAGGCATTGAAGTTTCCATAGCAGAAACGGAAAATATTTATAACCAGACGAAAGAATGCGATGCAGCAAGGATGAAAGTGACAGATGTGATACGGAATCTTTCTGCCATTGCAGAGCAAAATGCTGCGGCGACAGAGCAGACAAATGCTTCTATGCAGGAGATGAATGCAACGATTAACCTTCTTGCCGAATCGGCAAAAGATTTAAAAGATATTGCGGAAGAGCTGCAAAGAGATGTTTCGTTCTTTACCATTTAATCTGCCTATGGCAGTAAATGCGGAGGTTTCGTATGAATGAAGAGTTAAAAATGTCGGTTTCACCAATCTGTGCGCAAAATGGCCGTAAATATGCGTTTGTCGCATTTACGGATGGGATCCGTACCGCTGAAGGAAAGATCCCGGATTGCGTTGTGATCAGAAACGAAGGATTTACAGAGCAAGAGGTGCTGCAATTGGAAGCTTATATGAAAAAGGAATTGACGCATCTCAAGAAAATGGCGGCTGGGATTAATGTAATGGATAACTTTTTAAAATAAGTGCCTGGGACGATGGGATAAAGGGGCACATGACGTATGATACTATGATACGTCATGTGCCCTTTTGCCGTATCTGTACGAGGGGATGGCTACAATATATAAGATTTCCAGGCTTATGCTCATAAAAACAGTTGACAAAGCTTAATAAATATAATATTATACATATGAACAGATGAACATATGTTAGAAAGGAGGGGGCAGCCATTAAGGATAAACAGCAGGAAAATGAAATGAACATGAAAAAGGATGCGATGGCAGTAAAGGAAACGGAAATGATGGAGACTGCGTTTCTTGCCGCGAGAGAAGATGTGGTGAAAAAGCTTTTAGAGGAGCAGCCGGATGATGAAATTCTGTATGATCTGGCAGAATTGTTTAAAGTCTTCGGCGATTCGACCAGGATTAAAATTTTATATGCGCTCTTTGAAACGGAGCTATGTGTGTATGATATTGCGAGAATCTTGAATTTGAGCCAGTCGTCTGTCAGCCATCAGCTCAGGATATTGAAGACGTCCAAACTAGTGAAGTTTAGACGGGAAGGGAAATCGGTCTTTTATTCTTTAGACGATGAGCATGTACGGGAGATCATCAGTATGGGCATGGAGCATGTTGAAGAATAAGGCAGATAGTGAAAAAGTGAAATAGAGAAAAGGAGAAATGAGAATATGGAAAAAACTTACAAGATTGAAGTGGATTGTGCAAACTGCGCAGAGAAAATGGAGAATGCGGCGAAGAAGACGGAAGGTGTCGCAGACGCTACAGTCAGTTTCATGACACAGAAGATGAAAGTCGTCTTTGCAGATGGCGCTGACGAAAAATCCGTGATGAAAAAAGTGTTAAAAGCATGTAGGAAAGTGGAACCTGACTGTGACATTGAATTGTAATAGAATTATAATGGAGAAGATGCCTAGCCAAGGAGGGGAGAAAAGATGACGAGAAAACAGAAGAAAGTATTGATTCGGATTATAATAGCGGCAGTTTTGATGGTGGTGCTGCATTTTATCCCATCTTCTGGATGGCTGTCCTTGCTTCTATACCTGATCCCTTATCTGATCATCGGATATGATATTCTAAGAAAGGCTATCCTGGGGATTGTGCATGGAGAAGTATTTGATGAGAATTTCCTGATGGCGATTGCGACTGTAGGAGCGATTGGCCTTGGCGAGTATGCCGAAGGCGTAGCGGTTATGTTGTTCTACCAGATTGGAGAATTGTTCCAGAGCTATGCCGTTGGGAAAAGCCGTAGGAATATTACAGCATTGATGGACATCAGGCCGGATTATGCCAATATTGAAAAGGATGGGGAAATTGAGCGCATAGATCCTGAAGAAGTAAGCGTGGGTGAAATGATTATCGTAAGGCCGGGTGAGAAGATCCCTCTTGACGGGGTTATCGTAGAAGGCAATTCCAGCTTAAATACGAGTGCGTTGACAGGGGAGAGCGTACCAAGAGACGTCTGCCCGGGGGATGAGATCATCAGTGGGTGCGTGAATATCACAGGATTATTAAAGATTCGGACGACAAAAAGATTTGGAGAGTCTACGGTCAGTAAGATTTTGGATTTGGTTGAGAATTCCAGTATGAAAAAATCCAAATCCGAGAATTTTATATCTAAGTTTGCCAGAATCTATACGCCGGCAGTGTGTATAGGCGCAGTTGCTTTGGCAGTGTTGCCTCCGCTTATCAGCATTCTGTTCTTGCATGCCGAGCCGGAATGGGGAAACTGGTTTTTTAGAGCATTGACTTTCTTAGTCATTAGTTGTCCTTGTGCATTGGTCATTTCCATTCCGCTTAGTTTCTTCGGAGGCATCGGGGCAGCGTCAAAATGTGGCGTTTTGGTAAAAGGCTCTAATTATCTGGAAGCGCTATCGGAGGCAGGATACGTTGTTTTTGACAAGACAGGGACGTTAACAGAAGGTGTTTTCCGTGTCAAGGCCATATACGCTATGGAAGGCTATGCAGAAGAGGAATTGCTCGAAATAGCAGCTCTTGCCGAAAGTTATTCTTCCCATCCGATCAGCCAGAGCCTGCGGGAAGCCTGTACGCATCAACTACAGCAAGAACGGGTATCAGACATTGAAGAAATCGGCGGTCATGGCATTACGGCCCAGATTGATGGGAAAAGCGTTGCTGTTGGCAATGCAAAGCTAATGCATAAATTGCAGATTGACTATGAAGCGTGTAAGGAACCGGGGACAGTTGTATATGTTGCTCTTGAACGGCAGTATTTGGGATGCATCTTAATTGCAGATGTTATCAAGGATGGCGCAAAAGAAGCGATTGCGTTGCTTAAAGAGGCTGGGATCCGTAAGAGTGTTATGTTAACGGGCGATAATCGGGCAGTAGCGGATACTGTCGGGGCAGAGCTTGGATTGGATGAAATCCATAGCGAGTTGCTACCGGCAGATAAGGTATCGCAGGTAGAGGCATTATTGCAGGAAAAAACAGGAAAAGAAAAGCTTCTTTTTGTCGGTGACGGCGTGAATGACGCGCCAGTGTTAACTAGGGCAGATATTGGCATTGCAATGGGCGCCTTAGGCTCTGATGCGGCTATAGAAGCGGCGGACGTAGTGCTGATGGATGATGATCCTAAGAAAATTGCGCTTGCCATTAGGGTTTCTCGTAAATGCCTAAAAATTGTAAAAGAAAATATCGTGTTCGCGCTGGCAGTTAAGGCTCTATGCCTGATTCTAGGCGCGCTTGGGATTGCCAATATGTGGATCGCCATTTTTGCGGATGTTGGGGTTATGGTACTTGCAGTGTTGAATGCGACGAGGACGTTACGGACGTCTTAAAGAAAACTTTATGATTGGGAAATAGGCGGGATAGACCAAATACAGACTGCGTTTGCATTGTATTTAGTATGTATTTGGGTTTTTCCGCCTATTTTTTGTGATTTTTTTATCATACTTTTACTGCGCTAAGTAATATTTTTCTATAGCAAAATCCCTTATAAAAAGGTATAATGATAACCAAATGTGACAAACAATGCTAAAAAACTGGTGTTGATCTGATAAGATGCAGATTGTTGCAGGAAAGAAGGGATTGGTTATGAGCAGACTTGAAATTGCTTCACCTAACAGAGCGAAAATCGTTATGGAAGGCCTGTATAAGGATTTGGAGCGCAGAATTGAATCTAGTCCGCCGGGATTATGCCCGGTAGATATGTCGCGGGCATTCCTGGAATTATGTCATGCGCAGACTTGCGGGAAATGTGTGCCGTGCCGGATTGGATTGGGGCAACTGAATCATTTTATCAAAGATGTCCTAGATGGTAGAGCAACTATGGAGACATTGGATATTATGGAGGAGACTGCGCGTTCGATCATGGAATCGGCGGACTGCGCCATTGGCTATGAAGCTGCTAATATGGTATATAAAGGGCTGATCGGATATCGTGACGATTACATAGGACATATCCAGAATAACCGTTGTACTTGTACCTATAATCAGCCTGTGCCTTGCGTATCGCTTTGCCCGGCGCATGTAGACATCCCAGGCTATATCGCGCTTGTCGGAGAAGGAAGATATGCGGATGCGATTCGTTTAATTAGAAAAGACAACCCTTTCCCTACGACCTGTGGTTTTATCTGTGAGCATCCATGTGAGGCAAGATGCCGAAGGAACATGGTGGATGATTCTGTCAACATCAGAGGCTTAAAGCGGGTAGCGGCTGATTTTGCGGGAGAGGTGGAGCCACCTGCATGCGCGCCTGGCACTGGCAAAAAAGTCGCCGTCCTTGGTGGTGGGCCCGGAGGCCTTAGCGCGGCATATTATTTACAGTTAATGGGACATCAGGTTACCGTATATGAGATGCTGCCGCAGCTTGGAGGGATGCTCCGTTATGGTATTCCTAATTATCGTTTGCCAAAGGATCGGTTAGACGAAGATATCAAGAGCATCTTAAAGACAGGGGTTAACGTAAAACATGGACTGAAAATCGGACAGGATATTACGATCCAGGAATTAAGAGAACAATATGATGCTGTCTTGATTACAATTGGAGCCAGTACGGATAAGAAGCTAGGATTAGAAGGCGAAGATGCAGAAGGGGTGTTATCGGCTGTCCAGTTCCTTCGGAATGTTGGCAAAAATGAGATTATGGATTTATCCGGTAAAGAAGTCGCCGTAATCGGAGGCGGCAATGTGTCGATGGATGCCGTGCGTACTGCTAAGCGTCTTGGCGCGAAGAAAGTTAGCATCGTATACAGGAGAAGGGTTTCGGATATGACGGCGCTCCGCGGGGAGATTGACGGTGCAATTGCAGAAGGAATCGAATTACAGACTTTGAAAGCGCCTGCATCTATTGTAGTGGACGAAAACCACCACGTGAAAGGGATCTATGTCACGCCACAGATGGTAAGCGCCATCCATGACGGGCGTGCCAGCATCAGGCCGACTGGTGAAGACGATATCTATATCCCCTGTGACGTATTGATCAAAGCCATTGGACAGAATATTGAGACACGCCATTTTGAAGAAGCAGGCGTTCCTGTTGCACGTGGCAGGATTGTTACGAAACGTTCAGGAACGTTTGCCAATATGCCCGGCGTATTTGCGGGCGGTGACTGTGCAAGCGGGCCTGCGTCTGTCATAAGCGCAATTGCGGCGGCGAAAGTAGTTGCGGCGAATATAGACGAGTATCTTGGCTATCGCCATGAAATCTCTTGTGATGTGAAGATTCCTGAACCGCGCCTCGATGATCGTACCCCATGTGGAAGAGTGAACCTGACGGAGCGTGAAGCGTGTGAGAGAGTATGTGATTTTGACGGGGTTGAGAACTGTATGACTGAGAAAGAAGCGAAGCAGGAAGCGGACAGATGCTTACGCTGTGACCACTTTGGGTATGGGATATTTAAGGGAGGCAGAGAAACATTATGGTAAATCTGACAATTAACGGAAAAGCGATCACAGTAGAAGAGAACACGACGATCATGGAAGCCGCTGCACAAAATGGCATACCGATACCAAAGCTTTGTTATCTAAAGGATATCAATGAAATCGCGGCATGCCGTGTCTGTGTCGTGGAGCTTGAGGGGAAGGAGAAGCTGATTACTTCCTGTAATAATGTGGCGGAGGAAGGCATGGTAATTTATACCAATAGCCCTAAAGTCCGCAAATCCAGAAGGACCACGGTTGAGCTGATATTGTCCCAGCATGACTCTAATTGTGTCAGTTGTGCAAGAAGCGGTAACTGTAGCCTTCAGAAAGTAGCAAATGATCTGAATATTTTGGATATTCCATTCAAGATGGAGCCGGAGCGCCAGCAGTGGGACAAAACATTTCCGTTAATACGGGATTCTTCTAAATGTATCAAATGCATGCGCTGTGTGCAAATTTGTGAAAAAGTACAGGGACTTGGGATCTGGGATTTAGAAGGGACCGGTTCTTGGACGACTGTAAACGTAGCGGGACACAAGAGTATCCGGGAGGCTGATTGTACCCTGTGTGGACAATGTATTACGCATTGTCCGGTTGGCGCATTGCGGGAACGGGATGATACGGAAAGCGTATGGGATGCGATCGCCGATCAAGAGAAAATTGTCGTCGCACAGGTTGCGCCCGCAGTGCGCGTGGCGTGGGGAGAAGAGCTGGGATTGGAGCCGGAAGATGCCGGGATCGGCAAAATCCTGGATGCTTTGAAGCGCATGGGAGTTGATTATGCATTTGACACGACATTTTCCGCTGATTTAACTATTATGGAAGAAGGAAGCGAATTCTTGCAGCGTTTCACGGCAGGAGAGTTACGGCAAAGACCGATGTTTACTTCTTGCTGTCCGGGATGGGTCCGTTTCGTGAAGACACAGTTCCCTCATATGATACAACAGCTATCAACGGCAAAATCGCCCCAGCAGATGTTCGGCGCGGTGATGAAGTCTTATTTTGCGAAGAAGCTTGGCGTTTCCCCGGAACAGATCTATACGGTATCCGTGATGCCTTGTGTGGCGAAAAAGGGCGAACGGGAGATGGCGTTATTCTACGAAGAATATGCAGGGCATGATATTGATGCGGTCATAACCACAAGAGAACTGGTCAAAATGATACGTTCTGCGCATATCAGCCCGGATACATTAACGGAAATAGAAAGCGACAGGCCAATGCAGCAAGGCTCGGGAGCCGGCGTGATCTTTGGCGTAACGGGAGGCGTTATGGAAGCGGCGCTTCGGACGGCTTATTATCTCCTGAAAAAAGAAAATCCGCCGATAGATGCCTTTAGGGCGGTCAGAAGTCCGGCATTTGGCGCCAATGAGGGTGTTGCGGAGGCTGATTTTACCATTGATAACATGACGATAAAAACGGCTGTCGTCAGTGGACTTGGCAATACAAGAGCGTTGCTTGAAAAGATTGAGCGTGGCGAAGCGCATTATGATTTCGTAGAGGTGATGGCATGCCCTGGAGGCTGTTCCGGTGGTGGTGGCCAGCCGATCCATGACGGGACAGAGCTTGCCTTTGACAGAGGGCAAAACCTGTATGCATTGGATGAAAAGGAGAAGATACGGTTTTCCCATGAGAATCAGGACGTTGCACAAATGTATGAGGAATTTTTGGATAAGCCTTTGTCTCATAAAGCGCATTTGTTATTACATACGGAACATGTCATTTCTTAAGCCGAATCGTATGCCGGTTGCTTGGCATATCTGGCGCCATTGTGCCGGGGCAATCTTTAGGACATTGTATAGTAACTTGATCCCCACAAGAGTCAGAGCCTCGTTGCTTGCAGCGGGGTTGTTGACTTAGGGGTATATTTTGTGGTACATTTTTAGAATAAGTATTTTTTATGATAAGAAATTACGCGGCAGTTTGCGTTTTTCATAAATGGCGGTATATTGTGGAGGTTATTAAATTGGACAGGATAAAGGGGTTATTCATTGCTTTGGCATGCGCTTTGTTTTTGACAGGATGTGGCGAAGACGAAGCGTTAACTGAATATCAGGAGGACATGGAGACTTTCTTCGGGCATATCATAGAATTTAATAATAATATGAATGCCATTGATGTGAACCAGCCAGATTATGTAGAACAGCTATTAGGGTATTTAGACTCCCTTGACGCAGAAGTAGCCTGGATGGCGGGACTTGAAGTACCTGATGAGTTTTCGGCAGTGGAGAGCCTTGCTGATGAAGCAAGCGAGAATATGACGCAGGCGGTTTCTCTTTTCCATATGGCGTATGAGGGAGAGGAATTTGATGCCAATGTAGAACAAGCGGCAAGAGAATATTATAGCAGGGCGAATATCAGGTTCCAATATATTATTACGCTTCTTCACGGAGAAATACCCGAAGGAGAGGGCGTTACCTATACGGAAGAACATAAAATCTTCGGCGGCGGTTATATGAATAAAAGGGATGAAGAAAACGGCGATCATTCGGAAGATGCCGGTAATGCAGCAGGAGACGGCGGTGAAAACGCGGAACCGGAAGCGCCCGCAGAAGATAATTTTGATACGGATGATACAGTGTTTTATGAGGAATAGGTTTAAAAATCAAAGATTTTTAAACCGCGAATTTGTGCCGACGCTGATAGCGTCTTGGCCCCAAAGTTCGCAAGCTGAGAGAAGGGCATGACTATTAGATTGAAAAATCAACCCGAAAAAGACGAACTGTTTGGATAAAAAATCAGGGAGAAAATATTGGTTTATGAATGGAGAAGAATTTAGGGCATTAATAAAAACGCATCCGCTTTTTTTGGACGGCGCCACGGGATCTAATCTGTTGAAGAGAGGAATGCCTGCGGGTGTCTGCCCGGAGAAGTGGATATTAGAACATAGAGAGGCATTGATTGGCCTACAGAAGGAATTTATCGAAGCCGGCAGCAATATCGTCTATGCGCCTACTTTTTCCGCTAACAGGGTGAAATTAAGAGAATATGGACTGGATGGACAGATTCGGGAGATCAATCATGGATTGGTAGAGATTAGTAAGGAAGCGGCAGGCAACAGGGCATATGTCGCGGGCGACATTACGATGACCGGAGAGCAGCTTGCACCAATTGGCAGGATGGACTTCGAGGAACTGATAGAGATTTACAAAGAGCAGATCGGTTATCTGGCTGATGCTGGCGTCGATTTGCTTGTCGTCGAGACAATGATGAGCCTACAAGAGACAAGAGCGGCAATCATAGCAGCGAAAGAAACTTGTAAGCTTCCGATTATGGCGACAATGACGTTTGAATCGGATGGTAGGACATTGTATGGGACAGACGCCAGAACGGCGGCAGTTGTCCTAGAGAGTTTAGGCGTTACGGCAATTGGCGCGAATTGTTCCACCGGGCCTGATCAGATGGCGAGCGTCATCCGGGATATGGCAGAAGTGACATCCATACCGATCATTGCCAAACCCAATGCCGGCCTACCTTCCCTAAATGCGAAAGGGGAGACGGTCTATGATATGGGGGAAGAGGAATTTGCAGAAGGCATGAAACTGCTCATAGAAGCGGGAGCATCGGTAGTTGGCGGATGCTGTGGAACGGCACCGTCTTATATCAGAGCGGCGAAAGAGGCAGTCGGCAATATGCAGATTCGCCATAGGGAGCCGGGCGCTGTCCGTTACTTGGCAAGTGAGCGTAAGACAGTTGCCTTTACATTAGATGATAACTTCATGATCGTAGGAGAGCGTATCAATCCTACTGGCAAGAAAAAATTGCAGGAGCAGTTAAGGGCAGGCTCCATGGAAATGGTGTCGGCATTTGCCGAAGAACAGGAAGCATGCGGCGCTACGGTTCTTGACGTCAATATGGGTATGAGCGGTGTTGATGAGAAAGAGCTGATGTTGCGGGCAATTGAAACGGTAGGCAGTGTTACGAACCTTCCTCTTGCGATCGATTCTAGCCATGTAGAGGTAATAGAAGCAGCGCTTCGCAGATATCCCGGCAGGGCGTTGATTAATTCTATTTCTTACGAGAAGGTGAAGTTCGACAAGCTTCTGCCGATTGCGAAAAAATACGGCGCCATGTTTATATTGCTGCCTCTATCTGATGAAGGGCTTCCGGCGAACCTAGAAGAGAAGATTATAATCATAGAGAAAATATGTGAGCGTGCTTTTGCACTCGGCATGCGTAAAGAAGATATCATTGTGGATGGATTGGTCACTACAGTTGGCGCGAACAAGACAGCCGCAATAGAGACATTAGAGACGATCCGGTATTGTAGGCAGAAAGGCATTGCGACTATTTGCGGATTATCTAATATTTCCTTCGGCCTTCCGGAAAGAAGCTATGTGAACACGGCATTTTTAACGATGGCAATCAGGGAAGGCCTGACGATGGCAATCGCAAATCCCTCCCAGGAGCTGCTTGTGAGCATTGCATTTGCTTCTGATTTACTCCTGAACAAAGAAGGCGCAGACATCCGCTACATCCAGCTTATGGATGCGGTGAAGGAAAAGAGGGAAGCGCTTGGCGAAGCCGTCTCCGCGCCGTCCGGCATCCATATCATGAGCCAGAAAAAGAGCGAGACGGAATGCTGCAATATCTTAGAGCAGTTACGGATAGATGTATTAAAAGGGAATAAAAACCGTATCGTGGAAGATACGAAAAAGGCGATAGAAGAAGGAAATGAGCCAAAGAAAGTCTTAGACGAGGCTTTGCTAATTGCGATTAACGAAGTCGGAGAGCTTTTCGACCTGGGGAAATATTTCTTGCCGCAGCTTATAGCCAGTGCGGAAGCAATGAAGGCTTCTATTGAATATTTAGAGCCGCTTTTGTTAGAGCAGCGGACGGATGATGAGATGCCCACAGTCGTCATCGCTACAGTAGAGGGCGATATCCACGATATCGGGAAGAACCTTGTGGCATTAATGTTGAAAAATTATGGTTTCCGCGTGATTGATTTAGGAAAAGATGTCCCGAAGGAACAAATCATCGATGCTGCGCTCCAAAATCATGCGCAGGTGATTGCGCTATCAGCGCTTATGACGACAACCATGCAGCAGATGAAGAACGTCATCCAATATGCGAAAGAGAAGAAAGTAGATGCTAAAGTCATCATCGGGGGCGCTGTCATCACACAGGAATATGCAGATGAAATCGGGGCGGACGGCTATTCCAAGGATGCGGCGGAAGCCGTGAAGCTGACGAAACGGATTTTAGAACTCCCACAATAGGCTTTTTACTATAATTATGATATGCTTAAATCCCTATGAGGGAAAATGCATAATGAGAGAACGCGCAAGAGCGCATAATGATCGTTGCCATATAGAAGATAGAAAGAGAATGGAGGAGTAATATGATAGGTGCAGATGCGATTGTAAAATGTCTGGAAGAAGAAGGCGTTGAATATGTATTCGGCTATCCGGGCGTTGCCATTTGTCCGTTTTATAATAGTATTTTGGATTCTGACATTAAGACGATATTAATCCGTACAGAGCAGAACGCCGCGCATGCGGCAAGCGGCCTGGCAAGGGTAAGCGGTAAGGTGGGAGTTTGCGCAGTGACGTCCGGCCCTGGTGCGACCAATGTCATTACTGGCATTGCGACCGCTTTTGCAGACAGCATCCCGCTTGTCTGTATAACAGGACAGGTAAACAGTGAACTGATTGGGTCCGATGTGTTCCAGGAAGCGGACATTACTGGTGCCGTAGAGTCTTTTGTGAAATATAGTTATCTTGTAAAAGATGCCAAAGAGATCCCAAGGATTTTCAAAGAGGCTTTTTATATCGCGAATTCCGGGAGAAAAGGCCCGGTCCTGATTGATGTGCCGATTGATATCCAGAGAGCAAAGATAAAAGAGTTTCATTACCCGGAAACAGTAAACTTACGGACGTATAAACCGACCATCAAAGGACATGCCGTACAGATTAAGAAAGTGATCGGGGAACTATCAAAGGCAAAGAGGCCAATCATCTGTGCAGGCGGCGGAGTATTGCTTAGCGATGCGCAGCACATCTTGCGTTCTTTCGTAGAGGAACATAGGATCCCTGTCGTATCGACAATGATGGGAATCGGTGTCATGCCGACGCATCATCCGATGTATTATGGCATGGTAGGAAATAATGGCAAGCCATACGCGAACCGTGCCATGAATGAATCAGATTTGCTGATCATGGTAGGTGCCAGAGTCGCAGACCGTGCCATCAGCCAGCCGGATTTGATCACTGAGAATAAGGTCTTAGTGCATATTGATGTAGACCCTGCTGAGATCGGGAAAAATGTCGGCGCTTCCATTCCGCTTGTCGGTGATGCAAAGCATATTTTCGAAGATTTGCTGGAAGAGAAGATGGTCTGCGAGCATGAAGAGTGGATTACAACATTGGATCAATATAGAGAGACGATGGGGAAGAAAAGGAACCCGAACCCGGATTATGTAGACCCTGCGGAATTTATCCGCTTCTTGTCGGAGCAAATGCAAGACGATGCCGTTTATGTTGCTGACGTAGGGCAGAACCAGATTTGGTCATGTTCTTATCATATTGTAAAAGACGGGCGTTTCCTGACAACTGGCGGCATGGGGACGATGGGATATTCCATTCCGGCAGCAATGGGCGCAAAGCTTGCGTGCCCGGACAGACAGGTAGTCGCAGTGTGCGGCGACGGCTCTTTCCAGATGTCTATGATGGAACTTGCTACAATGCGCCAGTTCCATGTACCGGTGAAAATTATAGTTCTGAAAAATACATACCTTGGCATGGTAAGGGAGTTCCAGCACTATAATTACCAGGATAACTATTCAGTCGTGGATCTGTCAGGCAGTCCTGATTTGGAGAAGCTTGCGATGGCGTATGATATGAAGTTCATGCGGCTTTTGACAATGGATGGCGTAGAAGAAGCTATTCATAGTTTCTTAGCGGAAGATGAATCGGTATTGATGGAATGTGTGATTGACCCGATGGATCTTGTCTAGGATTATGGGATTTAGCAAACAAGACAATTAGAGTGGAGCGATTGGATGGAGGATTGCTATGAAAAAGATATATTCGGTATTGGTAGAGAATCGTTCGGGTGTGCTTTGTAAGGTATCAGGGTTGTTTTCAAGAAGAAGCTTTAATATAGATTCTCTGGCGGTAGGAGAGACAGATGATCCAGCGGTTTCTTGCATGACGATTGTGAGCAGCGGTGATGAGCGGACAATTGAACAGATAGAGAAACAGCTTAATAAAAAGCTGGATGTCATTAAAGTCAAGACATTTGATGAAATAGCGAGCATTAGCAGAGAGCTGATGCTAATCAAAGTGAAGTATAATAGGAACAACAGGCGCGATATTATGGAAACCTGTGAAATTATGAAGGCAGAAATCGTTGATATGTCTAAACATTACATGATCATCCAGATCTGTGATGTGCCGGAGAAAACGAATCTGCTGATTACGATGCTACAGTCCGTTAGCGTAGTAGAGGTGGCAAGGACGGGAACGCTCGCGTTACAAAAGTGCAAAGATATGGAGTAAAATCAGATATTGTGTTAAGGTGGCATGCAAACTCATAGTTGACTTTTTCTGTTATAGTTGCTACAATACAGACGTTGTCGGCATTATTTGTTATGGAAAGGCAGGATTGTTTTATGCACAAAAAAGTACTTCAACTTCTGGTTGATAATACATCCGGTGTACTAAGCCGTATTTCAGGGCTTTTTTCAAGGCGTGGCTATAATATTGAAAGTATTACGGCCGGCGTTACCGCAGATCCGCGGTATACGCGCATTACGATTGTAACGTCCGGAGACGATGAGATTTTAGACCAGATTGAGAAACAAGTTGCAAAGCTAGTTGATGTCAGGGACATTAAGGAGCTTAAGCCGAATGAAAGTGTTTACCGTGAGCTTGCCATGATAAAAGTGAAGGCATCTCCGGATGAGAGACAGGGGGTCATTTCCGTTGTCGATATTTTCCGTGCAAAAATCGTAGATGTTTCCAAAGACGGGTTAATTATTGAGCTGACTGGAAATCAGGATAAAATAGATGCTTTCATCAGCCTCTTAGACGGCTATGAGATCTTAGAGCTTGCCAGGACTGGGATTGCAGGCTTAGGGCGCGGAACAGAGAATGTTACTTATTTATAATTTATAAAATGATAAATTTGTATGAATGATAAATCTGTATGATTGATTGTATGATAACCATATAAAATCTAAACATAAATAAAAACGGAGGAAAAGAAAATGGCGAAGATTTTTTATCAGGAAGATTGTAATTTATCTCTATTAGAAGGTAAGACAATCGCAGTAATCGGTTACGGTAGCCAGGGACATGCACATGCCCTGAATGCAAAGGAATCCGGTTGTCATGTCATTATCGGCCTATATGAGGGTTCTAAATCATGGGCGAAGGCTGAGGCACAGGGATTCGAAGTATATACGGCGGCAGAAGCTGCGAAGAAAGCAGATATCATTATGATCCTGATCAATGATGAGCTACAGGCTGCTTTGTACAAAAAAGACATTGAGCCAAACTTAGAGGAAGGCAATATGTTAATGTTCGCTCATGGCTTCAATATTCATTTTGGCTGTATCGTACCGCCTAAGAATGTAGATGTTACGATGATCGCACCTAAAGGGCCTGGACATACGGTAAGAAGCGAATATCAGGCAGGCAAAGGTGTTCCATGCCTTGTTGCCGTCCATCAGGATGCAACAGGAAAGGCACAGGATATCGCATTGGCATATGCGCTTGCAATCGGTGGCGCAAGGGCAGGTGTTTTGGAGACTACTTTCAGGACAGAGACAGAAACAGACCTCTTCGGCGAGCAGGCAGTGCTCTGTGGCGGCGTATGTGCATTGATGCAGGCTGGATTCGAGACACTGGTAGAAGCCGGATATGATCCTAGAAATGCTTATTTTGAATGTATCCATGAAATGAAGCTGATCGTAGATTTGATCTATCAGTCAGGCTTTGCGGGAATGAGATATTCCATTTCTAACACGGCAGAGTATGGCGATTATATTACAGGGCCGAAGATTATTACGGAAGAGACTAAGAAGGCAATGAAGAAAATCCTTTCCGATATCCAGGATGGGACATTTGCGAAAGATTTCTTATTGGATATGTCATCTGCGGGCGGACAGGTACATTTTAAAGCAATGAGAAAATTGGCTTCCGAACATCCGGCAGAAGTAGTCGGTGAAGACATCCGAAAACTGTATAGCTGGAACGGCGAGGACAAGCTGATTAATAATTAATCCTGTGGAGAAATTATGCAACATAGGACAAATGTGGATAAACTGTTAGCGGAGAGCTTTAAAGCGCTTGCGAATAAGACGCCGATTGATAAAATTACAATCAAGGAGATCACGGACAGGGCAGGAGTCATCCGGCCGACATTTTATAATCATTTTCAGGATAAATATGAATTGCTGGAATGGATTATAAGGACGGAAATCCTTGATCCGATTATCCCTCTGATGCAGGAAGGATATTTGCAGGAAGGCCTCATCCTGATTTTTACTAATTTGCAGAAGGACAAAGGTTTTTATATGAAAGTAGTCCGTCTGGAGGGACAGGATTCCTGCGAAAG
Organism: uncultured Lachnospiraceae bacterium; assembly: GCA_910578845.1. Classification (GTDB taxonomy): domain Bacteria; phylum Bacillota; class Clostridia; order Lachnospirales; family Lachnospiraceae; genus UBA3282. Next base: position 225,482 of record CAJTSL010000001.1, read on the forward strand.
CATTACGAGGAAATTCATTAAAGAAATCTTGTATACTTTTATCAATGAAAAAGCAGGCAACAAAATAGCAGCACGAAAAGGCCTGACCGTTGATCTAATCGCAGAATATTTTGCACAATCTATGACATTTGTCGTCATAAGCTGGTTAAAGATGAATATGAGCCTGACGCCGGTGCAGATGGCGGATATTTTCCAGTATATGACGAGCCATTCTATGGATGACATTCTTGGTGAGATGAAATAAAATTTTGAAATTTATGGACAGGAGTTGTAGGGTTTGTCTGGTTCTTCCAGGCAAACCCTATTTTTCTTGCAGGGATGGGCGTTGCCAAAGGAAGCTTTATAAGAGTTTCCTCTGCCAATTCTTTTTCCACGAAATTGCCTATGACACAGGCAATGCCCATATCAATTTTGGCAAATTCAATCAGCAAATCCATCGTGGATATTTCAATGAGCTGGGAGAGGAAAATCGCTTCTTGCTTCAGATAAGCATCAATATACATTCTCGATATGTTCTCTTCATGTAACATCAGGAAAGTGCCTTCTTTCCAGATGGCGGCATGGTTATTCTCATATAGATGCCGGATGTCTGTATCAAGCCTGGTAGAGAGATTTTCTAAATAGCGTTTTGTCGTGACGAATTCATCCTGTATTTCCATAACAGGAAGGAAAGATAACCCTTTACTGTCCTGGGTTTCGCCGATCAGTCCAATATCAATGCTGCCATTTATCAGATTTTGGATTGTCTCCATGGTCGGCTGGCATGCAATGGATACCCGGATGTGAGGGTTTTCCTGAATGAATTTTTTCAAATAGGGAAGAAGGACATATTTACAGAGCGTTGTGCTGACCCCGATGGTAATCTGTCCGATCCCAAGCCCGTTGATTTTACGAAGCTGTTCTTCGCCATACGAAATTGATGCAAAAGCAGATTCTAACTGTTTGGTAAGCAAAGAACCTTCCGGCGTCAAAGTGACGCCCCTGGAACTGCGTTGCAGCAGCGTAGTGTCAAGAACCGCTTCTAATTTGGCAACCGATTTGCTGACAGCAGGCTGGCTGATATAGAGTTCCTTGGCTGCAAGCGAGATATTGCCAGTTTTGGCGACCGTGTAGAAAATGTGGTAAAGATTTAAGTTAGCTTCCATGTTAATAGGCTCCTTTATAAGCTGATCTGCATTATATAGAGAGTATATTATAATTTATAGGAATAGTAAATATAATTAATATATATTTTTAGAATAGAAAAGGGTATGATACAATTGT
>CAJTSL010000001.1:226760-229961 GCA_910578845.1 uncultured Lachnospiraceae bacterium
AAATACAGCATCTAAGTGCCGACGGTGCCAAAGTACCCTACTCGTGGTCTTGTCTATTTTGCCCAACTAGGTTTTGGGAAATTGGAATTTCGCAATGAACTAATAGTTATTAGAAAATAAAAGGAGGATATTACAATGGGAATGACAATGACGCAGAAAATTTTGGCGGCTCATGCAGGACTTGCGCAGGTAGAAGCCGGTCAGTTGATCGAGGCGGATCTGGACTTGGTGCTTGGCAATGATATTACGAGCCCGGTGGCTATTAAAGAAATGGAAAAGATGAAGGTGGAAGGCGTTTTTGATAAAGATAAAATCGCACTTGTGCCAGACCATTTTGTTCCCAATAAAGACATCAAATCTGCGGAACATTGTAAGTGCGTGAGAGAATTTGCATACCGTAACGAGATTACGAATTACTTCGAAGTAGGCGAAATGGGAATTGAGCATGCGTTGCTCCCAGAGAAAGGCCTGACGGTAGCGGGTGATGTGATCATCGGGGCAGATTCCCACACTTGTACTTATGGGGCATTAGGAGCCTTTTCTACAGGAGTTGGCAGTACGGATATGGCGGCAGGCATGGCAACCGGGAAAGCTTGGTTTAAAGTGCCTTCAGCAATTAAATTCAATATTGTGGGCAAGCCATCCGAGTGGGTAAGCGGTAAAGATGTTATCCTGCATATTATCGGCATGATTGGTGTTGATGGCGCTTTATATAAGTCGATGGAGTTTGTGGGAGAGGGCATTTCGAACCTAACAATGGATGACCGTTTCACAATCGCCAATATGGCTATTGAAGCAGGAGGCAAGAACGGCATCTTCCCGGTAGATGAACTTGCAATTGCTTATATGAAAGAACATTCCCAGAAGACTTATACCATATATGAAGCGGATGAAGATGCCGTTTACGATGAGGAATATACGATTGATTTGAGCACTCTTCGTCCGACGATAGCATTCCCGCACTTGCCAGAGAATACGAAGACAATTGATGATATAAAAGATGACATCCGTATTGACCAGGTAGTCATTGGCTCCTGTACGAACGGAAGGCTTGATGATCTGCGGATTGCAGCGAAAGTCTTAAAAGACAGACATGTGGCAAAAGGCATGAGATGTATCGTGATACCTGCAACGCAGGCAATTTATATACAGGCAATGGAAGAGGGATTGTTAAAGACCTTTATAGAGGCTGGCGCGATTGTCAGCACGCCTACTTGCGGTCCATGTCTTGGCGGCTACATGGGCATTCTTGCAGCGGGAGAGAGGTGTGTATCTACTACAAACCGTAATTTCGTAGGCAGAATGGGCCATGTGGATTCAGAAATCTATTTGGCTAGTCCTGCTGTAGCAGCAGCAAGCGCCGTGACTGGGAAGATTTCCTGCCCATGTCAGATCTGAGAGAACTTGAAAAGCATATAACATATAAACTTAAGATGCTCATAAGGAGCATGTATTGATAGGGATATAGCATAGGCGCTATAATCCTCGAAAGCGGAGGTATGAGAATGAAAGCAGCAGAAGGAACTGTTTTTAAATATGGCGATAATGTAGATACGGATGTAATCATTCCTGCACGATACTTGAACTCTTCTGATCCGGCAGAGTTAGCGACGCACTGTATGGAGGACATTGATAAGGAATTTATCAAGAAAGTGCAAAAAGGTGATATTATGGTGGCGACTAAGAATTTTGGATGTGGTTCCTCTAGGGAGCATGCGCCTATAGCCATTAAAGCGGCAGGTGTTAGCTGCGTGATTGCTGAGACATTTGCACGGATTTTTTATCGGAATGCGATTAATATCGGTTTACCGATTATCGAATGCCCGGAAGCGGCGCAGGGAATCGAAGCGGGGGATACCGTAGAAGTTAATTTTGATACGGGCGTGATCACGGATGTAACAAAAGGGACTACCTATAAAGGACAGGCGTTTCCGGAATTTATGCAGAAGATTATTGCTGCGGAAGGGCTTGTAAACTATATTAATCAGAAGTAAGGTACATTCATGAGCCTGCTATGTGGATATTATTTCCGGATATGCGAAAAGGTATTGATAAAATTGTGCAATGAACCATATATTGTTGCACTACAAGACGTACGCCACAATATCTTGGAAAATGTCCACAAAGCAGGAAAATACAGGGAAAATGAGCAATAAAATAACAATTATTATTGGCTATTTCATCTTGTCCAGACAGGAAAAATATGGTAAACTAAACAAACACACTCAATATTAAAAATACAAATTACGGAGGTATTATAACATGAAAAAATTATTAGGATTACTATTGGCAGGAGTGATGGTATTGTCTATGTCGGTGTTTGCGTTTGCAAGTTCAGGTGATTATTTTACTCCACAAGATGTGGTAGATATAATGAATAATTTTGAAGGCAATGATGAAGGATTTGAAGCGTGGAAGACAATATATCCAAACTCTTGGGCTGGTTATCTCGCATGGAAGAATGCGGGGGGCTCTAGCAGCAAAATAGACCCCGAAGTAGCTGCAGCAGAAGCAGCCGCAGTAGTACATGAAGCGCAGATGGCGGAAGAGAGCGAAGCAAACGCGCTTGCAGCAGAAGCGATAGGCCTTTCCATGGCGACGCTGAACGAAGCAGCGGACTTAAACAAGAGCGTAGGCGAATATTTCAATAATGCGGTGAACAGTGCACCAGGACTTGCAAATGCGACACCGGTAGCACAGGGCGGCAATGTCATTGTGGACGGCGTGCCGAGCAACCAGACATTTTCCGTATATAAGCCATTAATGGCACATGTAGATGCAGCAAAGGCACAGGCGGCGGCACTTGGCGGCAGGGTAATGAACGTAGTGGATATTGATGCCTCCGTATATTTTAGTACGGCAACCGTAAATTTCTATATGCCTGGGGTGACAGGAGCAGAGAACATCCAGGTATATCATTTTACAAATGGAGTGTGGACACCAGTCAATGTAGCAGAAGTGAGACAAGACCATGTCGTAGTAGATTTGACAGGTCTTGGGATTATAACATTTATCGAAGTGCCGGCGGCAGAATAACCGGTAATAGTATTACACAAATTATGAAAAGATGAGTGTGGGGATGAGGCGCACTGCTGTAGCACAATAAACAGCAGTGCGCTTTACATTTTAAAATCCGTATGGGCAGTAACTCCCCCCTGCTACAAATTTTTTCCTAAATAAGAGAAAAAAAGTATATAAATA
>CAJTSL010000001.1:229971-233781 GCA_910578845.1 uncultured Lachnospiraceae bacterium
GTATTATAGTAATATGGATGATAAGAACCAGTTAACCTTATTATCTAATTTGGATAAATAGGAGAATTCATTATGCTTGCTACATTAATACCATTATTTGATGAAACCTTGGCAGTGAAAGCTTATTCTTTATTCGCACAGAAGAAGAATTATCTTTTAACCCCCAGTCTGTTAGGCACCGGAAGCAACGACGGGGCGGTCAATATTGCCGGGCTTGATTTGATCGAGAGCATGGGCATCGAGACGTTATCGGCGGATAAGGAAGTCTTTGTGGAGGTGAATAACATTTCCATTTTTTCCGATATTAACGATCAGTGCCAGACGCCTCATGAGAGATTAGTTCTTTTGGCGAATAATACCATTACGCCAGACGAAGTGTATGTTAAACGCTTCAAGGAACTGAAGAAAATGAAATATAAGATTGCGATCCGTAAGCTGCCCGATGATAAATTTGAAGCTTATCATGAATTGCTTCTGTTGACAGATTATATTTTGCTCGATCATAACAAGAACGACATGAAACAGGCAAAGAAGCACTTTGCAAATGTATATCCGCATATTAAGCTATGCGCAGTTCATGTAGATTCACAAGAAGAATTTGATGAATTGAAAAAGGATCGTTATGATCTGTATGAGGGTGGTTTTTTCCGTATTCCGGTGACACGCGGAGAGGAAGAAGTTGCACCGCTTAAGGCAAATTATATTGAGCTTTTGAACTTAGTCAATGACAGGGATTTTGACCTGACCAAAGCTGCGGAAGTCATTGGTAGAGACACGGCGTTAGTTATATCTTTATTGAAGATGGTAAATAAGATGACGGTCAATTCGGAGATTACCTCTATTCGACATGCGGCAGCTATGCTTGGGCAGAAGGAGTTGAAGAAATGGATCAACACTGCGGTTACAAATGAGTTATGTGCTGATAAGCCGAGTGAGATTACCAGACTTTCCCTGTTGCGTGCTAAATTTGCAGAAAATCTTGCGCCTGTGTTTGAAATGGCAGTGCACTCCTCCGAACTGTTCCTGATGGGACTGTTCTCCGTATTGGATCTGATGTTGGATAAACCGATGGAAGAAGCACTTGAAATTGTCAAAGTCTCTAAGCCTATTGAGAATGCGCTTATTTATCGCAGCGGTGAGTTAGCGCCCGTGCTTGATTTTATTATTCAGTATGAGAATGCTTCTTGGCAGGAGGTATCAAGGCAGATGCTGCTTAAGCAGATATCAATAGAACGTGTATACGATGCTTATACGAAATCTCTGCAATGGTATCGTGAATTGTTTGGCGTGGAATAAGGCGTATGTGGTAAGGCAATTATATTATTAAAGGGATTGGTAGGATGAAGAGAAAACTATGCATGTGGCTGCTTTTGATTTGCTGTGCCGTATTTATGACAGCATGTAGTGGCAAGGAAGAAACGATAAAACCTCTAGAGGAGCAGCAAGATACGCCTATAGAAGAAAATAACGCAAAAGAGAATGAATCAGCAGATGCCGAAGAAAAGGGAATGCAGGATGCTGAGGAAGGCGGCAAAGAGCAAGCGCAAGAATCTGAAACACCAGCGAGAATAAGGGAAGAAACAGAAAAAACGGAAGATGAAGACGGAGAAGCCAAAGAAGAAGAGGCGGCTAAGCTTGCCAATGTGCCAGAGAAGCTTTCGGATAATCTGTATGATTTCCAGATTTCTATTGATGGTACGGTATACCAGTTCCCGATGTGGTATTCTGACTTTGAGGCGCTAGGATGGCAATACGACGGAGATAATACGGACACCTTATCGAATAATCAATATGTGTCTGCACAACGCTGGAACAAGGATGCTGCTTCTGTTTATACGAAGCTTGCCAATATGTCTATGAATACGGTGTCTTTTGCCGATAGCATGGTAGCAGGCATCAACATGGATAGGTATCAGATGAAGGACTCTGATTGGGAAATCCTTCTTCCAGGTGGCATTCAGTGGGGTGTTTCTAATGCAGATGATATCAAAGCTGCATATGGAGATCCTACTTCGGATTATGATGGGGATAATTACTACAAGATGTCCTATCAATATGATTTTTATCGAGAAATTGAGCTATATGTTTATAAGGACACAGGTGTATTGGAACAGATTGAGATTGAGAACCTAGTGGAACTGGAAGGGGCAGATAATTCGGTGAGCGATGAGGTACCGGATATTGTGAAGTCCTATCAGGCGCCTACAGAATTAGGGGATGATCTTTATAGTTTTCATGTAGAGTTGGAAGGGAATCTATATAAGCTTCCATGCCCGGTGTCAGAGCTGATAGCAAATGGATTTACAATCGTGGAAGAGAAGTCGGATATGGAAGTAGCATCCGGTAGCTTCGGCTGGGTATGCTTGCAGTATAATAACCAGTCGTTTCGTGCGATTGCAAGGAATTATGCAGAATATGCGGTCACGATTGAGAACTGTATGCTGACAGCAATGGAAAGCAGTGATTTTTCTTCTGATCTTGCACTTGTGATCCCGGGCAATATTAAGCGTGGAGATTTGCAGGCGGATGTGGAGAAAGCAATTGAAAGTTTTCATTCAGAAACGGAAACATCCAGTAGTGGATTTACATATTATACGGTTTATGACCCTGATGGCAGTAAGTTATGTAATTATACAATTTGTGTCAAAGAGGGGAAGGTCTTTCAAATAGAGGTAGCAAATGACAAAAAGCCGGAGTAAAAGAGCAAGGCATTAATGAGGTTGTTATAGATACTGTTTATATTAGCATATTTATTAGCTTGTGGGCTGTATTTTCGTAGCGTTCTATTATACGAGAGTACAGCTTTTTTATATTTTCTTCTTGAAAAATAAATTTGCAAAGTAGGCTTGACAAAATATGCAAAGTGGACTATACTAAAATTGCAAAGCGAGCTTAGCATAAGTGGAATAGCAGAAAGTGAGGTAAGATGAAGACGAAAATAAAAGAATTAAGAAAGGAACATAAAATGTCGCAGGAGGAACTTGCAAATGCGGTTGGCACTACCAGACAGACAATAACTTCGATTGAGGTGGAAAAGTATACGGCTTCGTTGGTGCTGGCATATAAAATTGCACATTATTTCGGACTGCCGATTGAGGAAGTATTTGATTTTTCAGAAGTAGAAGAGATGTAGCAATAAAATTTTCCTGATGAAAAATGACAGGAAATACGATACAGGAAATAGAATATAGGATATAGGATTTAGAAATTGTATGAGAAGACAAACGGGAATGAGGAAGGAGTATTACATATGGAAAAGATGAGAGCAGAAATACAAGGAAGGTTAAGTTATTGGAGAAGAATTTGTGCGTTGTTCGCGATTTTAGTGGTAACAAATTCCTGGAATTATTTTAGGCCGATGCAAGATAATGAAAGTTTTATTAGTTTCTTCCAGGGATTTCAGTTAGGGATTGCTTTGGCATTTTTGGCCGGGGCACTTAGCAATATTGTGCGATTTAGGAATATTTTAAAAGAGGACGAAGCTGTTAGGAAATACTACATCAAAGTGCATGATGAAAGGTGCGCTGCGATTGAGGCGAAGTCAGGCGGAACAGTGCTTTATACTTGCGGCGTGTTAATAATCGGGGTAAGCATTATTGCGGGGTATTTTAATCCGATCGTCTTTGTGGCGTTATTAGCGTGTGGAGTGTTTCTTTTGCTTGTGAAGAAAGGATTGTCGGTTTATTATTGCAAAAAGATGTAACCTCATTGATTTTCTAAAAAGAAACAGATATACTATAGTTATCAATCGCAAATTTGTGCTGACGCTGATAGCGTCTTGGCCCCAAAATTCGCAAGTTGAGCAAGAAT
>CAJTSL010000002.1:0-36570 GCA_910578845.1 uncultured Lachnospiraceae bacterium
CCATAGGCGTGATCTATAGCGCGGAGCATAAGAAGCTCTATATCTATGGCGATGCCTGCATGCCGGAGGGCATGCAGGGAATGGGCTACCAGGAGCGCTTTGAGGAGAGCATGGGAGCATATGGGGTCACATGGGAAGAGATAGAGGAGAGGAAGGATGCGTTCCTATGTAAAGAGATACTGGGAGAGTGGCTTAGCGGGGGAGGGAGCGCATATACGAAGGACAGCCTTGGGGAGCTGGAAGTAGTGGACTACCTGATGCCGTATGGGTACTGCGGGACGGACGGGAGCGAATGGAGGAGGGAGACAGAGGCGATAGACGAAGGGCATAAGGGAGCCTTAGGGAGCAGGATAAGGACGACCGTGTGGGAAAACGGGCAGGGGATATTCTATAGGCAGACGCAGAGGAGCCGGGACTATGGTTACCAAGACATCGTGGAACGGATAGAAGCGGACATGGGCGGCTTCAATACGGTAAGCGAGCGGATAACCGTAGAATGGAAGGAAGATAAAGGAAACGAAGAGGATAGGGACTGGGAATATTATAATAGTTACGATAATCTATGGGGGTTATTTGGCGAAGAGAAGTATCTGTATGACTTGGCGGAATGGATGAAGACAAGTGGGAAAGTAAGCGGAAACCTGACGAAGCTGTCTTATACAAGAGAGGAAGGAGAAGTAAAGACGCAGGAGATATTGGAGCAATATCCGCTATGGACACTGCGCTATATATTGGCAGATACAGATTTCTATATAGAAGGAGACGAGCTTCATATCAGGCTGCCTTATTATGATAGTGAAGCGGAAGAACCTGGCTGGGTGGAGAATGGGAAAGGAAAGATATGGCAGGGTTGGGTGACAGTGAAGATCAGCGAGATTGAGGTGCCTCTGCGGGAACAGATAACAGGTGGAGTCAGCTAACTTGTCATGCGAAGAGCAGTGTAGAAATGGAGCAAAAATGGAATATATAGATGAGTCTATTTTAATGTTGCGCCATAAGAACATATCTTATATGGCAGCAAAGGAAAAAACAGAATTATTTTTTGACGGATTAATAGAAATGGTTCTTCCTGATGACTTTGTGGATATGCCGCAAGAACAGATACGGGAATCATTTATTTCGCATGAACTGCCAGCGTACATTAAAACCAAGTGCAATGGAGAATTGACTATGAGCTTGGATATATTGGATTATCAGGAACCATTAGAAGTGTTGGTAGAACAATGCATGCAATACATGAAGATCTTATTTCCCGGGAGCATTATCTATGAAAGAGGAAACATAAATGGTTTCACAGGATGGTTTGACAGCAAAGTTTTCATGGGGAAAGAAATCTATTATAAGCTGTATTTTATCGTGGCAAAACAAGGCAGGAATGTGTTTGGTAGTTTCCAATGTAGGTTTGTGGATTATGACAGGTGGAAACCGCAGATGATGAGAGTTTTAAACCAAATCAGTTAGGAGGCTTGCTTATGAAAGAATATTATGTATGGACTGACCAATATGATTATATAAACATAGAGAAATTGGAAGTCGTACAAAGCATGAATGCGCATGGACGAGCCTATGTAAAGGGCATTATCCATGAGAAAGACAAGGAGAGATACATGCAGTCCTTGGCAAAAGAGCAATGGGTGAAAATATTAGTAAAAGATGAAGACGGAAATATGGCGGTTCTTTTCTGCGGCATGGTCTTGCAGGCAGAACTAGAAGAGGGTGGGATCAATACAGGGCTGACACTAGAACTCGTTACAGGGACTTTTCTTCTGGACAAAGAAGAGCATTATCGCGTGATCCAGAAAGAGCATTACCAATTGGAAGAAGTAATAAAAGAAATTGGACGGTGCTATGAAGACTATAGATATGATATGAATGAGCAGCCAGGGAATATAAAGGGAATACGCGTTCAGTATCAAGAGACGGACTGGCAGTTTTTGAAACGTCTTCTGGGAGAGGCAGGATATTGTATCATACCGGATTGCCAAAGGAAGGGCATCCGATTTGGCATAAATGTTAGTAATGATGGAAGCACAAACATAGAAGAAGAGGATTTTTCATTACTGATATCAGGAGACAAACGGAAATATACTGTGAAATCACGGAAATTACATAGATTAGGTGAGAAAGCCATTTATAGAAAACAGGTTCTCTATATATATAAAATTGTGACAAAGTATCTGAACGCAGAGTGCGTTCATGAATATCAGCTTATGCCTAAGCCGGACGTGAGGATACCTAAAGTGGCTAATCAATCAGTTGTAGGGTGTTCTTTGCCAGCAATTGTGACAGCAGTGGAAGCTGACAAGGTTCAGGTGAAATTCCCGAACAATATGACCGGAGAGGAAAGCGATCTGGGGAAAATACAGACATGGTTTGGCTATTCTACTGTATATTCTACTCCTACAGGAGCAGGTTGGTATTGCATGCCGGAACCAGGCGATACGGTGAGAGTGTATTTTCCTTCGGATCAGGAAAAGGATGCTTATGCAATAAGCGCGGTTCATTTGGGTAATGGGAGTCAACGGCAGAACCCGGAGAGAAAATCTATCAAGAACATATATGGGAAAGAAATACTATTGACGCCTCATTCGCTTGTGATGACGAATAATAAAGGAATGACAGTGAAATTGGAAGATGAGGAAGGGATATTGATAGAGAGCAACAAGGATATCAATATTATGGCGCAAGGCAACATGGTAATTTCTAGCGCAAAAGCTTCCGTTATGATTGCTGGGACAGAGAGTGTAGCATTAAATCAAGGAGGGACAGGGATTACGATAGATCAGGATATTCTTTTTAATGGAAGCGAATTCAGAATACAATAAGAGGGTTTTGGCGTGAATAGGATAGATGCGATTATGGATGAAGCAGCAAAGCTTTACCAGAAGAGATTTGCAGAAAGCTGTCAAGAAATACAAAGAGAATTGGAGAAGAAATGGGATAGGTTAGAGGAAGAATTAAGGGTTCTTCTGGAGCAGTTGGCATGGAAAGCCAAGGCAATGCATCAGGATGGAAGAAAAGGAATGGGAAAATATCTCATGATTAGCCATTTATACAGTAGCTTTCTGTCTGGCTCATATGAGTACCGGATAGAAATTTTAGATGAAAACATGTATTTGGATCAGCAGGAATGTTGCGATTACTGGTCGCCGTCTATTCTCATTCCTTATATAGAAGGAGATCATGAATATCTTCGGAAAGCAATGTCTGAGAGATATGTGAGGTTACGGGAATATGAAAGTGCGAAAGTGATACGGGATTATCAGTTTTTCTACCATTCTTTAGTTTTCGAGATATTCAGCCATCTGAAGGAGCGGATAGAGATCCTAAACGACTACCAGTTGCTCTATGGGGAGTTTATGGGAGAGGCAATTCCAATTTGATGTTTTGGAAGGGAAATAACATAAGAAAAGAGGAACGTCACATGAACCGGAAAACGACATTAGACATAGCGATTATCATAACTTGTATCACGGGCATCGTCCTGTCTTACGCATATCTGGACAATCCCGTACAAAGGTGCATCAGCATAGGGATTCTTATTACAATAGGCGTTCAATTCCTTCTTTTAGCAATCATTGATGCCGTAGGAACGGGACATCCCGAGAAATATGCAGGAAGCAGAAAAGAGATTTCCGAGCTTTCCCTTCTGGGGGAAGAGAATAATATAACCGCGACATGGGATATTTACGGAAGGACATCTATTGTCTTGGGCAAAGACGATAGGGCAAGCCAGGTAGATATTGATTTGAAGCATACGGATTATGCCGGAACGATAGACGGCGAACATGCAGTCATGAATTATAGCAATGGGTGCTGGTACATAGAAGACTTGGAAAGCGAGAACGGGACTAGGATTCAACGGGGCGGGGAAGGCAAGAAGTACCGTGTGTCTTCGAGAGAGCCTTGTAAGGTGGAGAAGAACGATATTATTTATTTGGGTCTTGCCCCCATTAAAATACGATAGGAGAAAAAGATATGAGCAATTTAATAAGATGTCAAAACGGGCATATGTTCTCATCAAGAAGATACGGGACGATATGCCCATACTGCAACATGGAGACGGCTACCAGAGAGAGAAAGGAGACTGGACAGACAGAGATCGATGTAGAAGAGGCTTTGTTCCTACAGGAAGAAAATCCGGTCTGCGGTTGGATTGTCTGCGTAATGGGAGCGCGCAAAGGTAAGGATTATAAGATAATGGCGGGCAAAAACTTCGTAGGCAGGGCAGACGATATGGACATCCAGATTCTGGGGGACAATAAGATCTCTAGGAGGAACCACTGCGTTATCGTATATGACGAGAAACAGAGCAAGACGATGATATTGCCGGGAGATAGCAACGGGATCGTATATTTGAATGAGGAAGCTGTCTACGTGCCGACGCAGCTATCACAGTTCGATGTCATTGAGATGGGAGAGAGCCGTTTCGTATTCATCCCATTTTGCGGCGAACATTTTAAATGGGAATAACAGGAGGGAATGGCATGCGGATAGAAGAAGGAGTGCTTTGCTTGCTCTATTTGTTCATTCTGGTGCTGATTGCAGTTCGTTTCCTAAGCAGGGAAAAGGGCAAAGTGATACGGCGCTTCCGGGTCGGCAAAGCGATGACAATAGGGAACAGGCAGGTGCAGGAAGACAATTATGGAGCCTGTCAGAGCGCGGACGGGTTTCTGGCGGTATTAGCGGATGGCATGGGGAAAAATTACGGAGGGAAAGTTTCTGCGCAGATTGCAGTGGATACGATGAAACGGCTTTTTGAGCAATACCATTCTTCTGAAAACCCTGCTTATTTTTTCCGCAGGGCGTTTCATCAGGTCAACCGTGAGATATTGGAAGAGCTGGATGACGGAAAGGGCGGAGCCAGCTTGGGCGCAGTGCTGATAAAAGATAATTATCTCTATTATGCAGTGGCAGGCAATGTCAAAATAGCCGTGTACCGGAAAGACAGCTTAGTACCGCTATCTACCGGGCATACAATTGATATGCTGGTGGAAGACCGTTTCTTAGAAGGCAGCATTACGAGACAGGATGCCTTGCTGATGTTAGAGAACCGGAGGCTTTATAACTATCTGGGGCAGGACGGGTTCCGGGAGATAGAGTTTTTCGATACGCCTATTTTCCTCAAAGATAAAGATATCGTGGTGCTGATGAGCGACGGGATATATGAAGGAATGGATTGGAAGACAATAGAGGATGCGCTTGGTGGGAACAAGAAATGCCAACAGAAAGCGTTTGATATTATAGAAGTCATTAACGCAGCAAAACGGGAAGAAAAAGATAATGCCAGTATTGTGCTGGTAGAGGGATTCTTATGAGAAAATACAATAGCAGTTTTAAGACTGCCTTTATTTCGGAAGAAGGCAGTAAATTAAAGAACAACGACTATTTTGGATTTGTGGAATTGGATAAGTATGCCTGTTATGTGATTGCTGACGGAATATCTGATATGAGGGACGCGCAGGGGGCGAAGAAAGCCATCGAGGCGATAGTCACGGCATTCCAGAATGCGCCGGGCATGGGGAAAGGGAAATTGAAACGCTACCTAAAGACTGCCAATGCAGAGCTTCTACAAGGAAAAAGTTATGAGAAGCTGAAGGCATCCCTTACGGTAGTCATTACGGACTATGAGAAATTCCGTTATGGACATGTGGGAAATACAAGGCTCAGGCTTTACCGGGACGGTAGGAAATTCCTTGCTACGACAGACATGTCTCTCTCCCAGGACATGGTCAGGGCAGAACGCCTGACAGAAGATAAACTGGCAAAGCATGAGGAGCGGAATAATCTGTTCTCTTATCTGGGAAAAGAGAATCTGGCTCCTTATATCTCCAAGAAATATAAGTTAGCAAACGGAGATATCATTACACTGTACACGAAAGGCATATGGGAAAATGTAGATGAGGGGGAATTGGCGGACGTCTTCGCAGAAGCCGGGAATGAGCCGTTAGAGGAATGCGATAAAGTAGAAGACCTTCTGCTGTCCAGACAGCCGCAGAATCTGGATAATTATACTTTTGCAGCAATCTATATTGATAAGATATTTGTTGACCCTAACCGGAAGAGACGGATCAAGAAAATCATCATTATTTCAGTCATCATCTTAGTGATCTTGCTTGTCATTGGTTTGCTCATCTATCTATGGAGAAGAGATAGAAGACAGAAGCGGGAGGATATGGAGCAATGCTTCGCCAATACGGAAGCCTATATGGAAGACGATAATTACATCAGGGCGAAAGAAGAATGCAAGAAAGCGCTTGAGCTTGCGAAGAAGCTGCGCGATAAGGAGACGGAAAGCAGATATAACAACTACCTCATTTGTCTGGAAGCGATTATCAATGCAGACGACTATTATGAAAAAGGGGATTATGCGGAAGCGCGGGACGCTTATCTATCTGCAAAAGTCAGGGCAAGATATGCGGATAAGATAGCTTCCGGTTACATAGAGGACAGATTGTGGCAGATCAATGAGTATGAGGAAGTCTTCGACCTTCTTGCGCTTGGGGATAAGCTATTAGAACTTGAAAGCTATGGCCCTGCAGAAGAAAAATACCTGGAAGCAAAACGAAAAGCCGCGGCTATTTATTATGCAGACGGGAAGCAACAGGCATTGGATGCCTTAGATAAGCTTTATGAAGAATGGAGCGCGGTGAAGGAAGAAGAGGAGCAGCAAAACGCCCAGCAAGCCGCGGCGGAAGTATCTGCGGCGGATCTGGTCAGGCAGGGTGATGAAGCATACAAAGAAGGCGACTATGATGGCGCCATGGTATTTTACCTGATTGGCCTCGAAAAGTATACTGCACTGGAAGATACGGCACAGATCTCTTATCTGAATAAGAAAATCATTGCGTTGAACGAGAAACAGGAAGAAGTGGAAGCAAGAATGGATGAAGCAAAGGAATTGGAAGAACAGGCGAGGCTGTCCGAGGAGGAGAAAGACTACGAGCAGGCGAAAATCCAATACCAGTACGCTAAGGCTGCTTATATGGAAATTGGCAAAGAGAATAAAGCGGATGAGATCCAAGGAAAGATTGACGTAGTGGATACGAAGAAAGCGCAGGCGGAGAAGGAAAAAGGAGCAGGCAGCGCAGGAGGAAACGGGAATGCGGGCAATGGAAACGGTGATACGGTGAGTGGGAATGGCACGTAATGGGGGGATAGGGTGAAAAGAAGTTCTAGCCGTTTGCAGCATAGGCTGCTTCGCGGAGAACTTCTATGATTTGCTACGCAAATCTTTTTCACCCCGAAAAAGGCTCGATGCACCCTTTGTGGATTATCAATGACATATGGCAGGAGAACAGGATGGAGCTTATCACGCGCTGGTATAATGCCATGTTCATCAGAAGGCGCAAGCATAGGAAGGTGCTGAACCTATGGGACGGCAGGGATGGCGAAGGAAGAGCTGCCGGCGTTCACGCTGAACTACGCATGGCAGAGGAAGAAGCCAGGCAACGTGGACATACTGTGCCGTGACTTATTCGAAGGGAACTATATAGAAGACCGGGAAAGAGGCGGGTATGACATACGGAATGCGTAAGAGAGGGAAAGGCAATGGATGTGGGATGTATTAAAATCAGAGGCCTATACGAACAGATGGAAATACTAGACCTGAATATAACTGTAGGAAAAAATAAACATGCGGAAGCTTTCGTGAAAGGAATCATTTCGGATGAAGAGTGGGAAAAATTCAGAAAGTAATCAGAAAACATCAATTTGTGCTGGAAATATGGTCAGGATTGATGGGAAAAGGATTAACGTCCAAGCGTCTACACGGCGGATAAGGGAAAGCGAAAGCTATGGAGGGAGCAATGGCAGAAAAGAATGATAATAAAACAACGGTAGGAGCAGTTATAAATGAAATAAACGAAACATTGGAACAAGCAAGAATTGAGTCAATTGCAGACATATGGGTATGTAATAATTATATTAGTCAGGATGAAGGGTTGAGTGAGGAAGAAAAAGTAGAGAAAATAAACGAGTATATGTCGTTGCACTGTGAATTAGATAAATTCTTATATTTGTCTGGCTCTACACTTTTGAAATGTGAGTGGGGAACTATAGGCGCGAATTGTACACCTGGAAATCATAATATAAAAATAGATAATAATCCTGCTATTTCATCTACAGACTGTAAAGTAGGCGAACATATGCAATGTTTTGCTGTTTGCTTAGGACAGACAAAAAAAGAAGGGACAGTGGTAAAGTGTGAACCTAAGATAGCACATGAACAGTGGATGAATTACTGTGCCAATATAGCAATAGGAGATGCATATGCAGTAAATGAGAATTCCTATTTAATATGTACAAGGTGTGAAGGCGGCATTATAAGGCCAATCCCTATGTCTGGAAAAACTGAGGATGATATCGAGGTTCATATTGAATCACTTATATCTCAGATTAACGGAAATTGTATAACAAGATATGAAGAAATGTGTATGTTGCCTACAGTAGAGATACTTGCAAGGATGATTTATCAAGAGAATCATCATATCGGAGATGAACAAAATAGAATAGTTTTTTCAGTTGTAAATAGACTTTGCTTTCAAGATGGATATTTATCAAAAGATAAAATGGGAAATGCAAAAGTAAATAATATATATGGAATTGTTACCTCGGGAGGACAATTTCAGTCTATTTTTGATGAGAATGACGCGGCAGAAAAGACGGCGAACAATCAGTATAATGCGTATTGGGTACCAAGCGATGAAAATGCGAATCTAAAAGAAAAAGAAAGTTGGGAGAATGCGATGAGATTGGCAGCGCTATTATATTATAGCGTAGAATTGTATGGGGACGGAGAGGATACAGATAAAGGAAAGTGTGTCGGAAAAGATAATCCAATGGAAGTTAGAGAAAATATTATTAATTTCCTAGAAAGCCAAACAGATACACAAGGGAACAAAATCGAAAATACGATAGGAGAAGGAACATACTTTAGAGCAGGTTCTGGTGGCAAAAATGTCTTTCATTAAAAATCAAGAACTAAATAGAATATTTAGCAGAATTTGTATATGTGTTATATGCATTAAGACATTGTTGTTAGATGTAAAAATAATAAATCAGTATACGGTACAATATGAAATTAGTTTAAATACAAATAATGTTATAAATGTCAGTAAAATTTCCTGCGAAAAATATGTGAATGAGATGATAACTTGTCGGGAGCTACAGAAATTACTGCAAGAGCTACAAAAAGCATATATACAACGGAATTTTTCATATAATCATAACTATATGCGTTTCGAAAAATATATTGGAAATAAACAGTATGAATTGCAGCCTGAAGATTTGGAGAGAGTAACATTCTATCTGGATACTGAAAGAAATGATATTTATTTTCTTCCTGAAAGTGGAATGGCTGCTGGGAAAATAAATGGTGAAAACGAAGAGTATATATTTTGCTTCAAGAAAAAGGAGGTGAAATCCGAAAGGGAGATTATTCCTCAGCCAGATACAATTCAGTACTATATTGCGCCGTATAAAGATACAGAAATGGAGGACAGGCTCATTGAGTTAGGTACAGTAGAAAGAGCATTTCCTGACTCTGAAACAATTGAACAGGAGGGATGGCTTGACAATAGTTTAATAGAAAATGAATATATGAGTGCTGTAAAAGATATGGTTCACGGTACTTTGTTGAATGAGAAGGCGTATGGAGATTATGAGGTTTATATAGGGGAGTATCGTATGACTGATTTCCCTAATCCCTATGAAGAAAAACTAGGTAATAAAGCAGTAGAAATTAATGCAGCAGTAATTTGCCTTAATGATGGTTACGGGTTTTGGTGCGGTTTTTATGCATCTGATTTTGTGTCTGAAGAGGATATTGAAATCTTTTATCATGTACCAATAACTGTGAATGTATGGGAAGACGAGATTGCTCGAATAATGGCGGATAAACGTTTGATTATGTCATTAAAAGTGGAAGCCGGAGACAATGTTGAAGTGCCAGATAATCCTTTCCCATTTGTTATGCTGCCAATTCTAGATTTTGCGGTAGGTGACGGGAGATTTCCAGAAAATGCAGAGTATACGGAAACAATGACTTATTATTGACTTAGAATAATTGATTAATTAAGAGGAGAAGGTAATGGAAACATTAGAGCAAGAAATTATTGAAAAGAGAATAGTGTTTGTTAGGCAAAAGTATTCTTCTTTGGAAACAGGGATGTATGTAAATGGAGAAATTTTGAAGTTTAGAGAGATTAATTTATTTGATGAACATATTAATCTATTAATTCCAGAAAGTTTTATTGAAATGCCAATACGATTCCAGGTAATTAGATATCCTTCAATATACAGACCAAAGGTAATATTAACAAGCCTAGATATGAATGTTAACTTAGGGTTAACACTATTTGAGAAAAAAGCGGATAAAGAGGAGTTAACAGAAACTATAAATAGTGTAAAAAATGTTATTAAAAGGGGTTATCCGGATTACCGTTTTTTTGAAATGAAAAAGGAACTAGCGAAAAATAATCCTTATTGTTGGTTTGACTTTCGTAGTTATGCGCTAGATGATTCTGTGTATAATATTTATTTTGTTGTTTTAGCTGATAACAAAATTTTACAAGGAAATTTTAATTGCCTTTATAGAGATGCAGAAGAATGGAAAAAAACAGCGCTTCAGATGATTGAAAATATAAAGTGGATTAAAGGAGAACAAGAATGAGAGAAGAAAGAATAATACTAGACCCTTTTGAATTTATAAGTTATCTAGAATTTCGTTCCTTTAAGGCATTTAATAACCATAGTATGCTCAAAATTCGTGGAGTGGTAAAAAAAGATAACGCTTTTCGTTATATCAAAATGGCAGAACAAGAGTTATGGATAAAAGTAATTCTTCAGTCAGGAGATTAAATCGTATTTTTTTCCAGGGAGTTATTGTTGAATTATCAATGGAAATGGAAGGCAATTTGTACATGATAGAATTCGTTGCAAAAAGTGGTAGCTTTTTGCTTGATATAGATAAGCATATACGTTCATTTCAGTCCGCGGAAATTGAATTCAGGCATATGACGGACATGTGTTTAGAAAAGTACATTAATAGTTCTTGTATATGGTTAGAAGAAATTAATGAAAATATAAAAGATTTTGTTATGCAATATGAGGAAACAGATTGGGATTTTATTAAAAGGATTTGTTCATGGAAAGAAAAGGTAGTTTATCCAGTTAGTCATATGCAAGGAATAAAATTTGCTATTGGATTAAAAAAAGGGGAGATAAGGAAATTGGAAAGCAATAATTTCATAGTGAAAGCAGATTCATGTGGATATACATATATAGTTTCAGATAGAGAAGTATATGATATTGGTGAATTTGTTTTATTTAATGGAATAGAGCTGTGTGTTTGCAAAGTTATTTCAAAAATGGAAGGGAATGAATTATATCACCAGTATCATTTACGAAAGGAAAAGCAGATAAAAATACAATTAATGAGAAATAAAGAACTGAGAGGTGTCTCTATAGCGGCAGATGTTTTAGCGGTTGAAGGTGATATGGTAAAAATAAAAATTAGTGAATATAGAAGATAATTTTGGCAAATTAGATATATTTACGATGGCAGCACTTCCATTAACAGCTTGTGGAGCAGCAACATATTCTATGTATGAAATACTAGCAGGAAAAGAAATTGAGGAAACCAGTTTTCCACAAGTGTTTGACGCAATGGAGGTAAGAACTATGAACGGTGGATTTCCGCCGCCTAATTTAGAGAAATAGTTTGTTGGAGAAGCTATTCGCTGGCAAAGGACGTGAAAGACTTGCCAGGGCTTAAAACATAATAGGAAAGAGAGAAAACGCCAGTGTTAGATACCAGATTTGAGTTTGCAGGATACATACAGAAACGCTTAAAGGATATTGATGATTTGGATGAACGCAGGTTCGCAAAAGAACTGTTGCTTGAGAATCTTTGTAAGGTGTTTACATGGACGGAAAGAAAATATGATGCCCTAGAGCAGCGTATACAGAATGAACTGGACGCAGCATGGAAACATTTCAATGTCCGTATGACGATAGTTGACAGGAAAGATTACGACCCGATTAATGGCTCCTGGTTCCCTGTATGCGAAGAGGACATAATGGAGAATCCCGTCAGGAATTCCATTGATATGAATATTGAGACTATATACCTGTCGGCAGGAGAAGATCTATGCAGGAAGTTTAGCCAAGGCAAGACAGTGACAGGCATTGACCGGGAAACGGGGGAAAAGAGGCGTTTTAGGATTGAGAAGTCCAAGAGATACCAGAAGAGCATAGAGAAGTTATACGCGTTGTTTACGGAAAACCATGTGGCATGGCAAACATTGCATCTGGGGCATTTGGAACGTTTCTATGACTTAATCCCGGAAGAGGGAACATCAGAAAAGGAAAAGCCAGAAAAGGAAGAAGGAACACCGGAAAAGGAAAGGGGAAGGAATGAGAACCGTACGTTCCGATTTGGCGAATGGGATAAATACATGGAGAGTGGCAAAATATTGCTCTGGAACATAGAGAAAACATCGATCCACTCTAGTGAATTCAGAATGCCTTGCATAGATGAAGTCTTTTATGAACATATTTTCTATCTTCCTCAGGAGCAGGCGCAAGGAGACGGCTATTTGATAGAAGCCGGAGAAGAAATATTATCCATACGTTATGAGAAGAATAAAATCGTATTGAAAACGGAGAAGGAGTCGTTAGAAAATGTATTTCTTTACAGGCTGTACCAGCAAGAAGCAGAAGCATCTATCGGCTATCATTATCCTGTCCTGACGAATTACAAGAAGGACAGTATGGCAATTCGGTATTCGCAGCAGACAGGGAATTTCATACAGTCGCCATTAGAACTATATCGGAAGATCGAAGAAATGTCAGGCAGTTACCATATCAATGTCCTTGGTTATGAGATTACGTCACATGCCGACGGGGACCTTTTGCATGGGGATATGAACGCATTTACCGGGACTAAGGTATTTGGAAATGATAAGAGGAGCATTCTGTTATTTAAGATACAAGAGGACGAGGAAGAGACAGATTACCTGTATGAAGCGCAGATCAGATATATCCTCTCCGGGCTGCAGATGGAATTCTTGGAATATAGGTGTGCGGGAGTACTGGTGAAGAAGCTGCTGGGAGGAAATATATGAACTACGCTTGGGAAGCTGTCTTACAGGCAGAGAAGAACGGCATTGACAGGAATGCGCTGCGTTTCATAGAGGCGTATAATCCAAGTCCCTATATGGAAGTATCCGTGACAGATTTGAATGTAGATTGCCCGGAAGATGAGGGGATAGAGATCAATCCTCTTTATCGTTTGCAAGACGTGTTTGGCATGCTTTTCGATAGGAATATAGAAGGCATGGAGCAGACGAGGGCGCTTTTATTTGATATCTGTATGCACTATATTGTGCAGCTTGATTTACGGGAAGGCCTTTCGAGAGAGGACTATTACTGTAAGCTGGCAGAAAATGATATAAAAAGCGGCGGATACGGATTGTATACGGCGAAGCGTTTTGCACTGTTCACGAAGTCGGAACAAAAGACAATGCTTCGCTCTTATTTACAATTACTGAAAACAGGGAATTACCTGGAAGAGTTTAGGAAAGCTTTGATTAGAATATATCCTCATGCCTTTATTTATGAGAATAATGAGACAGTATATGAACTGCTTGTATACTTAGGCGTGCAAGAGACAAGAACGGAAAGAGAACGGGTGACATTCCTGCGGGAGATGTTCCTGCCGGTACAAGAAACCGTACATTGGTTCTATGAACGCCACTTTGGGATTATTGGTGTGGATGAGACAATGAAAGTTGATGAGATGGTTATTTTTTGATAGGGGGAAACAATGGGCGGATACATACTCAATAGAGAAGGGATTAAAACACAAGAGCGGAAAAGGCTGTATCGTCAAAGTGAGCTGGAATTAATGACGACACATCAGCTCAGGGAAATATGCCGTAGAGAGAAAATCATACAGGGGATTCTTAACCCGATGGATAAGGAAGAGCTTGTCCACGTGATCATGCGATACCGGGGCACAAGAGAGCAGAGGCTGATCGTGCGTGAGGAGAAGACAGGCAAGGAAGCGCTAGAAAAGATGCTCAGTCAGGGGAAGATTAGCGCTTTGCGCGATAAGAGCCTGCATATCCCTTCTAAGATCATCGTATATGCAGGGCTTGGCATGGATGAACATGATAAGATACGCATTCCATATCGGAAGGAGTTAGAAGACACTAATGCAATTCTGATCAGTGGCGGCAAGCAGGTCTGCGGCATCTTTCATATAAGGAGAGGAAAAGAAGAGCCGTATTGTCTCTATGTTATGAAAGAGCGGCATATGTCTTGTATAGAAGCAGATTTAAAAGATTATGATCTGTACTGCTTCAAACAGCAGGATTCCGACAGGATATATGCTCTATATTATGGAATGATGCAAGGATACGGAGAAGGGATAAATGCGCTTTGTATACCGCTTATGGATGTGGAAGTAAGGGAACCTGCCCCGCTTAGGATGCCGTTAGTAATTGATTTTGGCTCTACGAATACGACAGCGGGGGTATATCTGGATTCCCTTTATTTCGAAAATGCCAAGGGAGCGCCTTTTGCAGAGCGCTTTGTGAAAAATGCGATCCAATATACCGTATTTGGGGATGGGAGGAAATTGATGCCTTCTGTTATCGGGGTCATCTCGGTCGAACATGGTAAGGCACAATTTGTATTCGGACAGGCAGCGGTAGATCTGTCTAACGCGTGTTATGTGGATGAAGGTTTCAGCATTTTCTATGATATGAAGAGATGGATAAGCGACTATGAGCGCGAGGAAGAAATCACTGACAGGGAAGGCAGACGGACTTTCCTTGCGCGCAGAGATATTATCAGGGCGTATTTTGATTATATCATTATGGTTACGGAGAACCAGTTCAAATGCAAAGTTAGGCAGATACAAGCGTCCTGCCCTGTGAAGCAGAAATTCTTGTTCCAAAAGCTCTTTGGGGAAATCCTGCCGGAATATATCATACAGGGGGAAGAGATGATAGATGAGGGCGTGGCGGTACTGTACAATACCATTTCCAACATGCTCGAGTCCGGGAAAGTGGATACGGGCCAAGTATACCAGGCGCTTATTGTTGACTGCGGAGGCGGGACGACAGATTTATGCGCATGTCATTTCCGCGTCAGGGACGATAGGGTAGCGTATCATATCCGCATCGACACCGCTTATGAAAACGGGGATACGGATTTTGGTGGCAATAACCTCACGTACCGTATCATGCAGTACCTCAAAATCCAATTAGCACAAAAATTGGGATTTGGCAAAAGAGATGCGGCTGAACAAATCCTGCATGAACTGGATATAGATATATTCCGGTATGTGGACGCCAATGGAACGGAAGAATTATACCGGACATTGGAAAGCGCATACGGCGAAGCGGAGAAGTGGATCCCGACCCGGTTTAAAGAATATGAGTCAAGGAGCAGGGAGGAATACTTTAAAGTACAGAATAATTTCTACTTTCTTTTTTTCCTGGCGGAGCAGGTGAAGAAACATTTCTATGAGCAGGCGGGCGTCTTACGGGTAGGCATTGCTTCAGAAGAAAAGGAACAGTCTGATATTACATGGATACAAGCGGATAAATGGAAGCTGTCCGTACAGGGAGCAAATGGTTTCCAGGTCGTTAAGGAATTCCCTGAAGTCGTTCTGAACCTATATGAGATTGCATTGATCTTAAAAGGAGATATATACGCTATCATCCGCAAATTCATGGAGCCATTATATAGGGAGGATAAAATCAGATATTTCTCTTTCCTGAAACTGACCGGGCAGTCCTGTAAAATTGACATATTCCGGGAAGCGCTAAAGGAATTCATCCCCGGCAGGATGATACAGTTCAAGCGGAAGAACAAAGAAGCGGCAGGAGACATAGATTTGAAGATGAGCTGTGTGGATGGCGCATTGAAGTTTATGCGGGACAAACGGCTCGGTTATGCAGAAATCGAACTGCATTCTGACAAGCCGGTGCTTCCTTATACGGTGAGCGCATATACGCACAATGGCAAAGAAGTAGAATTGGTCAATGGCTTCTTAAGAGAAGACGCGACCGGGTATGTGTCCAGGAACTTGGATGATGTGACCTTACAGTTATATCTTAAGGATACGGAAGGACGGGTACGGTATCATTTTCATTTTGATTGTCAGCCGGAGCAGTTTGAAGAGGTGACATATGAAGAGATCCGGCGGATACATGAGGACAATATCTTACAGAAAGAAACGGATAGCATTGTCAATCATGAGATAAGGTTCTTCGCATGGAAACGTTGCAGGGACTGGGGATATGTCATTGTACCGGTGTATAGGAAAGATGAGAAACTGTATCTGGGGCAGGAGCAGTTCTATCCGTTCGAACATGAAGGGTGGGTGCGGAGCTATTTTGACGGAAGGAAGTAGGGCGCGTCAGTTACATAAAGTGAAAGGAAATGAGTAGGATTTAGGAAAAGAAAGGGAGGTTAATAATGGATTTTATTGGTGGCATATTTGATACAATTAGCCAGGCTTTGAAAGATCTGGCGAAGGCTATCGGTGATTTTTTATTCGGCGATGATAAGGAGGAGGGTCAGGAAGAATGGAAGAAAGAGGAGGTAGTCACAGAAATAATGGGGCATGAGGGCATGGAAACGGAGCCGCCGGTTATAAGTGCCCGCGTGAGATGTACTTGCTGTATAGACCCGGTTAGTGAAGTGTATGTATTTCCCAGGCAAAATAATAACGTATCCCAGGCGAAGAAACAGCAGTTAAATCATAAAGACACAACCCTTATGCCGCCCGTCTTTAGCGGTTGTACCAATACACCGGGAAATGTCTGCACAGTAAAAATATTGGATGATATCTGGTTTGCGCCTGACGAGAGCATAGAGGTTGGGGATGGATATGCTTTAAACGAAGAGATGTCTTATATGGTATGTTTAACAGGGGTTGGGATGATTTACCTATCAGATTCGGGGCAAGTGATAGAAAGTATGGAGGATAGGCTGGTAGATGAGCTTCTTAACCGTATTATCAATAAAGAAGCGTTTAGGAAAATGGGGTGGAGCGATGAGTTTACAAATGTATACGGGGAAGATGTCTTTGAGGAATTGAAAAGGTGCATGAAAAAATACGGGATTATTAATTCTGTCAGCATTGCGATGTTCTTGGCAACCTTGAATGTGGAAAGCGGAAGAGGAGAGTACAGGCTCGAATATGGCGGGGCGGATGAGAGCAGATACTTTAAGGTGGTGGTTAATTATAGCGGAGATGTCAGAGGCGCCGGTTTAATTCAGCTTACGGGAGGCGACCAGAAAGCTTTCTTAAAAGATATCTCGAAAGGATTGTCTGATGACGACCCTATGAAAGCGACTGTTGACGCATACATCAATGGATATTCCACCGATGGCAGAGACAATACATATAAAGATGCCAATGGACGGACAGCAGCAGAATTCATTGCAGACGAATACTCCGTAGAGTCGGCTGCCTGGTATTGGGGAGGTCAGGAGAAGATAAATAAAGGAGGCGGAGACACAGAAAGCTTAAATGATTTTGCAGTTGAACATGCGGATGACAATCAACATAATACGTTTGCCGCGACACAAATGGCAGTGAACGGAACGCCTTATTCGGGCGCTGCGCTGGATCGGTTCAGTACAAGTGAGAAGGATTGTGAAATAAAGTCAGATAGTGGTTGTACAGAGCAGCATACAGGGAATTATCATACAGGCTATTGCTTTACGCTTGAGGAGGGACCGGGCGATAACAGGCATGACTATGGGCCAAGAGACTGGGAGAAGAGAGAAACGGCTTATAAGAATGCGGATAATTATATCAAGCAGAATGAAGAATCTTCCAAAGATTAGACGGAAAGGAGAATGGAATATGAATCAGGAGAGCTTAAAGAGAAGTCTGTATTTGAAAATACTTCCAGGTATATTTATTCTGCTTTCCTTGGGGGCTTTGACAGGCTGCGCTGAGCAGAAAGAGCAGAGTAATGCGATAACAATAGGCCTGAAGGATGAAAAAGAGATCAGCAACGGACTGATTGAGGATAAGGAATTAGAAGAAAATAGTCTGAGAGCGTCAGAATTATATCAAGAGTACAGTAGCAAACTACAGGAAATTGATCAGAAACGCGAAGAATGCAGTATTTTAAACAACAAAGGATGGGAATACGCGAAAGACGGTTACTGCGAACTCATAACGGAAACGATGTTCGGCATGTGTGAAGGCAATAACTATAATTGGTGGAAAGATGAGTTAAATAGGATGAATGGGATTCTGGCGGCGGAGGAAACTACCGACGAAGGAGGCAGCAGTGGATTCGGGATGCGGATTGCCGTCGCTGAGAAAGAAGAAATATGGGAATATGGCTATTTTGAATATGAACATCCTGGAATGATCTATATAACCTGTCGGAGACCGGCAGGAAAAGAAGAGGATGTGGCAGAGTATCAAGTTTGCGAAGAAGTGTTATATCATGGCAAGGTCTCTAAAGACTCACCGGAGGATTGTGCGGAATGGGAGAAAAGGCTGAGCGGATATGAGGAGAAAATGAATGGGGAAACCATAGAATATTGCGTGATGGACGGACATATCTACCAAATTGACAGGGAACAGGAACAGTTCCTGGATATGGCCGGGCAGGTACCGGAATATATGGCAAAGTGGCTGAAGCGGGAAAAGGAGAGAGTTTACTATGCTATGAAAGTAACTTCAGAAGCTGTTGAGAAAGCAAAAGCGCTTTTGCCGGCAGGATATTCTTTGCAAGATGAGGGGGGTATAGCGGTCTGCGATTTGAACCATGACGGGATGGACGATTATGTAGTGAGCGCTCTCTGCTCAGCGGATTCATCGTCGGAAATAATGTATATGCAGCCGGAAGACCTGTTCTTGTTTCTTTCCGATGGGGACGGGGATTATAAGGAGAAAACATTGGTAAACGGCAGGATTTGCTGTTATAGGCTGGAATTTGTGGCGGATGGGATGCTTTTATGTGAAAACATAATGGAAATTTATAATTATGGGGATCCGCTAAAGATTGACTATTTCTTTTTTGATGCGGAGAAGGAAGATTTTTACATTGATAAGGTTTATCAATGTAAAAGAGGCATGAAAGTGCTGATGGAAGAGAAGCAATCGATAGGAGATTTTCCTGTAGGGGAATACTATGGCGGAATGGAACATGAAGCCGGCAGCGGATGGGAGACGGTTCCAAGCGAAACGATTCATTTTGCAAATGGAAAGGATGTTGTGTTGGAAGACGATGTCATTTATCGAAACGCCAATGAGGAAATTGCAAAAAAGGTAAATGATAGCGCGTATGAAGTAAAAGCAGCGATCGCCGATAGGCTGATGAAAGAGTTTGAGGAAGACATTACGATTAGGTCTGATGTCAATTATCTTGGCTCATCTGTTTATAGCGGATATATGGTAGGCACAGTATGGGAAAGCAGTGGTTCCATAGATTTCCATGTACCGCTCATAATGGATTTAAACAGTGGGGAAGTCCTGGATATCACAGAATTAATGGCGAAGACGGATATGGTGAAGGTGTGCCAAAAGGGAATGAAAGACAAATACCGTAATGAACTTTCAGGTGAGGAGGCGGAGAGAGGGATCCGTTTAATCGAAACAGAGTATGAAAGAGCGATAAGAGTCACACAGTCCAAAGAGCTTATCTTGGCTGAAGAAAACAATTGGGTTTATTTCGAGGTAATAGCTTGTGGATTACGGGTAGTGGGAGAAGATGATGCTGGTCCCGTTCAATTCGTGCTGGACAAAGAATACTTTATAGACACTCCCTTATGGCAATACATGGAACCGAATCTTCCATGAAGCGGGGATGCCACAGTCCATTGTTAGAAGACAGGATAAGAGAAGAGAGCAGAATGAGAGAAGATAGGGAAGGGACATAGCATATGGAACATTATGAAATGGAACGAATTGCGCCCATGAAGATTGCCATAGAAGAAAAGGCAAATGCGCTGATCAGTGACCGGATGAAAGAAATTGAAAAACTCTTAGCTGACAATACGGATAATATACAAAGCGATTTGGAAGCGGCATTGAAAGGGATGGCAGGAAACCGGGTCACTGGCAGCTTGGTCATATCTTTCTTACGCAGCAGTTATATATCGCGCAGCCATGAGTTCTATATTGCTTATTATGAAGATATTCCTTTTGTAGAAGAAGATCCTGACTGTATATCTATGAATTTCCGGCCTATATTGAAGGGAATGGAAGAAGACCTTCGGGAGATTGATGATAATTTACAGAAGAATTTTATCCGTGTCTTCGCAGGAGAAAAAGAAGAGATCCATAGATGGTACATGGAGCGGGTCTATATCAGCTTAGGAAACATATTGAAAATGGCAGTGGGCAAGATAGAGGGAAATGGGAAGATCCCGGTATGCTATGGGGGTTATATGGAGGAACTGGGGATAATCGGAACCATATGACAAATTTTCACTCGTGATTTGTGCCTGCGCGCTGTTTGACGTAAATTTATTAAGCGCAGAAACGGAGGTAAATATGAAATATTTCATCGTAGGGGTAGATGAAAATTATGTAGCGCCAATGCCTCTTGGCTGGTTTGGGGTAATCGATAAGAAAACGTTAAGCATTCATAAAGCGCATCAAATAGCAAGACATTTATTGTTCCCGGTAGCAAGCCATATGCAGATGGTTTTTACGGATGTTTTGACAACGCCATGTTTTATGGTCAGTGGAACGGTAAAAGACGTCATACGGAAATATGACCCGTTTATCTTCTTTGTAAGAGTCATATTATTGGATCAGGAACGGAAAAAAAGCATGGCGTATTATATACCGTACCTTAATAGGATAGGGTATGCCTCCCGAAAAGATGCGGATAAAGAAAATGGGAAATGCCTGATGGTCAATAAGGAAAGCGTGAAGGAGAAAATCATTCTGGAAATAACAGATGGCAATCATTCTTATGTCATCATGCGCATGGATTTAGTAGAGAGCATTCTCAGAAGGCAGGCAACCGGGATTGGGCTACGGGAGGTGCAGATAGGTTGAAAAATCATGCTGATTAGTATAAAAGTGTTCTAAGAAAAATGGCAAAAGATGTGGAAAGGACTTGGTTAATGATATGGGGTATTTGGATGATCTGATATTAGAAAAACGGGAGCAGATGAAAAGGGAAAACTATACAACTTTAGAGGAAGGGATGTATCTGGATGGGAAAATCGTCTATTTTGACAGACGGGAGCTTTTAGGCGCGTTTTCCATCATGCTGCCGGATTCATGGAAACAGATGCCTATAGAATATGCACGGATTAAATATCCGTCAGAATTTAGGCCAAAAGTCATTTTGACGACAGCAGACCTCAGCGTAAATTTAGGATTTACTGCATTTTCAAAAGAAGTGCACTGTGATGACATAGAGAAACTGGCAGAGCGGACCAGGTCGGTGATACATAGGTCTTATCCAAACTATATCTTGTATGCATGTGAGACTCTGCCGGAGATAAAAGGCTGTTGGTTTTCTTTCCGGAGCCATGCAATGGACAGCGACCTTTATAATATGATGTTGATTGTGCCGGTCGGGAAAAAGGTTGTACAGGGAAGCTTTAATTGCCCATATAAAGACTACCTTAACTGGAAAAAAGCAGTTTTGGAAATATGGAAATCTATAAAAGAAGCGAAAGGAGCATAAGAGATGAGAGCAGTTAAATTAGAAGTCAATCCTTTTACATTCATTAGCATTTTGGAATTAAAATGTACGAAGGAACTGAACCAGCATGGAGTGATTAGGATTACAGGAATTATCGAGCAGGAAAACGGACATGAGTATATGAGCATGGCATCTGCGGAAACTTGGGTAAACGTTTATGCAATATCCGAGAATGGGGAAAGGCGGCGTTACTTTGCCGGTATCTTGACAGGAATGTGGATGAAGATAGAAGGACAAGTTTATGTCCTTACAATTGAAGTGAATACGGGAAGCTTTCTTTTAGATATCAGGCCACATACACGTTCTTTCCAGAATCCAGGGTTCTTATATCCGGATGTGATACATACCTGTTTAGAAGAAGAAAAAGGGAGCTGCACTGTAGAGAGTAAAAACAATGAGCCTATCGGAAAATTTCTATTACAATATCAGGAAAGCGACTGGCAATTCATGAAGCGGCTGGCATCTTATGCCGGGACGGTGCTCATCCCCGCAGACCATACGGCAGAGAGGAACGTATATTTTGGGTATAAGGAACAGTCCGTCATAGAGAAATTGGAATCAAATAGTTATCAAATGGAACAGGACTACGAGGCATATGAGAAAAAGAAAGCAGCAGGAACGTCAGGCTTACGGTTGGCGGATTTTGTGAGCTATGTTGTCCAAAGCAGGGAGATTTATGATCTTGGGGCGACTGTACAATTCGAAGGCAGGAATTTTGTAATAGGTAAGATTAGCAGTTGGCTAAAAGGACAGGAACTTTATCATGAATATCATTTGCTGACCAAAGAAAATGCTAATTTAGCGCCGATTTATAACAGCGGCTTAAAAGGGATTTCATTAATTGCGTCTGTGACATCGGTGGAAAAGACAATGGTAACGGTTCAGATAGCAGAGGATGAAAACAAAACCGGATGTGGGAGCCGCCTTTTTGATTATGCAACGGTATACTCAACGCCGGACGGAACAGGATGGTATTGTATGCCGGAGATAGGAGATATGGTCAGGATAGTAATGCCGGACTGCATAGAAGAGCATGCCTATGTAGCGAGCAGCATTCATCTTGGCGCGGCGGGAGGAAGGACAAACCCAGATGAAAAGTCATGGAAGAATAGACAGAATAAAGAGATATTGTTTACGCCGGGCGCTATTATCCTTACGAACAATAATGGGCTGACACTCGAATTGTCAGACCAGGAAGGCATCAAAGCCATCAGCAATAAGAACATTATGTTAAAGGCGGACGGAGACATTCGGATCACAAGCCAGGATGCCGGGATCAACATAGCCGCGCAGACAGCCGTATCAATGCAGCAGGGAGCAGCTAAAGTAGAGATAAAGGATGATATTAATATTAGTGGCGGCAAGATTTATATGAATTAGGGAGGGTGGTTAAAAGAATGAAAGACTATAAGATAAGTAATGAGCAGCTAATAATGAAAACAACGCTTCCGTTCCAAACAATAGAGAAAATGGAAATCCGTCATGATATCAATGCACATGTGAGCATAAAAATGCGCGTTATAGTTAATGAAGAAGACCATCAGGAAATCCTTTCCAGAGATTGGTCTGATGCTAACATAACTGTGCTTAGAAAGGGAGAAGAAGGCTTGCCGCTTTTTGCCGGGAGTATAGAACGGCTAGTAGGCCATAAGGAAAACCAGTTGCTCATTATGGAGGTTTTTGGTATCGGGGAGACGATAAGGCTAGATAGAAGGAAAAAGAGACAGTCATTCCAAAATATAGAAATGACATATAAACAGGTGGCACGAAAAGTAATAGAAGGCTATCAGGAAGTGGGGCTTATTTGGGATATCAGTGGCGATAAAGAAATTGGCGCTCCGCTTATTCAATATGACGAAACAGATTGGGAATTCCTGATACGGCTATGCAGCCATTTCCATGAGGCGGTTGTTGCGGACTTACAGACTGGAAAACCGGGATTTCATTTTGGAATGCACACGGGAGAGGTGCAAAATGGAGAGGATATAGAAATTTTAGGGAGAGGATTTGACAATATTTATTATCACAATGGATGCTACGAGAGTGGCATGCCCAGATCTCAGGCCTTATATATACAGATAAAGTCGAAAGAAAATTGGCAAATGGGAGATTTTTGGCTTGATGAAGGGAAAAAGTACCAAATCTATAGTAAGAGAGTTTTATTTGAGAATGGGGAACTTTTCTTCGAATATCAATTAGGAATGAGAGGGATGTTCTATTCCAAAACAATATATAATAATGATCTGGCTGGAATTAGGCTAGAAGGGGTTATTAGGAAGACGGAAGAAGAAAGCGTCTACCTTCAGCTTGACATTGATGAGGAGGAACGCGCTGACTATCCGTGGGCATGGGCGCCGGAAACGAATAATTTATCATATTGTATGCCAGAGGCTGGAACAAAGGCTGTATTGTATCTGCCCGCGCAGGAAGAAAAAGACGGGAAAGTGATTCTGGCAACGGTACATAATGGTAGCAATGAAAGATATACAGACGTGCAAAAGAGGGAATTCGCCACGATACATCATAAGAAAATAGGATTATACCCGGACAAGCTATTTGCGGAAGGAACAGATGGGAACGTGTCTGTTTGCATGGAAGATAAGTCGGGAATCAATATAAAAAGCAATACGGGTATTTCTTTGCTGGCGAAAGAAGAAGTCTTATTGACGGGCAGGAATATCAAAGCATTTACGCCCACAGAGCTGGCATGCAAGACAGGAGAATCTAATATCGAGCTTTGCCGGGATATCAATTTATATGCTCCCGGAGGAGTAAAAACAGTGGGGACAGGTGCTACAGTGAAAAAAGCGAAAGAGCCGGAGGTAGAGAAAACTACAGGAAAACAAGAGATAGAATATTGGCAAACGGCTTTTTCTGCGGTATCGGCAATCCCAAGCGTAGATTTGGGAAAAGTTGAAGGACAGGAGAGCATGATGGATTTGTTTGCCTGCGGAGGGATTCCTAAAGTGGCTAGCGGGGCATCAGCAGTTGCATTATCAGAAGTAATGGACGGACGAAAAGAAAGCGAATGTTCTTTCCCCAATGTCTTCAAATCTATGAACAATTATACGGTGAAAGGCGCATACGCGCTGCCCGCGGAAAAATCGTGAGGATAGAGCTGGACAGGTTTTTATACGGATGTTAATGGAAAAATGGGGATGCAAAGATAGGTAAAGATGTGCCGGGAAGAATAAGGATGAAGGAAGCAGGGGATATGAGAAAGAGCAAAATGTAAGTAAAGGAGAGAGAAGAAGCATGTCAGATTGGAAGAGAGGATTGGATGAATTATGTGCAGATAAAACTAGTATGTTGGTGGTTGATGAGGCTGGACAGGCGTAGGAACTTATTCGTCAGATGAGAATGTAACGGCTGTAATGGCAGGGGGAGCGATAGAAGAGCCTTGCGTATGCGGAGCATGTGTAATGTGCAAAAATGCAACGGTCGGTTCCGCTCCTGTGCATATCCTGAAAAATGGGAAGAAGGTAGAATTGAGTGGCTTAGCAGAGCTAAATAAGAAAGATATTTTGATGGATATGTCGTTTGCAGGGTGTGAGGCTACAGAAGATAAGATATGCGGAATGACGGCGGAAGATATTGAAGATAGAGAATGGCAGGGGGTGGATGAGACAAGGGATCAGGGAAAAGATAAGGAAACTTTAAAGTCCCAGAGTTCTTATATGGTGTGTACCAAAGGATGGGGCATCTTATATTTCGTAGACGCCGGACAACAGGTGAAAAATTTTGCAGATGAATTATCCGCATTTCTGAATCATTTGCAGGAACAGTTTGGCTTTGATAGAAGGACAGTTGGTATTTTGGGAGAAGTATATCGAAAAGTCCAGGAGGAATATGCGGATAGGACACAACTGGAAAGGGATTGGATTTTTACGAGGGCATTGAGTCAGATAGGGGATTATGATAATAAATGGGTGGATGTGGTAGGAGATGTTGGATTTGAAACCCACGCATGGAGAAGAGGGGCGGGATGGGTATTTGAATATGGAGTTGAAAATGCAAAGAATTTTTTCTGCGATAAACTGGATATTGATGAAGCGGATTATAAGTATATGAGGCAGATGGTTCGGCTACAGCATTTTATGACAAGCAATCCTGATGGTAAGTATTCATATAGCTCAGTATATGAAATGTTAGAAACTGATAAAGGAAATTTTCAAGCATGGAAAAAACAATGGAGGATGGAATTGGAGAAGTGTTGGAAGATGATGACTATTTAAAACTATATAAGAAGATTTTTTATGCAGTAGGAGAAAAAGGCGATTTTTCCCATATGCTGTATACGGTTTCTGCTAATTTAATTGATGAGGGAAACGAGGTAGAAAACAAATGGTTTAATGTTGGGGCTCCGGAAACGTCATGGAGCAATATTGAGCAAAGAAAAGATGTTGTGGGATGGCTCGGGGATGCTGTATACGATGGCGATGAATATAGGACTTCATTTGGGATGGATGATTATATTGCAGACTTAGATGCGGATAATATTGCATATATGACTACAAATGAGAAATCTTTGGTGGAAGCTATGAATGAATATTATGATGAACTTCAGAAAGCAGGAGATGAATACCGAACAGAGATATTTGTTAAGAATAATACATTCGAAGAAATAGAAAAAGCTGTTCTCGAAAGATTGCCGGTATATGACAATAATGGGGATGGCAACTTGAACTATAAAGATTTGGAGAAAATCGATAAGTACAAAGATACTTATGATTTCCTGAAGAGATTAAAGCTATACAGTGAGCCATAGAAGAAATATTTGTTATAAAAGCTTGGGAAGACTAGAGGGCAAGAACCATGCAGAATAAAAATTCGAAGATAATAGCAGGGGCATTGTGCATTTATTTCATCATATCATGTTTTACCCCTAATGTTATGAGCCAAATCGGTAAGAGAAAAATATATGGTATAAATGATGTACGGGAAATTGAAGGATGTCATGAAACATGGGAGTGGATGGGAGGATTGGAAACGTTTGGCGCCCTTAGTGTGGAGTACAAGAGAAAGTATCTTAGGGAAGAGGTGTTAGATGTAACATTAAGTTTTTACCTTAATAGTAATGATGTCCGTGTAGGTATTTTGGTAAGCTTATCTGAATTAGATAAAGTAAGAATGAAGCTGGAAGCGTTTTATGATTATGAAGAAAAAAGATTAATATATGAACCGGTATATATCTTGCAGGGAGAACCGGGCAATTCGCTTACATACTCAGATGAAAAAAGCATTGATGAGTACCTTGCGAAGTATGGCTTGACAAGACAAGACGTAAAAGAATATTTGGAATATGCAATATATGATGTCATAGTAAAAACATGGACGAAAGCGCATTTGACGGAATTGTACTGGCTGGAAAGATGGAAATTGAAACTATGCAAGGTGACTGATCATACATTTTGGTTTGAAGAAGAGTGATTTGCAAAGAAGTGAAGGGCATGGCGAATGGAAGCGGCAGAATTATTCACTGCAAGGAAAAAGCAACTGTAAGCAACGACACTAGAACGGAGGGAAAACCACCATGGAACACATTTATCCCGCGTTTGAACGCGGAAGGATTATGAAAAAGGAATTATTATGGGCGCTAAGGGATTATTCCTATGCAGCATTGCAGTTACAGTACGCTGATTATCCGGATGGGATCCTATCTGGATGCAGGATATGTGTAGAGGATGATGTTTTGTACATAACACCAGGAATGATAAAATGTAGCGATTTCATTTTCCTTATTACGGAGAAAGAGAAGATAGGGAATCTTCCGGTCAATTGTTGTGTCAGCTTGAAATTTCGCCTGAAAGAAAAAGAAATTTTATCGGATTATACCAGATATATAACAGAATTTGTATTTGATGAAAATATGAAGCGGCAACAGAATGAGCTGGAAATTTGTAGATTCAAATTAAAAGAAGGCGCCAGGCTTAGGACGGATTATAAAGATTTCTTCGATATACAGACGGAATATGACACCGTGAACCTTGCAAATGCTACATGGTCGGCTCGCGGAGGAAATACACTTTCGAAGGAGATAACGGATTGTTTTGCAAGAAAAGTTATGGAATGCGAGGTGGCAGATGATAAAGACATCCGATTCGCTTATCTTCTTCTGCAAAGCAAGGAAGCCGTAGATTATACGGTCATTACGGACTATATTTACAGAAAGGCCGGAGGGAAGGGGAAAAGCATACGAATGGATATCGAAGAGGCATTCCAGAAGCTGGAAGAGATTCTGGAAGGGATCAGGCGCGGAACGGATCCATATAGGCGGGGACAAATAGGACAAGGCAATAGGATGATTGTTTTGGATTAGATGAGAAAATAGAAAAGGAAGGATTTGAAGAATAGGGGAAGCCTTGCACATTTTCCAACCAATTATAAAGATATGAACTGAAATATATTCTAGATTTACAAAAGAGGAGAACATGCTATGCAATTTTACATTGAAGGATATATAGAAAACCATGGGATTCCGGATCAAATGATGGATTTATACCCACATATGAAACTGGTTACGGATGATTTTGATGATTTCGGATATCAAACATTATTTCGGCTGTATTATAAAGGCAGTAGCAGTGAGACTTATTATTTTATGGGTAAAGTTAAAATCTTACATGTAGAAAATGAAACTACAAGACATATAATACCTCATAAATTTACAGAACTGGATAAGAGCTTTTGCTCGTTGGGACAAAATATAGAGTATTATTATGCAATGAGAAAGCTGAATAAGCCTAATTATGAATTAGGTGAAAATATTTTGAAAGCTTTAAATGATATCGCTCTATATAAAGAGATAAAGGATAATTTTTCTAACTTAGCGGGAATAGAGACTTCTTTGTTGAGAGAGAGCGGAGCCTATCATGCGTATAGTTTGGGAGATTGTGCATATCATGGACTGACCTCGCACATTGACAAAAGGGTAGCTTTTACATTTACTTATGAGAAAAAATTCGATAAGAAAGTGCATTTTGAGTTTCTTGATAATACGGATTCACCGGATGAACCGGCGCTGCCAAATAGAATTAATGTCGTTGTTGGAAAAAACGGGACTGGTAAAACTAAAATGTTATCGTCACTTGCAAGCTTCTTAAGTGGACGCAGTAAATCGGATCATGAATTGGAAATAGATGTAAGACCGGAATTTAGTAGGTATATAGCAATTTCATATAGTGCATTTGATAATTTTGAAAAGCCTTTTATGGAAGACTACAATAAAAGAGGTATTGTGCATGAAAGACAGTATATTATTGATGCTATAAAACGTCAGATAGTAAAATGCTCGAATAGGAAAGATTCTGATAAAGATTTTAATGCTATGTTTTTATATTTTACGGATTTATTAGACAAAATAAATAAATTTGAGGAAAGCGAGAAGTTTATAGATTATTTTGAAGGAATCTTAAATGGAATAGAATTACAGGAATCCGGAATATTTGAGAATCAGGTAGGCAGTTATGTATATTGTGGGCTTTTATATGAGAATAGACTGATATCTGAAAATGAAATGTATATAAAATTGAAAGATAACTTAGTGGAAATAAACAGAATGCAGCGATTGGATGTATGGAAAAAAATCATGGAGAGCATATTCGATGGTACAGATGATTTGGACAGAGTATTTCCAGAAGGATCATTTGATACTGAAAAGATAAATAAAGAAAATTTTGCAACATTAAGCTCCGGGCAAAAAATAATAGCCCATATATTTACGCAGGTCATTGCTAGTATAACGAATGATTCACTGCTTTTGATTGATGAGCCGGAGCTACATTTACATCCGAATGCTATATCTAGTTTTATGCGTATGCTGAATCAGTTATTAAAGAGATTTAATTCATTTGCAATTATTTCAACTCATTCTCCCATTATATTACAGGAGATACCAGCCAAATATGTCAGGGTATTTGATAATAATGAATTTTATGATACTACACTTTGGGAAGAATGCTTTGGAGATAATATTTCGAATATTATAAAGAATGTCTTCAATGTAAGGCCTGACGAAAGCAATTATAAGACATTCTTTTTGGAAGAAAAGAAGAAAGGGATTGAGAAAGAAAAAATTGAGGAATTGTTTAATGATAATTTAAGCATGAATGCTGAATTGTATTTGAATTTATTATATGGAGATAAAGAAGACATATGAGAAAGCTAACGGCACCAGATGTAAAAAATGCGAATCAGATTTTGAACAGAGCTATTGAAATGAAGAGGATTGAAGCATATATACAATGCTTAAGTACGAAACAGGAATATATAAAATTGCGGTATAAAGAGTATGAAAGCAATTTGACGCACTTGGAAGGTATAAGTGAAAGCGTTATTGAGTCACAAAACGACTATGAAGCAATATCGTCTATGTTCACATCGTCGTTTACCAAAAAAATGAAGAAGGAAGAATTAGCACAAGTTTATCAAGAATGTGGTGGTATTTGCCCTTTTTGTAATATAAGAAAAATAGAGGAGATAGATCATTATATACCGAAAAAGCCTTATCCGGAATTTACTTTATATCCTCTGAATCTGATCCCTATTTGTAATAAATGTAATAAGAAAAAAGGAGATATGTTTGTAGACGATGCAAAACAAAGATATTTTATTAATTTCTATTCGGATAATATTGATAATGCCGTATTTTTGAAGGTTACAATCTCTTTCGACACTGCGGATGTAAAAAAGACTACTAAAATAAAATATGAGGCAGATTTTTCTAAAATCACTGACGACTATCTGAAAGGGATTGTAGAAAAACATTACATAAAGTTGGGGCTAATCAAAAAATATGAAGAAGAAGCGGGAGAGGAAGTATCTAATTTGTTTGATATACTAATGAATCAAGATGACAACAATAAAGAAGAGATAAAAAATGCTATTTCCAGAATCGTTATTGGGACTAAAAATAAACAATTAAAACAAGCCGGCAAGAATGACTGGAAATATTTACTATACGAGGAAATGATTAGAGTTGCATATGTTGAAGAGATGGTAGACTATATTTGTGAGAGGGGAAACCAATAAAGGAATAAATGGTATTCCTATCCTGCCGCGAGAGGGTTAGAATAGGAGGAGAAGCGAAATGAGTGAATTGATGATCATGAATCCAGCCAAAGATAGTAAGGACATAGAAAAGGTACACTATGATTATGAAAAAGACAATAAATAGGAAATTAAGAGCATTTATCCCACAGCATATTTCCAACAAGATCGTGCTTGCCGTTCTGAAAATACTATCAAAATTATGCTGCGTGCCCCAATCCGTCATTTCGTCGAATGCCGCACATAATAGTAAAATGCTGCTGAACCGCAATCTTTATAATGCAGATTGTTATATAGAAAACCAGAGCCAGTGGAGCGCGGTTAAATTTGGGACCAAATATTCCATGAGTTACTCTGGCTGCGAAATCATAGCTGTCCATAATGCATTGCGGGCGCTTGGCAAAGGGCTGTCCGTGCAGTGTATGGTAAACCTGATAAGCTGCTTTGAACAGGACGGAGCCGTGCTAGGTGGCTTTTTTGGCACTGCTCCTGGCGCAATAGAGAAATATTTCAGGGAAAACGGATATGCAGTTACCCGAACAGACAGCATGGATACAGAACTAATTAACAACATTGGAGAAAGAAGCGATACCATTATTGTGACTGCCTATAATGATAAAAATGATATCATGAAACAAGTGCATACGGTAAGCATTACGAAGGAAGAGGGAAAAACATATGCTGTCCATAATGCTTATTATCATGTTCATGGCAGATATGAAGCTAAGAAAGGATATCAGAATTTACAAGAGGCTGTCAATGCCCTGTCTAACTTGCAGCCTGCGAGCCTATGTGTAATAGGGATTAGCGGAAGATAGCACAAAAGTATTTAATAAATTAATTTAAGCGCAGGCCGTTTAGCCTGCGCCTGTTATATTACAGTTCTCCTGCGTGGTATTTTGCAACGAACGAGTGAATACGTTCTACCGGATTAAGCAAATCGCTGATAGAAGAATCATGGTTTAGCGTATCAATCAGGTACGCAATATATTTGCTTAGATCACAGTCAATGTACCATTCGCGTTCTAACAGTTCCGGTGGCTGGTAAATGAGATTGGTGGTAAGCACTCTGTCTATGACGCCTTTCTCATAAGCCTTATCAAAACGGTCGAGCCCTGCGGTAAAAAGACCGAAAGTAGCGCATACGAAGATGCGTCTTGCTTTTCTTGCTTTTAGAGCGGCAGCCACTTCCAATACGCTTTCACCGGAAGAGATCATATCATCAATGATGATCATATCCTTATCTTCTACGCTGCTTCCTAGAAATTCATGTGCAACGACAGGATTACGCCCGTTAATAACGCGAGTATAATCTTTCCTCCGATAGTACATGCCTGCATCTAAGCCAAGGACGTTTGCCATATAAATCGCCCTGCTCATGCCGCCTTCATCGGGACTGATGATCATCATATGGTCGCTGTCAATCTTCAACCCCTTGACATGGTTTAAGAGGCCTTTGATGAACTGGTAGGCAGGCTGTATCGTTTCAAAGCCATGGAGGGGAATGGCGTTCTGTACCCTTGGGTCATGGGCATCGAAAGTAATGATATTATCCACGCCCATATAGACTAGTTCCTGTAGCGCAAGCGCACAATCAAGGGATTCTCTGGAAGTCCTTTTGTTCTGTCTGCTTTCGTAGAGAAATGGCATAATAACGGTAATGCGCCTTGCTCTACCTCCGACAGCAGCAATAATACGCTTTAAGTCCTGATAATGGTCGTCAGGGGACATGTGGTTCCTATGCCCGCATAAAGAATAGGTCAGGCTGTAATTGGCAATGTCCACCAACAGATATAAATCAGTGCCGCGCACAGACTGGTTAATAATGCCTTTTGCTTCGCCAGAGCCGAATCGGGGCACTTTGGCGTCTAAAATATAGGAATCCCGTTGATAGCCGGTAAAAGCAAGGCTGTCCTTGTGCTCGCTTTCCCGTTCTGCTCTCCATTTGACAAGATAATAATCTACCTTTTCGCCCAAGGCTTTGCATCCCTCAAGAGGGATCATACCAAGAGAGCCAACAGGAATGGTTTCCAGGTTTCTTTTTTCTTCGCGCTTTGCCATGCGAGAATCCTCACTTTCTGTTCATTAATCGTTTTTTGTACATACGAATATCAGGGCCGGCCAGCTTGCATATTTTATAATGGCTGGTAATACGGGAAAAGATACGGTCTGAATATCGTTTCTGCAATTCTTCTAAGGAAAGATTAGCAGAGATGATCGTCGCTTTTTTGCCCATATGGCGTTCATTTAACAGAGAGAAAAGCTGAGATGCGACGAATTGGTTCGTTAGTTCCGTGCCTAAATCGTCGATGATGAGTAAATCACACTGATATAGGTCTGCATATCGGTCTTTTTGGTCATCTCTGTTTCTATAATCAAAAGAATATTTGGATAGCATTTCAAAAAGAGCGGCTGCACTGAAGTAGATAACGGAATATCCGCTTTCAATTAATTCTTTGGCAACACAATTCGATAAGAAAGATTTCCCTGTACCCACTGTACCATAAAAAAATAAATTATGGTAGTCGGAATTAAAATTTTCGATAAATTTCTGACAAGTGATAACGGCGTTCTGGAAACGGGCCAAATCTTCGCCTTCATAATATTCATAAGATAAAGTCTGGAAATTCTCAATCCGTAACATTTCACGGATATTAGATTGCTCATATAAAAGTGTGATCATTGCCTGCTTAAAACAGTGGCATTTTTGAGAACCTATGTAGCCGGTATCATGGCAATCAGGGCAAGTATAGACCGGTTTTAGGTAATCGGCTGGCAACCCGGCATTTTGCAAAAGATCTGCCTTTTCCCGGGAGATACCGGCAAGTATATTCTTCAGATCATCCATGGCATGCTCGTCGCCTTCTAAATATTTTTTGCCCTGGGAGACAGAGACGGAAGCAACCTTGTCTTCTAATGCGCGATAACTCGGAATAAGCTCATAAACGTGGGCAGTTCTGCGCTCTAATTCGTGTCGGTTGTCTAATTGTCTCTTTTCATAGTCACGAAGTATGAAGTCATACTGGGTATTTGTCAGTGACACGGTAAGGCTCCTTTACTGCTAATTGCTCAATAGTTCTTTTTCTAATGCATCAAAATCATACTGGTTTTGCTTGAACTGGTTAAATTTGTTGTTAGGAATTGCTTTGGCAGCAGCTTTGTTTTGCTGGAATTGCTTCTCGGCAGCCAGTATGTCACGTTTGTGATGGATGCCCGCTTTATACCAGTTGTTCAGGATGCTGTCAGCATATTCGAAACGATGCTTGTCCGTAGCGAGGACTGTTTTCTCGCAGGCGATGGAGATCACATCGGATTCAAAGGCGAATTCCTTTGTCCAGCGAGAGATGTAGGATGCTTCTGTCTGCGTAGGCGCGCTGGTCTTGCCTAGCGCTTTCATGATGTCATAGACAACTTTGTCATATTTATGGGCATAATGTGTCGCCTGATCCGGGGTAGTAATGCCTTCCTGCGCCCAGTTGATGGCAACTTTTTCGATATAACGTAAATCTTTCTTGCCACGGTCTACACAATATTGGATTAGGTAATCAATCAAATCCTCCGAGAAACCAAGCTTGTCCGAGATGAAGAGAATGGATTTCATTTCGTTTGCGCTGAGTGTTTTCTTCAAATATTGCTCCGTAATGAAGAGAAGCCTGGATGTCGCTTCATCTGATTTAAAAGCCTTTAGCTGGTCTAACGAGTAAGACGGCTTCTCATATGGGTTTTCTTTAGGCGCTTCCTTCATCGGCAATATGTACATAGGCGCGGCTGCCTCTTCAGCAGGCGCAGGCATAGCAATAGCGGGATTAGGGCTTAAATCCAGCAAATGGATACCGGTCAGGTTTTTGGAAGCGTCATAATCCAATGTGAGCAGCCTGTTCATTTCCCAGTATTTGAGCGCACGAAGGACGTCTTTTTCTGTATAATTAAAGAGATCAGCGATATCAGAGACGCTGGTAGTAAGTCCGGCGCTCATCATACGAATCAGATATAAATATATTTTAAGCTGGGCATCATTGGCAGCTTGCATGTACTCATCTATAAAACGGTTGGAAATCACCGTTGCATTCGTATAATTATCCTGGTAAATCTTTAAGTGGCTCATTTCTATAACCCCGCATTCATGAAGTAAGATGAATTATAGCATGAGAATTTTTAAAAAGATATAGTCAATTTGACAGAAAACAAAAAGCGGGACTTAGGGCGCCCATTTGTGGATAATGTGTATAACAAGATAAGTCTTCGGATTCACGATAGAAAATATCCACAGAGAAAAACGGGATGCTTCCTATCTTTTTCTGTGGATATTGTGGATAACTATTTTTGTAGCAGATTTTCTCCGATTTTTACGACGTCTCCAGCCCCCATAGTTATCAACAGATCCCCTTTTGTGCAATTTTCCAGGACGAACTTTTCTACTTCTCCAAAGGAAGGAAAGTGGTGACATTCGTGCCCGAGATTCTGTATTTCGCGCTGAAGGTCTTTAGAGCTGATGCCTAGCGTATCTTTTTCCCTGGCAGCGTAAATGTCCGTGAGGATGATCTCATCGGAGAGGGAGAGCGCTTTGGCGAATGCGGACAGGAACGTTTTTGTCCGCGTATAAGTGTGCGGCTGGAAGATACACCATAATGTCTTGTGCGGGTAATTCTTCGCGGCATTTAAAGTTGCAGTAATTTCTGTGGGATGATGCGCATAATCATCTATTATAGTGAAGCCATTTAACTGGCCTTTATATTCAAACCGTCTGTCGGTCCCATGAAAATCCAGCAGTGCTTTTTGGATGACTTCTTTGTCAATGCCAAGCAAAAGGGCGGTAATGATTGCCGCGCACGCATTATAGACGTTATATAGGCCGGGGACGCGAAGGGTATAGGTGCCTTGCGGGACGCCGTCCTTGCCAGTTAAGATAAAGGAAGGATTGCCAAATTCATCATAACTAATATCCGTAGGTGAATAGCTACAGCCAGAAGAAGAGCCGTAAGTAAGGACCTGGCAAGGTAGGGAATCCGTAATTTCCTCTACGTGCGGGATGTCACCATTGATGATAAGCGTCCCATCAGAGGGTAATAGCTTGGCAAATGCATGGAAGGAATTGCGGATATCGTTGATGTCTTTGAAAAAATCCAGATGGTCTTCTTCTATATTCAAGACAATGCCGATTTTGGGGAAGAAGCTTAAGAAGCTATTCGTATATTCACATGCCTCCGTGACAAAATAATCGGAGCCGCCAAGACGGAAATTGCCGCCGATTGGCTGAAAGATGCCGCCAATGGACAAGGTAGGGTCGGTATCTGCCTCTAATAGGATCTGGGAGAGCATAGAAGTGGTAGTAGTCTTTCCATGTGTGCCGCTAACTGCGATCGGAAGCT
This sequence comes from uncultured Lachnospiraceae bacterium, assembly GCA_910578845.1. GTDB lineage: Bacteria > Bacillota > Clostridia > Lachnospirales > Lachnospiraceae > UBA3282. The sequence goes on from CAJTSL010000002.1 coordinate 36,134, forward strand.
TATAGTTTTTCATCATCTGTCCAAGGAGCTGCGCTCTTGTCAGAAACGGGATGCCAAGTCTCTGGCCGGCAGCAAATTCTGGATTGTCGCTTTTAATGGCGCTTGTATATACGATCAAGTCAGGATGCACGGAGAGGTTTTCTTCGTTTTGCCCATAGAAGACCGTGGCACCTTTTTCGCTTAAAGTCTCGGTAAGGGAGGACTTTTGCCTGTCGGAACCTGATACGGTGAAGCCTTTTGAAAGAAGGATTTCCGCCAGGCCGCTCATGCTGATCCCGCCAATCCCTATGAAAAATACATGAATCGGATGATTAAAATTAATTTGATACATATTGATGACTTCCTATTCTTATTATATTTTTATATTTATAAATCATTTCGTATTATAAATATTATACGCATTTATCCAAAAAAAACCAATCATTATTTGTGATAGC
>CAJTSL010000002.1:36580-136463 GCA_910578845.1 uncultured Lachnospiraceae bacterium
TAGCAGAAGTTTGGGAAAATATACGATGGACGAAAGAAGAAAAATGTCAAAAATATAAAATTTGGATAAAAAAAATAGGGAAGAGAAAAAGAATATTGTAATATATGAATAAAAAAGGAAAGAGAAAAAGAGAATTATTTTGTAAATAATATTCACTTTCTGATTTTGATGTGATATAATTATTGAACATAATAAATTTCTACTATTTTTTTAAATATATAATTCATAAACAAGGGGTGAGGATATGGTTAAGAAAGAGATGATTGCCATGCTTTTAGCAGGCGGTCAGGGCAGCAGATTGGGGGTGTTGACTTCCCGGGTAGCAAAGCCTGCCGTATCATTTGGCAGCAAGTACAGGATTATTGATTTTCCATTGAGCAACTGTATTAATTCCGGCATTGATACAGTTGGCGTATTGACACAGTATCAGCCGCTTCGTTTAAATACGCATATTGGGATAGGTATTCCGTGGGATCTTGATAGGAACATCGGTGGCGTTACGGTGCTTCCTCCTTATGAGAAAAGCGTACATAGCGAATGGTATACAGGTACTGCGAATGCAATTTATCAGAATATCGCTTATATGGAGAGCTTTAATCCGGAATATATCCTGATTCTTTCCGGTGACCATATCTATAAGATGGATTATGAAGTGATGTTAGATTTCCATAAACAGAACGGTGCGGAAGTTACAATAGCCGTTATGCCTGTGCCGATGGAAGAAGCAAAGCGGTTCGGCATTATGATTACGGATGAAAACCGTAGAGTCGTTGATTTTGAGGAGAAACCGGAACAGCCTAGAAGCAATCTTGCTTCCATGGGCATTTATATTTTTAACTGGAAAACATTAAAAGAAGCACTTCTCCTTAATGCGGAGCAGTCCGGACTGGATTTTGGAAAACATATCATTCCTTATTGCCATAAAAAAGGCGCGCCTCTTTACGCATATGAGTTTAATGGATATTGGAAGGATGTAGGAACGCTTAACTCCTATTGGGAAGCTAATATGGAGCTGATTGATATCGTTCCGGAATTCAACCTATATGAAGAATACTGGAAGATTTACACGAAATGTGAGACGCTGCCGCCGCAGTATCTTGCGCCTGATAGCGTGATAGAGAGAAGCATTATAGGGGAAGGCACGGAGATCTATGGCAAGGTATATAATTCCGTGATCGGATGCGGCGTGACCATTGGAGCAGGGACCGTAGTCCGTGATTCCATTATTATGAACTCTACTGAAATTGGCAAGGACTGTGAGCTGTATAAGGCGATTGTAGCAGAGAACGTAGTAATAGGCGACAATGTGAAGCTGGGCATTGGAGAAGAAGCGCCCAATAGGACAGACCCGCATATTTATAATCACGGGCTTGTGACGATTGGAGAAAAGAGCGTAATACCCAATGGCATTACAATAGGGAAAAATTCCGTTGTGTTTGGAGCAACTTCGGCGGAAGATTATGAGAATTCTTATCTTCCGAGCGGCCAGACTTTGATTAAGGCAGGTGATGAACAGTGAGAGCGATAGGGATTATTTTAGCCGGTGGTAATAATCATAAGATGAAAGAATTGACAAGGAAGCGTGCTGTTTGTGCCATGCCGATTGCAGGAAGTTACCGGGGCATTGATTTTGCACTCAGCAATATGACGAATTCCCATATTAATAAAGTGGCGGTGTTCACGCAATATAATGCTGGCAGTTTAAATGAGCATCTTAGTTCATCCAAATGGTGGGACTTCGGACGTAAGCAGGGTGGCTTGTATGTTTTTACGCCTGCTACCACAGCGGAGAGCAATGCTTGGTATCGTGGCACGGCGGATGCAATCGCTCAGAATTTATCTTTCTTAAAGAATAGCCATGAGCCGTATGTTGTGATTTCTTCCGGTGACTGTGTCTATAAAATGGACTATAATAAAGTATTGGAGTATCATATCAATAAAAAGGCTGACATTACGGTTGTATGCAGGGATATGGGCAGTGACGTCAATATCGAACGTTTCGGTACCGTTAAGATGAATGAAGAGAGCCGTATTGAAGAATTTGAAGAAAAGCCGGTGATCGCAAAGTCGAATACGATTTCATGTGGTGTTTATATTGTCAGAAGACGGCAGCTAATTGAAATGATTGAGAAGTGTTCTGAGGAAGACCGTTATGATTTTGTAAAAGATATTTTAATCCGTTATAAAGATATAAAGCGAATTTTTGGCTATAAAATTAAAGAATATTGGAGTAATATAGCAACTGTAGATGATTACTTTAAGACCAATATGGATTTCCTGAAGCCGGATATCCGCAATTATTTCTTCAAACAATATCCGGATGTATATTCCAGGGTAGATGATAATCCTCCGGCGAAATATAATGTAGGAGCGAAAATCAGGAACAGCTTGATTTCGAGCGGCTGTATTGTAAATGGCACTGTAGAGGATTCCGTTATTTTTAAGAAGACGTACATCGGTAATAATTGCTATATTAAAAATTCGATTATCCTGAATGATGTTTATATCGGGGATAATACACATATTGAGAATTGTATCGTTGAAAGCCGAGGGACGATTCGTGCCAATTCGTATTATAAAGGAGAGGATGGCATAGAGATTGTTGTAGAGCATAATGAGAGATATGTGATCTAATGTTATTATATCCGGAGTAGGTCTGATAGATCGAATGGATAAAGATGTTGTTGATTGTTGATTACAAGCTGCGTGGCTTGATAAGTATGACTTGTGTGGAAAAGCTTGTGAAAGCCGACGGGAACCTGTTCGGTATCATATGATAAGGAGGCTGAGCTTCATGAGAATTACTGATGTCCGCGTACGTAAAATGACTCAAGACAGCAAGATGAAAGCAATCGTCTCAATTACCATTGACGATGAATTTGTAGTGCATGACATTAAAGTAATTGAAGGCGAAAAAGGGCTTTTTATTGCTATGCCAAGCAAGAAGGCGACTGATGGCGAATATCGTGATATAGCACATCCGATAAATTCGACTACCAGAGAACGTATTCAGAGCATCATTTTGGACAGCTATGAGAAGGCACTTTTGGAACCGAGTGATGAATAGTGGATTGAGTGGATGACAAGAAAGGATGCTGCGGCATCCTTTTTTGTTGAGAAACTACTTGTGATGTGTAGCCGATATTGATAAAATAGACAGACAGGCATAGCGCGAGAAGGGATTATATGGCTTGTTAAGCGAATCTTGCGGATGCATAATAAGAAGCATAAGAGAGGCGGATCATGTACATCATAGTAGGTTTGGGGAACCCTGGCAGGAAATATGAGAATACGAGGCACAATGTTGGTTTTATGGTAATTGATGAACTTGCCGGGAAGTTTAGCATAGCAGTTTCGGAGAAAAAGCATAAGGCAAATATTGGAAAAGGGATTATTGGCGGTGAGAAAGCAATTTTGGTAAAACCGCAGACTTTCATGAATCTCAGTGGTGAAAGCGTGCGGGAAATCATAGACTATTATAAAATAGAAGAAAAAACAGAACTCATTGTTATTTCAGATGATATCAGCCTGGACGTAGGGACATTGCGGATCCGTAAAAAAGGCAGCGCAGGAGGACATAACGGGTTAAAAAATATTATTCTTCATTTGGGGCATGATGAATTCCAAAGGATTAAAATAGGAGTTGGCAAAAAGCCGGAAGAATATGATCTGGTAGATTATGTCCTGGGACATTTTGACCGGGATGATATCGGGCAGATTGCTGAAAGCGTCAAGAAAGCGGCAGAGGCAGTCGAAGTGATGATAATAGATGGAACGGATAGCGCGATGAACCAATTTAACAAAAAGGCTGAGAAAGGAACGGGACAGTAAAGATGAGGGCATTGTTGGCGCCCCTAGAAGAATTGGGAGAATATGAGGAGATAAGGAAAATGCTGAGTAAGGAACGCGCCGCGGTTACGCTAAGCGGCTGCGTGGATTCTGAAAAGCTGCATATGATCTATGGCATTGGCGATGGTTTTCGGTATAAAATCATCGTTACTTTTAGTGATCTGAAGGCAAAAGAGCTTTATGAGGATTATCAGTTCTACGATAGAAATGTCATGATCTATCCGGCGAAAGATTTGATTTTCTTCCAGGCGGATATTCATGGGAACCAATTGATCATGCAAAGGATGAAAGTGCTGCGCAGGTTGATGGAAGGTAAGCCGGCGACCATTATCACCACGTTTGATGCATTGATGGCGCCGCAGATCCCGTTGGACATACAGAAGCAGAATGTGGTCTTTCTTAATAAGCAGAGCAGCATTGATGAGAAGGAGCTTGCAGAGAAGTTAGTATCACTTGGATATGAGAAAAATTATCAGGTAGAAGCGCCCGGACAGTTCAGTATCCGTGGTGGCATTATAGATATATTTGACTTAACAGAAGAAAACCCCTATCGTATTGAATTATGGGGGGAGGATGTTGAATCGATCCGTAGTTTTGATATTTTAAGCCAACGTTCCATTGAGAAGCTGGAATCTGTTTCGATCTATCCGGCAACAGAACTCGCGCTTAGCAAAGAAGAACTGCAAAATGGCATCAGAGAGATCGAGAGAGAAGGAAAAGAGTATGAGGCGAAGCTGCGTGGCAACATGCAGACAGAGGAAGCGCACCGTATCCATAAACAGCTTGCAGAGCTGCGTGAGCAATTGTTGGAACTTGGATTTTCTTTGAATGCCGTGAACCTGGAAAGTTATATCCGTTATTTTTATCCGGAGCTGTCAACGTTCTTGGAATTTTTCCCGAGCGGACAAAGCTGTACTTTTCTTGATGAACCGGCGCGTGTCAGCGAGCATGTGAGCGCGGTAGAGTTTGAATTCCGGGAAAGCATGATGCACCGTGCGCAAAAGGGATATATATTGCCGGGACAGATGGATGTGCTATATAGAAGCGAGGAAATTATAGCCAAATTGCTCAATAGGCGGATTGTGGCATTATCTATGATGGATAGTAAGAACCCGCTGTTTAAGGCCGAACGGAAGTTTGACATCCAGGCGAGAAGCCTTCCTTCTTATAATAATAGCTTCGATGCTTTGGTGAAAGATTTGACAAGATATAAGAAAAACGGCTACCGGGTGTTGTTGCTTTCAGGTTCAAGGACGAGAGCGAAGAGGCTTGCTGAAGATTTACGGGAACAGGGGATTGCTTCTTTTTACAGTGAAGACCCGGGACGGGAAGTACAGCCGGGAGAGGTCATGGCTTATTACGGAAGGGTGCTGAAAGGTTTTGAGTACCCTTTGCTTAAGTTCATCGTGATTTCAGAAAGCGATATTTTCGGCGTACAGAAGAAGAAAAAAAAGAAAAAGAAAGTATACGAAGGACAAAAGATCAATGACTTCTCCGAATTGAAGGTCGGAGATTATGTCGTACATGAAAGCCACGGACTTGGCATCTACCGCGGCATTGAAAAAGTCGAAGTAGAGAAAATCATCAAAGATTATATTAAGATAGAATATCGGGATGGCGGGAATCTCTACATCCTTGCTACCGGGTTAGACGTCATCCAGAAATATGCTTCGGCAGGAACCGGCTCTCCGAAATTAAATAAGCTTGGGACGCAGGAGTGGAATAAAACCAAAAGCAAGGTCAGAAGCGCCGTCAATGAAATCGCACAGGATTTGGTGGAACTCTATGCGCACAGACAGCTTAAAAGCGGTTATCAATATGGGGAAGATACCATTTGGCAGAAAGAATTTGAAGAAATGTTTCCTTTTGAAGAAACAGAGGATCAGCTAAATGCGATTAATGATACGAAGTCGGATATGGAAAGCACCAAGATCATGGATAGGCTCATCTGTGGCGACGTAGGTTACGGCAAGACGGAGATAGCCATTCGTGCTGCTTTTAAAGCCGTGCAGGAAGGAAAGCAAGTAGTCTATCTTGTGCCGACAACGATTTTGGCGCAGCAGCATTACAATACGTTTGTCCAACGCATGAAAGAATTTCCGGTACGTATTGATTTGCTTTCCCGTTTCCGTGCGCCCGCAGAGCAGAAGAAGACAATAGCAGATCTGAAGAAGGGCATGGTGGACATTGTGATTGGCACACATAGGGTGCTTTCTAGCGATATTGTCTTTAAAGATTTAGGCTTGCTGATCGTGGATGAAGAGCAGCGGTTTGGCGTGACGCATAAAGAGAAGATTAAGAAGATGAAAGAAGATGTGGATGTCCTGACACTGACCGCGACACCTATCCCGAGAACGCTGCATATGAGCCTGATCGGGATCCGGGACATGAGCGTATTGGAAGAAGGCCCAAATGACAGGCTGCCAATACAGACATTTGTCTGTGAATATAATGAGGAACTGGTGCGGGAAGCGATCGTTAGGGAACTTGCCAGAGAAGGCCAGGTATATTATGTATATAATAGGGTAGCGCATATAGCGGATATAGCTGCGTCCGTACAGAATCTTGTGCCAGAGGCGACAGTTGCTTTTGCGCATGGCCAGATGAAGGAGAGAGAGCTAGAGCGCATCATGTACGACTTCATTGGCGGGGAAATAGATGTCCTTGTTTCTACGACGATTATTGAGACCGGGCTGGATATCACGAATGTGAATACAATGATTATCCATGACTCAGACAATATGGGGCTTTCGCAGCTCTATCAGCTCCGTGGGCGTGTCGGGCGTTCTAACCGGACAGCGTATGCGTTTCTGATGTATAAAAGGGATAAGATGTTAAAAGAGGTGGCGGAGAAACGTTTAGAGGCTATTCGTGAATTTACGGATCTTGGCAGTGGGTTCAAGATCGCGATGCGCGATCTGGAAATCCGCGGTGCAGGAAATATTCTCGGAGCGAGACAGCATGGGCATATGCAGGCGGTAGGGTATGATTTATATTGCAAGATGCTGAATGAAGCTGTCAAAAATATAAAAGGCATTGCGACCGTAGAAGATTTCAATACGAGCATTGATTTGGACGTGGATGCTTATATCCCGCCTTCTTATATTGTTAACGAGATCCAGAAGTTGGATATTTATAAGCGGATTGCCGGTGTGGAGAACGATAGGGAATGCGAGGACATGAAAGAAGAATTGCTTGACCGTTTCGGGGAAATCCCGAAATCCGTTGACAATTTGTTGCGGATTGCCTTAATCAGGGTAAAGGCGCATAAACTCTATATGCCGGAAGTCAAAGGGAAACATGAGCTGTTACAGTTTTTGTTCCGCCCGGATGCGCCGATCGTGGTGGAAAACATTCCGTTATTGCTACAAAGATATACGGGAAAGCTCAACTTCGACCCGAAAGGAACGCCTACATTCCGGTACCGCTATAAGAAATTGGATCTTGTGGAGAAAAACGAAGAGCAATTATTAGGACTGACGGAACAGCTATTACTTGATATGCAAGCGTTATTGTTGCCTGCTGATCTATCATGAGAAAATAAAAAGAACAACCGTTCGACAAAGACCGTTTTATGGGACAGATTAAATGGTATCCTATTTTCAGAACAGACGAAATACATTCTGAAAGGAGATAACATTTATGAAAGGATATACAGTAGAAAGCGGATATATGGGGTTTGTGAACGATGGTTATATGTTATTTGCAAGTGAAACAGATTATGAAGAATATTTAGAATTTGCACAGGAGTGAATTAAGTGTTGTGTGATGGGATAAAATGGCATATGATGATATAAGGTGATAATGCCGTCGGCAACAAGTGCATCTTTTGCATGGTAAATAGCATATAGAAGGCTTGGGTGACATGTTGCGTATGATACAATGGATTAAAACGGTTGCGTTCATAAGTATCATACAATAGAAGAAGATACGGCGCGGAGGTTTTCGGTGGTTATTAAAGTTGATAATATTTCGGTGAATTATGTAGATGAAGGGACAGGGGATGTCATCTTGTTATTACACGGATGGGGCTCTAACATTACTTTGTTTGATGGCATTATAAAAACCCTCGCTCCCAGCCACAGAGTGATCGCGCTTGACATGCCCGGATTTGGCAAGACACCGGAACCGCCGGGCGCATGGTGCGTGGACGATTATGTAGATTTGGTCATACACTTTATGGAAAGCTTACAGGTAAAAGAGTGCAGCGTGCTGGTACATTCTTTTGGCGGCAGGGTATTGCTTAAGATGAATGCCAGAGATCACCTTCCTTTTTCATTCCATAAAATTGTCTTAATTGATAGCGCCGGCATTATGCCGAAGAAGACACGGAGGCAGAAAGTAAGCCTGTGGGCATATAAGACGGCACGGCGCATTATGAGTACGAAGATACTACATTTTCTCTATCCTGACGCTGTAGAAGACATGAGAAAGAAAAGGGGATCCGCGGATTATAATAATGCAACGCCGATAATGAGGGAAACATTAGTAAAGGTCGTCAATGAAGATTTGGAGCCGTTGCTGCCACAGATTAGCGTTCCAACACTGATTATCTGGGGCGATATGGATACGGCAACGCCGATTGCCGATGCCAGAAGAATGGAAGAATTGATAAAGGATGCAGGACTTGTCGTATGCGAAGGGGCGGGGCATTATTCCTTTTTGGAGCAGCCAGCCAAGGTGCTTGGCGCATTACAGGCTTTTTTCGGATGAGGGTAGAATTTAGTCAGGCGTAGCTAAGCGGTTGCCATCTATTGTTTATAGCAATTACGGTTTTCAAAGCATAGTTTTGTAATTGCTTATTAGGGTTAGCGGAAGAAAGGAATTAATATTCATTTATGGTTCATATTTTGTGGATTATCTGGGTTGTCACTTATTTGCTTGGTGCTGTTTGGTTTGAGATCTATATCATGCATATGTTTCAACAGAACTCTTATAAGCCAAGGGAATACAGGGAGTGGATGTGTGTAACAAGTAATATTGGGAGGCTGCTTGGCAAGATGCTTTATGCGTTAATATCTTTGCCGATTCTTGCGGTGGGCAATCGCGGATGCCTTATAGCGGCGTGTCTGCTGAACTTAATGACAATTTGGGTCAATAAGCCACGGGCAGCGAAGAAACCGCTCGTATATACCGCTAGAGTAAAAAGGATGCTTGTTTCAACAGGGATATTGTTCTTAATTGGCATTCTCGCATCGCTTTTGGCACAGGAAGCAGCAAGCAAGGCATGCAGCTTGATCTTGACAGTATTATTCTTATTGATGCCATTCTTAGTGTTATTGGTGAATCATATGAACCATCCGATAGAAATGGGAATTGACAGGCATTATATAAACGATGCGGCAGCCATTTTGAAAGATATGCCCAATCTAACAGTGATTGGGGTTACCGGGAGCTATGGGAAGACGAGTGTAAAATATTTCTTAAGCAAGCTTCTTTCGGTGCAGTATAGCGTCTTGCATACACCGGGCAATTATAATACGACACTTGGTGTTGTCCGTACGGTCAGGGAGCAATTAAAGCCGTTCCATGAGATTTTTATATGTGAGATGGGAGCAAGGCAGGTTGGGGATATCAAAGAAATCTGTGATTTGGTACATCCTGCATATGGCATCATTACTTCAATAGGGCCACAGCATTTACAGAGTTTCCATACGATTGAAAATGTGATTGGGACGAAGTTTGAGCTTGCCGATGCAGTCCCAAAGGAAGGTAAAGTTTTTCTCAATTATGATAATTCTTATATATATGAATATGCGCATAGAGGTAATGACAAGATAGCCGGCAAATCCGTCATTAGTTATGGAACGGGTGTAGAAGAGGCTGATTATCTTGCTTATGATATATCTGTATCCAAGGATGGATCGGCATTTAAGATGAAGGATCAAGATGGCGTGGAATTTGTATTCCATACGCATCTGGTAGGCAATCATAACGTACAGAACATCGCAGGCGCTATAGCAGTAGCGAATACGCTTGGCATCCCGATGGAAAAATTGATTTTCCCGGTAAAACAGCTAGAGAGTGTTCCGCACAGGCTGCAATTAATCAGGCAGGGCAACAGGACTGTACTCGATGACAGTTATAATTCCAATAAGAACGGGTTTAAAGCAGCGTTGGATACGTTATCGATGTTTGATGATCTTCGGATCTTAATGACGCCGGGGATGGTAGAGCTTGGTGAAAAGCAGTTTGATGAGAATAAAGAAATTGGGATTTATGCACATGATAAATGTGATTATGCGGTTTTGGTCGGTAAAGAACAGACCAAACCGATACAAATCGGGTTATTGGAAGCCGGATTTGCTAAGCAGCGAATGATTGTTGTCGATACATTACAGGAAGCATTCCAGATGGTCAATGCGATACCGGGAGAGAAACAGAAAATCGTCCTGATTGAAAATGATCTGCCGGATAATTATATGTAATAGTGGAGGTTATGACGATGAAAATTAAAGTTGGCGTTTTCTTTGGAGGGAAAAGTGTGGAGCATGAAGTTTCTGTCATTTCAGGAATTCAGGCATTGAAAGCTTTTGACCAAGAGAAATATGAGGCAATCCCCATTTATATTACCAAAGAAAATGAAATGTATACCGGAGAAGCGATCGGGGAAATCCAGAATTATAAGAACATCCCTGAACTATTGAAAAAGAGCATGAGGATTTTCTGTATCTGTGAGCAGGGAAAGATGAATTTGGTGCAGTATCCGGAGAAAAAGTTTGGGAATTCTGTAGTAGGGCATATTGACGTCGCGTTCCCTGTCGTGCACGGTGCGAATGTGGAGGACGGTTCATTGCAAGGGTTCCTTAGACATTATAACGTGCCTTTAGTAGGATGTGATGTAACGCCAGCGGCAGTTTCTATGGATAAGTATGTTATGAAAGCTGTCTTGAAAGATAATGACATTCCTATTTTGGACTGCGTTACTTTGCATGTCAAGGAGTATCAGGCGGATGCAGAAGCGGCATGCCATAAGGTAGAGAAGAAGATAGCATATCCGGTCATTGTCAAACCTGTCAATTTGGGCTCGAGTGTGGGCATTAAAATTGCAAAAGATAAGGAAGAATTGCAGGAAGCCTTGGAATATGCTTATGAATTTGGGCAAAAGGTTCTGGTTGAGAGGGCGATCATGAACCTGCGGGAAATTAACTGTGCGGTTTTGGGCGATTATGAAAGTGCACAGGCTTCTGAATGTGAGGAGCCAATTTCCAGTGATGAGATCTTAAGTTACGAAGATAAATATGTAGCGGGGAGCAAAGGCGCTTCCGAGGGAATGCGCACGGCAAAGAGAGAACTGCCGGCAAATTTGACCCCACAGCTCCGGGAAGAAATCCGGGAATTGGCAGTGAAGACGTTCCAGACACTAGATTGCAATGGGGTATCCAGAATTGATTTTATGATAGATAAGGATACGGATAAAGTATATGTCAATGAAATCAATTCCATTCCCGGCTCATTAGCTTTTTATCTGTGGGAAGCTGTAGGCAAGCCATATGCGCAACTGTTGGACGATATGGTGAAGCTTGCATTGAAACGTGAGCGTGAGGAGAATAACTTTATGACTTCTTTTGATAGTAATATTTTACAAAATGCGAACTTGACCGGGGCGAAAGGCATAAAGAAATAAGGAGAGGATGAGAAGTATGGTCTTTGATGCCCACTCGGATATTTGGTCGGATGTTACGGTTAGGTCTTTACGGGGAGAAACGGATATTTTCCGGAAATATCACTACGAGAGGTTACGGAAGGGCAACGTGGAAGGTTCCGTTTTCGTGATGTGGATTGATCCGCCTTATGATAAAGAACCTGATAAAAGGCTTTTAGAAATTATGGAAGCTGTGAGGAAGGAAATCTCAAATAGCCAGGATATTCTGAGAATTGTACATGATGTAGAAGAGATGCAAGAAGCAAGAAAGCAGAATATTTTCTATGCGTTCATCGGATGTGAAGGCATTTCAGGGATCGGAGAAGATATAGAACGGATTGATGAGCTTTTTGCATTTGGGGTAAGGCATATATCCCTTACATGGAATGAACAGAATGCATTTGCAGGCGGAGCCCGTGCAGATGTGGACAGCGGATTGACGGATCTTGGCTTAAAGGCGCTTAGGAAAATACAGCAGATGCCGATCTTACTTGATGTATCGCATTTGAATGACAAATCATTCTGGGATGTCATGAAGAATACTGGCGGGCCAGTCGTGGCAACCCATTCTAACAGCCGTAGGCTCTGTAATGTGCCTAGGAACCTGACTGATGAAATGATAAAAGAACTGGCAAAGACAGGCGGCATGATTGGCGTGAACGCTTATCCGGACTTTATTGCCTCAGACCGGAAGGAACGGAATGTAGATATGCTGGTGGAACATATCGGGCATATCGCGGACATAGTAGGAATAGAACATGTTGGTTTTGGCTTTGATTTCTGCGAATTCCTGGAAGAGGAGGCGTCGGCATCTTGTAGCATGGAAAAGGATATGTTGGCATCTTGTAGCATGGAAAAGGATATATTGGCATCATGTAACATGGAAAAGGATATATTGGCATCATGTAACATGGAAAAGGAATCGTTGGCATCTTGTAGCATCGAAAAGGAATCGTTTGTATCACATAGCATAGAAGAGGAGCCAGGTACGGACGTAAGCAGGACACAGTCTATAGGATCAGTAGGAATATGTGGCTTACGGGATGCTGCCGAAATCCCTAATGTGTTGCGGGCGATGCGCCAAGCTGGGTTTAGCCAGGATGATATTAGAAAAGTATCGTATGAGAACTGGCATAAAACGATACAAAAAATCATGCGGAAAAATGAAAAGATTTAGGTATAAACTCCCACCATTTACAGATACTAGTAGCACGTTTATATAAAATACTATAAGAGTAAATGGAGGTTTTGATGAATATGAAAGCAACAGGAATTGTTAGAAGAATAGATGACCTTGGACGTATTGTAATTCCCAAAGAGATCCGCAGGACTTTGCGGATCCGGGAAGCGGATCCATTAGAAATTTATACGGACAGGGAAGGCGAAATCATACTGAAAAAATATTCTCCAATTGGAGAAATGGGTACTTTTGCCAAACAGTACGCAGAAAGCATGGCGCAGGTATCGGGACATATTGCAATGATAGCTGACAGAGACCAGTTCATTGCGGTTTCCGGTGGGATGAAGAATGTACTTGGCAAATCAATCAGCAGGGATTTAGAAGAGAAAATCAATAACAGAGAGAGCGTAGTAGCGACAAAGGGCGATAGGAATTTTATCCCGGTCTGCCACGAGGCGGGTGAAGACTATCACCATGAAGCGATTAGCCCAATTATATGTGAAGGAGATGTTATTGGCGCCGTGATTTTGCTAGAGATGGACAATAAGTCAAAGATGGGAGAGGTGGAGCAGAAGCTGATACAGTCTGCCGCCGGTTTTCTGGGAAGACAAATGGAACAGTAATCAAAGTGATAATAGAATAAGATAGAGATAGAACTTCTAAGATGGCGTCATGTGTCATCTTAGAAGTTACAGATTTTGTCAGTGTATAATCTGGCATTAAATAAAATAATCAATGGTATCTTCCGGGAGAAGGCGGGTGGTCTTGTTGAAGACGATAACTGCCTCTCTGATGTCATAGGGCCCCATTTCATAGAAGCCTTCGCCGGTACGGTTCAGGCGTTCGATTGAGACAAGGCGGTTGGCTCGTTTTGGCTGGTCATTGATGAAGGTGATGCCAGGTTCATGATATTCTTCGCTCAATTCAGGGTCGCTTTCCTCTTCATAATAAGGATCGAAGAGGTAGAGGCTGTCATTTTCAATACCTGTCAGCAATACATAGTGTCCTACTTCCAAAAATAAACGTATGACAACAACACCGCCCTGCTGAAGGGCGCATATGATTTTGCTCGTTTGATTAATATGTACATCTTTGCCGGATAGAAACTCGCAGGAGATGGGGAAGTTTTTTATAGAGCCGAATTGGTTGAGCCAATTGGCAAGGAACATCATGGCTGACGCGGAGGTGCCGCGTTTGCCGACTTCACCGGCTTCGTTATAGGAATCTAAGCAATAGAGCATAATATATTTAATAATGTCAGGATAGATTTCTTCTCTTTCGAAAAGATAGCGGACAGCATTGGTAAGAGCGACTGGCCCACAGTCATATTCGCTGGATTGGTAATTGAGTAAATTTTTCATGATTCATTCCAAGCCCTTTCTATAACATATGCAGGGTGAGAGAAGAGAAACTCTTCATTGGCACTAAAAGTAATCGTAATATACAACGTCTTGCTTTTTTTGTCAAGGAGAGAAATTTTTACCAAAAAATATTGACAATGGTAGTATGTGGAAATATAATTTAACACAGTTCCTAGCTGGATAGTAGGAAATATGAGGAGGAGTGAAGATGAAAGAATTATATAAGAAAGGCCTTTGTTTTGCACTGGCATTATCACTATTGCTGGTGACCGCAGGGTGTGGCTCGTCCGAGGGGCAAACCGGCACGCCGGACGGGCAGGGACAGGATAGTGTGCCCGTAAATGAAAGTGCGAATACAGACGAGAACATTGTAAATATTGGAATCACTGATTCTCTGGGCGGATTGAATCCTTTTACAAACGACCAGACATGGATTAATAAGTATGCGGTGGATTTGGAGTTCCTTCCGCTTTTAGAGCTTGATGGAGACCTGAACTTCCAGCCAATGTTAGCGGATTCCATTACGACTGAGGATAATATCAATTTTATTGTCCATATTGATGAAAATGCAACCTGGTCAGACGGGACGCCGGTAACAGCGGCAGACGTCGAATTCACATTTTGCCGTCTGGCAAGTCCGGTTATTGCCAATACAACATTGATGCTCTATGCATTCGAGGGAACTGACGATAACGGATTTGTGACGGAAGGCGCCGACAGCGTAGAAGGCATTACCATTTTGGACGAGAAGACAGTCCAGTTTACGACAAAATATCCGCTTGCACTGACCTCATTTGAAAATACTTATGCCCTATATTTCCATACGCTGCCGAAACATGTATTAGAGAAATATAGTGATGAGGAACTGATGACACTAGATTGGTTTAATCACCCGGATGTGATCAGCGGCCCTTATATGGTGACAGATTATGATGTTGACCACTATATTTCCTATGTGGCAAATGAAGGCTATTGGAAGGGCGCGCCTAATATTGAAAAGTTAAATTTCAGGATTATAGATTCTAGCCAGATTTATGCAGGATTACAGTCGGGAGAGATTGACGTGACGCATCATACCATGACGGCGATCCCTCAGGAAGATTATGAAAATATTGAGGCTCTTGAGAATATTAACGTTGTATACGGTTCACCGATAACGAACCAGTCTGTTTTCATCCAGACGGCGAATATTCCGGATAAAAGAGTACGGCAGGCGCTTTTATATGCCATCGATAGGAATCAGATTTTAGAGCAATTAATGAAAGGGCATGGAGAAATTGTAGACGGTTTCCTATCTTCGGCAGGGCCTTTTTATGACGAGACAATTGTGCCTACTCCATATGATGCTGAAAAGGCGAAAGCGTTATTGGCAGAGGCAGGTTGGGATGGTTCCCAGACGTTGCGCTTTTTCGTAAATTCTGGTGATGGCGCTTTTGTGAACGCTGCACAGATTATGGTAGCACAGTGGGCGGCGGTAGGCATCAAAGCCGAGATCCAGACGGTTGACCTTGCAACATTGATGACGACCGCAGGTACGATGGATTATGATCTCTTTGCGGTGCAGTATACGTATGCGCCAGTGGATCCATATCCGGATATTGCATGGCTTCTTGGCGGGGAAGGAAGCTGGACGGGATATAGCAATGAAGAAATCAATGAGGCATTGGCTGCTTCCCAGACGGCTGCAAGCACTGATGAGATTAAGGAGCTTTATTCTATAGTCGATCGGAAAGTACAAGAGGACGTACCGATGTTTTCCGCTTATATCATCAGCGGGCAGGGCGCTGTCAATAAACGGCTGACAGGAGTGAATGCGAATGTTTATGGGTTCTTTGCCAATGTACACGAATGGGACATTGTAGAGTAGAGCTTGTAGAGAGCGTTATATCTTGCAGCATGGAGATATTAATGATAATATAAACGATAAGTGAAATGCCACAGATGGTATCAAGCCGTCTGTGGTATTTGTTGCCATAGCGTATCATGCATATAATGGAGAAGAAATATGTCACATTTATTGGAAGTGGATGGACTTACAACAACTTTTCAGAGCGATTTTGGGACAAATATCAGCGTAGACCATATTCATTTTCATGTGGATAAAGGGGAGACTGTCTGCATTGTAGGAGAGTCCGGCTGTGGGAAAAGCGTGACATCCCTTTCTATCATGGGATTATTAGCAAGAGATGGAAAGGTGACGGATGGAACAGTTCAGTTTGATGGAATGAATCTGTTTGCCATGACGGAGAAAGAATTAGATGCAGTCAGAGGAAACCAGATCACGATGATTTTCCAAGATCCGCTCACCTCCCTGAATCCTGTTTTTACAATAGGAAGCCAGATTACGGAGAGCATCAGGACACATATGGGCCTTTCTAAAGAGGAAGCTGTAAAAAGAGCAGAAACGCTTCTTCAAAGAGTCGGTATGCCGGATGCGAAACGGTCAATGAAAAAATACCCACATACGCTTTCAGGCGGCATGCGGCAAAGAGCTATGATTGCCATGGCGCTTTCGTGCAATCCGAAACTATTAATCGCGGATGAACCGACAACAGCACTTGATGTTACGATACAGGCGCAAATCATGAAGCTTTTAAGAGAATTGCAACAGGAAAACGGAATGTCTATTATCTTGATCACACATGATATTGGACTGGTTGCGCGTATGGCAGACAGAGTACTGATCATGTATGCAGGACAACTGATCGAGGAAGCCCCTGTCAAGGAATTGTTCCGAAACCCAAAACATCCTTATACGCAGGCTTTGCTTGCTTCCGTGCCGACCATAAGAGATGATATTGACCGAAAACTGGTATCTATTCCGGGTATTGTGCCAGAGAATTATGATGATATAGTAGGATGCCGGTTTGCCAAACGCTGTCAACATTATAGAGCAGAGTGCGATAGAAGACAAGAAGACTATGAGTTTGCGCCCGGACATACGGCGAAATGTATACGACAAAAAGTTGGGTTCTAGGATGGTATGTTAGAAAGCGAAGCAGTCTGGAAGAAAGCAGAACAGTCTGACAGAACGCGAAAAAGTCTGGAAGAAAGCAAAACAGTCTGACAGAAAGCAAAGCAGTCTGGAAGAAAGCAGAACAGTCTGACAGAACGCAAAGCAGTTTGATAGAAAGGCATAGAGGTTAGCGTATAATGGAGCAAGAAATGGAGAAGGAGCGACAACCGGTAAAAGAAGAGAGCCATGAGCCATTGATCCAGGTAGTGGACATGAAAAAATATTATCCTGTTAAAGGTGGCATTATTACGCATACGACAGGATATGTGAAGGCAGTGGACGGCGTCAGTTTTTCTATTATGCCAGGGGAGACTTTGGGTCTTGTGGGAGAGTCAGGCTGTGGAAAATCTACGATTGGCAGGCAGCTTGTCGGTTTAGAAAAGCCGACGGCAGGTACAGTTTATTACAAGGGCAGGGACCTTTCCAGTATGGATAAGCGGGAGATGAGGCAGATCCGTACGAATTTGCAGATGGTTTTCCAGGATTCGTATTCTTCTTTGAACCCGAGGAAACATATTTATGAAATTCTGGCGCAGCCGATGTTGTATCATAAGATTTCTTCGAAAGAAACGGTGGAGAAAGACATTCTGAAGATTTTAGATATGGTCGGATTGTCGAAGAATATGTTAGGCAGATATCCGCATGAATTTTCAGGCGGGCAGAGACAGCGGATCGGTATTGCGAAGGCGTTATCTTTGAACCCAGAGTTTATCGTCTGTGATGAACCGGTCAGCGCGTTGGACGTTTCGATACAAGCGCAGATTTTGAACTTGTTAAAGAGCTTGCAAAAAGAGCTGCATCTGACGCTTCTCTTCGTTGGACATGGACTTGGCGCGGTAAATTATGTCAGTGACAGAATTGCCGTGATGTACCTTGGTAAAATCGTGGAAATCGGAGAGGCGAAAGAGATTTTCCGCAATCCGGCGCATCCTTATACGCAGGCGCTTTTGGACGCAGTGCCGATCCCGGATCCCGAAGAGGACGGCTTAGGACATGGCCTTTTACAAGGGGAGATCGGGAATAACACGAAGCCTCCTATAGGATGTCGTTTTCATACGAGATGTCCGTATGCTATGGAAGCCTGTAGTGGAAACGAACCTGGGATGCAGGAAATCGTGGAGAAAACGGCGGGCGGGCATTTTACAGCATGTCTGATTTCGCCTGAAAAAAGAGAATTTCGGGCAGCATCATCGTAGGATGAGAGTTTCGGGCGGTATCAAGAGTAAGATGAGAGTTTCGAGCAGTGCCATCGTAGGATGAGAGTTTCGGGCGGCATCAAGAGTAAGATGAGAGTTTCGAGCAGCGCCATCGTAGGATGAGAGTTTCCGGCGGCTTCAAGAGTAAGATGAGGCTGTAGGATTCATAAATAGCAGAGAGGTATTGCCATGGGCAAATATATTTTGAAAAGAATTCTTATTGCAATTCCTGTATTGATTGGCATCACAATTATTGATTATGGGATTATGTGCCTTGCCGGAAGCCCGCTGGAAATGTTACAAGGGCCAAGAGTCTCGGAAGGGGCATTGGAAGCAAAGAGAATCGCACTAGGCCTGGATAAGCCTTTTTATATACAATACTTTGTATGGTTGGGGCAGCTTCTGCGAGGGAATTTGGGATATTCCATGAAGTCCTATCAATCGGTCAGTGCCATGATTGGTAGTCATTTGGGGCCAACGTTATTGTTGATGGGCGTATCTTTGGTCATCAGTTTGCTGTTGGCGATACCGGCAGGCATTTACAGCGCAGTCCATCAATATTCCAAGGGTGACTATACGGTAGTGACGCTATCCTTTTTGGGGAGCAGTGTTCCAGGGTTTTTCCTGTCGTTGTTATTGATTTATATTTTCACTGTCAGACTCGGTCTTTTGCCGTCAAGCGGCATGACAACATTAGGAACCAGCGGCGGTGTGGCGGATGTGGCGAAGCATATGGTCATGCCGGTCATTGTATTGGCAGCGTCTATGGCAGGCAGCAATATACGATACATTAGGAGCTCGGTCTTAGAGATTTTGCAGCAGGATTATCTACGGACGGCAAGAGCCAAGGGAATTGGCAGGTTTAAGGTGATTTATAAGCATGCGTTGAGAAATGCCCTCGTACCGATTGTGACAGTTATTGGCATGCAGATCCCAATGCTTTTTGGAGGCGCGATTATTATAGAACAGGTTTTCTCCTGGCCTGGTCTTGGGCTGATGACGATGAGCGCCATTAGCAACCGGGATTATCCTGTTATTATGGGCGTATGTTTGCTTTCTGCAATTGTTGTCCTTGTTGGCAATCTCCTGACGGATATTCTCTATGCGCTGGTAGATCCAACGATTCAACTCTAAGCATCCATTCACGTTTGCCATCAGTATTGATCGTAGTGGGAAATTAGAGATTTCCGACGCGTGTCATCGTAGTAAACTGCTCTGACATAGGGATTAGGTTGCAAAATCAGCCTGGCGGCAGATTTTATCAATGTAAATTTGTGCCTGCGGCTCCGATTCGCAGGGTGTAGGAAGGCATGGTTATCAGTATAGTGAAAGCACAAGATAAGAATAAAAGCATTGCAACGGAAAGTTATAGACAGACGGTTTTTAGAAGGTTCCGAAGGCATCATCTGGCGGCGGCCAGCCTGATCGTTTTGGCAGTTTTGTGTTTGGCGGCTATTTTAGCGCCTTTTATCGCGCCTTATGAGCCGGATGCAATTGTGGGGCCTTTTAGTGGCGCGCCATGCAAGGAATTCTTGCTGGGGACAGATCAGATAGGGAGAGATGTGCTGAGCAGGCTGCTCTATGCGACCAGGGTTTCTCTTCTGGTCGGAGTCATGGCGACGTTATTGTCAACCGTGATAGGGGTGGCATTGGGTTTGGCTGCGGGATATTTCGGCGGTGTCGTAGATATGGTCATCATGCGGTTTACAGATATGGTTATGTCGTTTCCTTATATTTTGCTCGTGCTTGTGGCTGCGTCCATTTTTAAACCGGGCTTATGGAATATTATTTTGATCCTTGGCTTTGTGGACTGGCCGGGTATAGCCAGATTGGTGCGGGGAAATGTACTTTCTTTACGGGAGACGAATTTCGTCAAAGGGAATATAGTCGCAGGCATGCCGCTTCGCCATATTTTGTTTTCGGAGATATTACCGAATACGGTAGCCCCGATTTTGGTGTATGGGACTTCTGTCTTGGCGTTGTCGATGTTGGATGAGGCAGCGCTTAGTTTCCTTGGCATGGGCGTACAGCCACCGATGGCAAGCCTTGGGAATATGCTTAACGGCGCACAGTCTCTGACAGTGCTTACTGATAAACCGTGGCTTTGGATTCCGCCGGGTCTGCTGATCGTGGTGCTTGTCGTGGCGATTAATTTCGTAGGGGATGCATTGCGGGACGCATTAGATCCTAATAGTGAGAAAAGATAATACTTACGGTAAACTGCTCTGAGATGGCGCATAGGTTGAAAAATCAAAGATTTTTCACATGCGAGTTTGTGCTGACGCTGATAGCGTCTTGGCCCCAAAATTCGCAAGTTGAGCAAGAATGGGGGATTAATATGAGAGATCTGGAAAAAGAATTGAAGGAAGCTTTTTATTGGTTTCATAGGCACCCGGAGTTGTCTTATGAAGAGTATAGGACGACTAAGGAAATCAGGGAAATTTTAACGAGACATGGGATTGAAATTTTGCCGTATGAATTACAGACTGGCCTGGTAGCAGTCATCCGCGGGGAAAAGGAAGGGACGGTACGCGCATTGCGCTGTGATATAGACGCTTTGCCGATTACGGAAGAGACGGAGCTTGCCTATGTTTCCGAGGAGTCTGGCAAGATGCATGCCTGCGGTCATGACATGCATATTACGGCAGGGATAGGCTGTGCTATTTTGCTACAGGAGAGGAGAAAGGAACTGCAAGGCTGTGTGAAGATTATTTTCCAGCCTGCGGAAGAAACGTCTCTTGGCGCATTGAAGATCCTGGAAACTGACGTCATGGACGATGTCGGCTGTATATGGGGCTTTCATGCCGATCCTACCAATGAGGCAGGGACTATCGGGATACGGGAAGGATATGTGACGGCGGCAGTAGATAGATTTATCATTACTGTGAAAGGAATCGGATGCCATGGCGCTCATCCTGACGGCGGAATTGATCCGGTTGTGACATCGGCTGCGATCATCCAGGCGTTACAGTCGATTGTGAGCAGGAATGTGAATGCGTTTCATCCGTCACTTTTGAGCGTAACGAGAGTGAGCGCAGGGACAACGTGGAATGTCATTCCTGCCGAGGCAGTGTTAGAAGGAACTGTCCGCACGATGGAGCGGGAAGACAGGATCCTGTATGAGAGGCGGTTACAGGAGATAGCGGAGAAGACGGCACAGGCATACGGCGCAGAAGCGCAAGTAGAATGGATTCCCGGTTCCCCGGCAACGATTAACAATAAGAAAATGGCGGATTTTTGCGCGCAAATGGCGGAGAAAACGGGATTATCTATTGTTCCTGAAGAACATTCTCTTGGTGCGGATGATTTTTCTTTCTATGAAGAGCATATCCCTGGATGCTATATGAAAATCGGCACCGGTGTCGGCCATCCGATCCATCATCCCGCGTTTTGTGTCAATCCTGAGGTACTGCTTCCGACGGCGGAATTTTTGGCGGAGTTGTTGATAACTCCGGCCATGTAATGTGAGAAGTTTGGGAGCGTGAGAAAACCAGGAATGAGAGAACCCTGGGAATGAGAGGATTCTAGGAACATGAGAAATCCGGGAACGAGAGAACCCGGGAATGCGGGAACCCCCAGGGGTATTTGGAGCCGGATTTAGAAATAATCTGAGAAATAAGGCTTTTCGACTGGGATCAAACGCTCTAGCCATGTCAGCATATAGTATTCTGTTTGGATTTTTTCATGCTCGTATAGATAAGTGGGCCTTTTATATCCCATTAACATGGTTGTCAGCGTATTGACGGATAATTCCACCACATTGATGGACTGGTTGTTCTCGACCCGCTCACAGACTGTCTTGCCTTCGTGCCAGGAAACCATATAATCCCCTTCGTTCCAAGGAGCCATTTTATCATGGACAAGAAAATGAAGCTTGAGATCTTCGGGCTGTGCCTGGTATGGATAGGCGGACAGAAAACCTTTGACATCAATGATGCGCGCCATTATGTAGGGCGAGATGGTTTCGGTGATCTCACTGTCTTCAAATAAATAAGCCATTGTTTCGCCGGAGTAGTTGTTGCCGTTTACCTGTGTGATCATAGAAAAATGAGCGCTGATATAATTCCATAGACCATGATTTGCTTCAATGTTTAAGTAGACCATTTCTTTGATATGGAAGATCTCATTAGCGATATAATAGACAACATAGCCAAGCGGTTTATGTTCTTTGCTGTAATAGACTGCGGCAATGATGTCTTCATTGTCCCAGCGCCAGTATTCTTCCCATGACAGATTATCACGGATCAGCGCGCCATGACGCTGTAAAGCGAAATAAGAATGAACGTTATGATAATCTTCGGAGTCAAGGCTGACACGTTCGACCATGCCATCTACAGGCACTGTTTTTGGAAGCTGTGTGTCCTTGACAATAAATGTTAACTTATCGGATACGATTTCCCAGCCCATTTTACGATAAAAGGGAATGGAATAGGGATAAAGGAAAGAAACTAACATTCCTTCCCGATGGATATAATCGAGAGCGTGCCGCATTAGCGAATGGATTAAACCTCTTCCTGTATATTCGGGATAGGTAGCGACACCAGTGATGCCGCCCATATCCATGATCTCATCTTGTATATTGACTTTCATGGAGTATACAACGATCATGGAAGCTAGTTTGTCTTGATAAAACCAGCCTAAGACGTAAGCTTCTTTGAGGATTGGGCTCTTGGCAGTCTTGATCTCGTCCTGTTGCCAGCCGGTCTGGAACAGATCATAAGAGGTGACTTGAAAAGCATATTGCAGGAGGGCGTTAAACTGTTCTAAGTCGTTCTCTCCCAATTCTCTCATTTTAAAATTCCCGTTTTCTTCCAGATAAATATGTTCCTGTGCCGTTTCCATAAAAATAATCGTGCCCTTTCCATAGCTTATAAATCTTGCGATGACTTTTTGCGCTATTGCGCAAAGTATTCGGCATATTTGCCGTTATCGGCATCAAAAAAACAGAAGCCGATTATACCACGCCCGGTATGTGCACCGATTGCGCAGCCGACTGTCGTGACAAGAATAGACTTAGGATGAAAAGCTTCTTCGACCATCTCTTTGACAAAAGAGAGTGATTCATGATCTTCCCCATGGCATATGGCAACTGTTTGGTTTTCCAGATGGGAACCTGCCTCTTTGGCATATTCGACCAAGTAACGCATGGATTTCTTGCGGCCACGCACTGTTTTGATCACCGATAGCGCGCCTTTGTCATCTACGATGAGAACTGGTTTCATATCCAGCGTTTCTGCGATAGCGCCCTTGAATTTGGTGAGGCGCCCGCCTTTGATCAGGTAGGCAAGCGTCTGTACAGTGAAAACGTGTTTGATATGTGTAATGAAGTAATCGGCTGCTTCTATAAGTTCTTCTTTAGTAGCGCCTTTTTCCAACATAGTGATTAATTTAGAAACGACTAATCCAAAGCCAATAGAGGCGCATTTGGAGTCGATGATCGTCAGGTCAAAATCGGGATAATCTTCCAATATACCGTTTCTGGCGATGTTTGCCGCATTATATGTGCCTGCGATCCCCGTGGAGAAGCATAGATAGATAACGGTATCCCCTGCTTGTGCATACGGCGTGAACGCATCTGTGAACATGGCGGGATTGATATGGTAAGTTTTGACGTCCCGTTTGATGTCATCTAAGATGTTGTAAAATTCTTCTGTCTGAATGGTCTTGCCATCAAAATAATCGACGTCATCAATGACAACAGGAGTCGGGATGACATGGAGCTTGTGCTCTTCGATATATCTTTTAGGCAGATCGCTTGCGGAATCAGTAATGATACGAAGCATATTTTTTCCCCTTTTTCATTTTCAGATGTTTCTTTTATCATACTTTATGAAAGATAACTTTTCAAGTTAAGAAAATATAAACTAACGCACGGCGATATAGAAAACCAGCATAAGATTTTGGCTATATGCTATCCGGCTATCGTTAAATGGGGAGTGCCTTGTCAAAATATAGGTTGTAGTATATAATTGAGAAATAAAATAAGAATAGGGATAGAATGTCATGTTGTTTCAATCTTTTGGATTCGTGTTATTTCTTTTTCTGCTATGGTCATGCTACTGGAAGATGCCATCGCGTTATAGGTGGTGCCTGATGCTGGCGGCAGGCTGCTTCTATTATTCTTTGTGGAACTTTCAATATACGTTGTTAGTAGTGTTTATCTCTGGCATAACTTATATTGCCGCCCGCGTCATTGATCATCGGCGGGATAGAAAAAGACCTGTCCTGATTGTTTATATTGTATTGGAATTGGCTATTTTATGCCTTTTCAAATATGTCGGCTTTTTGGGAAGCATAGTCAACGATATACTGCATATATTAGGAAGCTCAAAGGAGTTTTCTGTTTTTCAATGGATTCTTCCGGTTGGGATTTCTTTTTATATTTTCCAGACGATCGCCTATGTGGCAGATGTATATCTGGGAAAAACCCCGGCGGAGAGACATTTTGGATACTTTGCGGAAAGCGTCATATTTTTCCCGATCTTACTGGCAGGGCCGATTGAGAAGATCCCATTTTTGACTGCACAGTTTAAGAAAGAAATGTCATTTTCCTATGAAGGAAGCTGTAGAGCCTTTCAGCGTATTTTATTAGGTTATATGAAAAAATTAATTATTGCTGATAGCCTTGCAGCAATAACCGGTCAGATTTATTCGAATATAGGGGGATATGTAGGATTTCCGTTGCTTATTGCGATTTTTCTTTATGCTATAGAGATTTATTGTGATTTTTCGGGATACTCGGATATTGCGATTGGTACGGCAGGGTTGTTTGGGATTTCGATACATGAGAACTTTAAACAGCCGTATTTTGCAGATTCTATAAAAGATTTTTGGAAAAGATGGCATATTTCACTGACTTCCTGGTTTCGGGAATATGTCTATATACCGCTTGGAGGCAATCGGGTAGCGGCGTGGAAGCAAGTCAGGAATGTGATGTGCGTATATGTATTGAGCGGGTTATGGCATGGTGCAGATTGGACATTTCTGGCATGGGGAGGCATGAACGGCATTGCCCAGGTCTTAGAAAATGTATTTTATAAAAGAAAGCATACGATACGGGTGCCGAAGATCATAAGACAGGTTATTGTTTTTGTTTTGGTGAGCATCATGTGGGTCTTCTTTCGGATGGAGTCTATGGCGGATGCTGTTTTTGTTCTCGCACATTGCTTCGATGGCGTTGGGGCGTTGGGCGCGTACTTGCAATTTGGCATAAGCCAATTGGGGATCCCGCGTATGCAAGGCTGTTTATTGGCGGCGTTTCTTCTTCTGTTATTCTGGATAGACCGGGAGAAGGAAAAAGGAGCGGAAAAGGTTTTAAACGGGATATTCGTCAGCATTCTACTGGCTGTAGGGATGTTCTATTATCTAAGATACGGGATAGACAGTAGCGCGTTCATTTATTTTCAATTCTAAGATATAAGATTATGGAAGGGAATAGGTGTGGCATTAAAATGAAAAAATTCTTAGGAAGAATCATTTTCATATGGATAGGCGCAGCAGCCATGTTTCTATTGATTAATGTCGCTTATTATAAATTTACGGGTGGTTCTAGGAATGTAGCGTCTGAAGTTTATGAAGCGCTTGAGAGAGCCGGCAGGAATGAAGGATATACCAAATTGGTGTTAGGAGACAGTGTCGCAAGGCAGATTTTTGCACCGCAATATCAGGAAGAAGACGATGAAACTTGCTATTTGGCAACGAATCAGGCGATTATGACAGCAGGTAATTATATTTTGCTGGAGCGATTTATAGAGAACAACCCGCAGTTAGAAGAGGTATATTATATCGCAAGACCGGATAGCCTGATGAGTGAGGTTAATTTTGTATACACATATAGCTATTTCGTAACGCCTTTGTACCGGGAGCCTTTGACACAATGCTTAGAGGCGGGAACGAAAGAGGACATTGATTTCATGTTTGGCAGGCTTTTTGCGCAGCATGAATTTCCTAAATGGTTATTGGGCAGGTATCCTAAACTGTTGGATCTGTATCAAAATACCTGTAGGAATTTAGTGCAGATCAGGAAGCATGAGTATAAGGGGACTGATATGCCTTTTGTATATATTCAGAAAATGAAGGCAATATGTGATGAACATCATATTGTATTGCATATTTTGTCATCGCCTTTGCCAAACGGTTTTGAGTATGATGCAGGGCAGATGAAGCAACGGTTTGTATCTTGTGGCGCAGAGAAAATATTTGAGGAGTTCGAGAAAAGCATAATTTATGTGGATGAGGAGAACTTTGTAGATGGGATCCATATGGAAGATTCGTATTTGGATGAGATGCGGATAGAAATGAAAACACATTTTCAAGAGTAGGCTCATCGAAAATCCTCGCTTGCACTATCCTAATTTTTTGGTATAGTATATTTATAATAGACGCAGGCGCACAGCTTGCGTTTCAAGAATTGCGATCTCATTTTTGCAGAGTGAATGCAGAAAAGCGGTGTAGATGGATGAAAAAGAAAAAAGCGCATATAGGCGCCTATATTATGCTTCTTTCGGTTTTGGTTCCTCATATTGCCCTTTGGAGATTGTTTCCATTAAAGGCTACGGCGGCAGAAAACAGTTTTGTACATACGCCGGTAGAACTGACAGCGGAGGAACAGGCGTTTGTGGATAGGGGCGAGGAGATTGTCATCGGATGCGATACTGATATTTGTCCTCTGCTCTTTCAAGATGAAGAAACAGGCGAAGCAAAAGGGATTACTGTGGATGTCTTGAACATTGTGTCTGAGACAACGGGGCTTCGCTTCCGTTATGCTCTGCTGCCGGAAGGAGATATTACTTATCAGGACTTGCAGGCCATAGGAACAGATCTGGTCGCAAGCGTGGAATATCATTCGATCAATCAACAGGTGGCAGGGATTGCAATGACAGAACCTTATTTGCAGACAGCGAAGGTTTTCGTCTGTAAAAAAGGGGTTGTATTAGATGCGGATACCGATATGGTGATCGCGGCATCGTCAGGCTCACAGACGCTTTCTAAGGCGCTACAGGATATTTATCCGAACTTCCGGATTGATTATTATCCTTCCACGCAAGATGCGTTATCGGCGTTGTTAGCTGGAAAGGCGGATGCCGTGTTACAGAACCAGTATTCGTTGCAGCGGATTCTTGCAAAACCGATTTATGATGATTTACAAGTAGTCGGCGCTGCTGCGATCGGGGATTACCATTGTCTGGCTGCGGTTGTGCCAATTGGAGAAGGCCAGAGAAATATATTAGACGAAGATACGGCGCTTTTATTGTCCATTCTGAATAAGGGGATTGGAGGCCTTGATAAGGAAGAAGTATCTTTCATTATCATTAAAGAGAGCGCAGAGAACGTATATCAATTTACCATGGAAGATTTTGCATACCGTTACCGATATGCTATTATGATTATGGCAATCGGCTTTCTGCTCATTATCTTCCTATTGTGGCAGGTACATGATTTACAGAAGAGGCGTGAGCAACAGGTTGCTACGGAAAAGAGGGCGAAAGAGCTTGCAGTAATGAATGAGAAGATGCGCGAGCAGGAAATACTGCTCAGGGATGCGCTTGCCCATGCAGAGGAAGGAAGCCGGGCCAAAACTTCTTTCTTGTTCAATATGTCGCATGATATCCGTACGCCGATGAATGCCATTTTGGGATTGACTGCGATTGCGCTGAAACATAAAGAAGAACAGGAGAAAATGATAGACAGCCTGGAGAAGATTGATGAATCCGGAAGAAGGCTGATGCATTTGCTCAATAATGCGCTGGATATGTCGAGGATCAGCAATGATAAGATGGAATTGACAGAAAGCGCCTGCGATTTATTGGATGTGATTACCCGGACGAAAGATATTTTACAGTCAGATATTGAGAAAAAGAAGCTTATCGTCCGTATAGATATGATGGAAATCAAGAATAGAAGCGTCTATTGTGACGAATTGCGGATGAACCAGATTTTGTTTAATCTGCTGAGCAATGCCGTAAAGTTTTCGAAGCCGGAAGGCGTGATTACAATTTCCCTGGCACAGAGCAGTTTGGGAATAGAAGGTTCCTATGCTTATGAGCTGCGAGTAAAAGATAACGGGATTGGCATGAGCCAGGAATTCCAGGAGCGCATTTTCGAGCCGTTTGAAAGAGAGAAGTCATCTACGATCAGTAAATTGCATGGCATGGGCCTTGGGATGTCTATTACGAAGAGCCTTGTCGATTTGATGGGCGGAACGATCAAGGTTGTCAGCGAACCGGATCAAGGCGCGGAATTCATTGTCTGTTTTATTTTTAAGGCGCATATAGATAATGCATCACATGCCATGGACAACACATTAGATGCCGTGGAAACAGGAGAGATAGGAGCGGCAGGCCCAGAAGAGGCAGGAGCGGGCGGCATGCAGGATACTGAGCCGAAAGAAGTGGATTTTACGGATAAGAGGATCCTGATAGTAGAAGACATTGAAATAAACGCAGAGATTATCCGGGAAATTCTCGGCGAGATGGGATTTTTGATTGATACGGCAGAGAACGGGAAAATAGCGGTAGAGAAGGTGCAAAGCGCTGAGCCGGGATATTATGATCTGATCCTGATGGATATCCAGATGCCGATTATGGACGGATATCAGGCGACACGGGAGATCCGTAGCCTGGAGAGGAAAGATCTGGCGGATATCCCGATTGTGGCAATGACTGCCAATGTCTTTGAAGAAGATAAGAGGAACGCATTGGCAAGCGGAATGAACGCACATCTTTCCAAACCGGTAGAGATTGATAAATTAGAGGAAACATTGCAAAAGTTTTTATGCTAAATGATACAAGGATGTTGGGGACAGAGAGGAGAATGAATATGTATCAAAAGGTTGATACCAGCTTACACTTTGTGGACAGAGAGAAAGAGATCTGTCAGTTTTGGAAGGACAATGATATTTTTCAAAAAAGCATGGACAATCGTCAGAAAGGTGAAGTTTATACGTTCTATGACGGCCCGCCGACCGCGAACGGCAAGCCTCATATCGGCCATGTGCTGACGCGTGTGATCAAGGACATGATCCCACGTTACCGCACAATGAAAGGGTATATGGTTCCCCGGAAAGCAGGATGGGACACGCATGGCCTTCCCGTGGAACTGGAAGTTGAGAAGCTATTAGGGTTAGATGGCAAAGAGCAGATTGAAGAATACGGGCTTGATCCTTTTATCAGTAAATGTAAAGAATCTGTCTGGAAATATAAAGGCATGTGGGAAGACTTCTCGGGAACCGTCGGTTTCTGGGCAGACATGAATGACCCATATGTGACGTATCATGATGATTTCATTGAATCTGAATGGTGGGCGCTTAAACAGATCTGGGATAAAGGGTTATTATATAAAGGGTTTAAGATTGTGCCATATTGCCCGCGATGTGGGACGCCGCTATCATCTCATGAAGTGGCGCAAGGGTATAAAGCGGTCAAAGAGCGTTCCGCAGTAGTGCGCTTTAAAGTAGTAGGGGAGGACGCCTATTTCCTGGCATGGACGACAACGCCCTGGACGCTTCCTTCTAATGTGGCGCTCTGCGTACACCCCGAGGAGACTTATGTAAAAGTAAAAGCAGCCGATGGCATGACGTATTATATGGCTGAGGCGCTTCTTCCCAATGTGCTTGGCAAGCTTGCGGCTTCGGATGGCGCAGAGGAAACAGATCAGGCGCCATATACAATTTTAGAAACTTATAAAGGGACAGACTTAGAATACAAGGAATACGAGCCTCTGTTTGCCTGTGCAGGAGAAGAGGCGGCAAAGCAGCGTAAGAAGGCGCATTTTGTTACTTGTGATACGTATGTTACGATGACGGATGGTACCGGGATCGTCCATATTGCGCCGGCTTTTGGTGAAGACGATGCGCAGGTAGGGCGTAAATATGACCTTCCTTTCGTACAGTTTGTTAACGGGAAAGGGGAAATGACGCCGGAGACTCCTTATGCAGGGCTTTTTGTGAAAAAGGCCGACCCGGAAATACTCAAAGATCTGGACAAGGAAGGCAAGCTGTTAGACGCGCCGAAATTCGAGCATGATTACCCGTTCTGCTGGCGGTGCGATACGCCGTTAATCTATTATGCGCGTGAGTCCTGGTTCATTAAGATGACTGCCGTACGGGATGATTTGGTAAGGAACAATAAGACTGTGAACTGGATTCCGGAGTCTATCGGGGAAGGGCGTTTTGGCAATTGGCTGGAGAACATTCAGGATTGGGGCATTTCCCGTAACCGTTATTGGGGGACGCCGCTCAACGTATGGGAATGCGAGTCTTGCGGGCATATGGAGTCGATCGGTTCTAGGGAAGAGCTTGCGAAGATGAGCGGCAACCCGGAGGCGAAGACGGTAGAGCTGCATAGGCCGTATATAGATGAGATCACAATTACTTGTCCGGACTGCGGCAAGACGATGAAACGCGTGCCGGAAGTCATTGACTGTTGGTTTGATTCCGGGGCAATGCCTTTTGCGCAGCATCACTATCCGTTTGAGAATAAAGAGCTGTTCGAGCAACAGTTCCCGGCGCAGTTTATCTCCGAAGCAGTTGACCAGACAAGAGGATGGTTCTATTCACTGATGGCGGAATCAACGCTTCTGTTTAACAAAGCGCCATTTGAAAATGTTATCGTATTAGGACATGTACAGGACGAAAACGGACAGAAAATGTCAAAATCCAAGGGAAATGCCATTGATCCGTTCGAGGCTTTGGAGACATACGGAGCAGACGCAATCCGCTGGTATTTCTATATTAATTCGGCGCCCTGGCTCCCAAACCGTTTCCATGGCAAGGCGGTACAGGAAGGGCAGCGTAAATTCTTAGGGACCTTGTGGAATACGTATGCGTTCTTCGTGCTGTACGCGAATATTGATGAGTTCGACGCAACGAAGTATACGCTGGATTATGATCAGCTCCCTGTCATGGATAAGTGGCTGCTATCGAAGCTGAATACAGCGATAAAAGAAGTGGATGCTGATCTGAATGAGTATAAAATTCCGGAAGCGGCGCGCGTGCTTGACAATTTCGTCGATGAAATGAGCAACTGGTATGTCAGAAGGAGCCGGGAACGCTTCTGGGCAAAAGGAATGGAGCAGGATAAGATCAATGCTTATATGACGCTCTATACGGCGCTTGTAACGGTTAGCAAATGTGCGGCGCCCATGATTCCTTTCATGGCGGAAGAAATTTATTTGAACCTGGTCAGAAGCATTGACCAGAATGCACCGGAAAGCATTCATCTATGCGATTTCCCAGTGGCGGATGAGCAGATGATTGATGCGAAGCTGGAAGAGGACATGGAAGAGGTCTTAAAGATTGTCGTTATGGGGCGGGCGGCGCGTAATGCGGCGAATATCAAGAACCGGCAGCCAATTGGGACGATGTTTGTAAAGGCAGAGAATACGCTTAGCACATTCTACCAGGAAATCATCAAAGAAGAGCTGAATGTAAAAGAAATCAAGTTCACCGAAGATGTCAGGGACTTTACCAGCTATAGCTTTAAACCGCAGCTTCGCACCGTAGGGCCTAAATACGGGAAACAGTTGGGAAGTATCCAGAAAACATTAAGCAGCCTTGATGGCAACCAGGCGATGGATGCGTTAAATGCAGACGGCGCATTGAAGTTTGAAGCAGGCGGCATAGAAATTGTGCTGGAAAAAGATGATTTACTTATTGAGATGGCACAAAAAGAAGGCTATGTATCTGAAGCGGATAACAACATGACGGTCGTGCTTGATACGAACCTCTCGGAAGAATTAGTTGAGGAAGGGTTTGTCTTCGAAGTCATCAGCAAGATCCAGACGATGCGAAAAGACGCGGACTTTGAAGTCATGGATCATATTAAGGTTTCCATAAGCGGCAATGAGAAGATTGCAGGCATTGTACGTAAAAACGAAGCAATGATTGCCGGGAAGGTACTTGCGGAATGTATTGTAGAAGAAGAGACATTGCCGATATCCAAAGAATGGAACGTCAATGGGGAAAAGGTTGTTATCGGACTTGAAAAGAAATAGCGAGAGTACTATAATATAATTAGCTGATTATGCGGCATTATAAGGAGGGAGATAAATGCAAAAGAAAGCAGCAAGATTTGATACAGAATTGTTTAAAAGAAGTGTGCTATATAATGTAAAAACTCTTTATCGTAAAACGTTGGAGGAAGCAACCGACCAACAGATTTTCCAAGCGGTTTCTTATGCAATTAAAGACGCTATTGTAGACCAGTGGTTGGCGAGCCAGAAAGAATATGATAAACAAGACCCGAAGATGG
Organism: uncultured Lachnospiraceae bacterium; assembly: GCA_910578845.1. Lineage (GTDB taxonomy): Bacteria > Bacillota > Clostridia > Lachnospirales > Lachnospiraceae > UBA3282. The sequence goes on from CAJTSL010000002.1 coordinate 69,077, forward strand.
TATATTATCTGTCCATGGAATTCTTAATGGGACGTGCCCTTGGCAATAACTTGATCAATTTACAGGCGTATGATGTATTCCGCAAAGCACTGGCGGAACTGGGCATTGATTTGAATGTAGTAGAAGACCAGGAACCGGATGCAGCGCTAGGCAACGGCGGCTTAGGAAGGCTTGCCGCTTGTTTCCTGGATTCCCTTGCTACTTTGGGATATGCGGCATATGGATGTGGCATCCGTTACCGTTATGGTATGTTCAAACAGGAGATCCGGGACGGCTATCAGGTGGAAGTGCCGGATAACTGGTTAAAGGACGGCAACCCGTTCGAGCTGCGCAGGCCGGAATATGCTAAAGAGGTGAAATTCGGCGGTTATGTCAATGTGTATGTAGATGAGAATGGAAGAAGCCATTTCAAACAGGAAAGCTACCAGTCCGTAAGAGCGATCCCATATGATATCCCGATTGTGGGTTATGGCAATGGTATCGTCAATACGCTCCGTATCTGGGATGCAGAGCCTGTAGAGTGCTTCCAATTGGATTCTTTTGATAAAGGGGATTACCGTAAGGCGGTAGAGCAGGAGAACCTGGCGAGAAATATCGTTGAGGTGCTTTATCCGAATGATAACCATTATGCAGGTAAAGAGTTGCGCTTAAAACAACAGTATTTCTTTATTTCTGCATCCGTACAGGAAGCAGTGGCTAAATTCATGCGTAAGCATAATGATATCCGGAAATTCCATGAGAAAGTAACGTTCCAGTTAAATGATACCCATCCGACGGTTGCGATTGCAGAACTGATGCGGATCCTGATGGATGATTATTTCCTGACATGGGACGAAGCATGGGAAGTAACGACTAAAACATGCGCTTATACGAATCATACGATCATGGCGGAAGCATTGGAAAAATGGCCGATTGAGCTTTTCTCCCGGCTCCTTCCCCGTGTATACCAGATCATTGAGGAAATCAACCGTAGGTTCATTGCCCGCATAGAACAGATTTATCCAGGCAATCAGGAGAAAATCCGTAAGATGGCGATCATCTATGACGGACAGGTGAAAATGGCGCATCTGGCGATTGTGGCAGGTTATTCCGTAAACGGTGTAGCCAGATTACATACAGAAATATTGAAACATCAGGAATTAAAAGATTTCTATGAGATGATGCCGGAGAAATTTAATAATAAGACGAACGGCATCACGCAGAGGCGTTTCCTCCTGCACGGCAATCCGTTGCTTGCAGATTGGGTAACGGCACATGTGGGAAGCGACTGGATTACAGACTTGCCAAGGATCAACAAGCTGAAAATCTATGCTGACGATGAGAAAGCGCAGCAAGAATTCATGAATATTAAATATCAGAATAAAGTACGTCTTGCCAAGTACATTATGGAGCATAACGGCATAGAGGTTGATCCCCGTTCTATTTTTGACGTGCAGGTTAAGCGCCTTCATGAATATAAACGGCAGTTGATGAATATTTTACATGTGATGTATCTGTACAACGAATTGAAGGAACACCCGGATATGGACTTCTATCCGAGAACCTTTATTTTCGGCGCGAAAGCGGCTGCAGGTTACCGGAATGCGAAGCTGACCATTAAGCTGATCAATGCGGTAGCGGATGTTGTGAATAACGATGCGAGCATCAATGGCAAGATTAAAGTCGTATTCATTGAGAATTACCGTGTCTCTAATGCGGAAATGATTTTTGCAGCAGCGGATGTGTCCGAGCAGATCTCAACAGCATCTAAAGAAGCATCCGGTACCGGTAACATGAAGTTCATGTTAAACGGTGCGCTTACCATTGGTACAATGGATGGAGCAAATGTGGAAATCGTAGAAGAAGTCGGAGAGGAGAATGCCTTTATCTTCGGCCTTAGCTCCGATGAAGTCATCAAGTATGAGAACTATGGCGGCTATGACCCGATGGAAATCTTCAACAATGACCCTGATATCAGGAAAGTCCTGATGCAGCTCATTAACGGGACATATTCACCGAATGACACAGATATGTTCAGGACTTTGTATAATTCTTTGTTAAATACGCAGAGCACGTCTAAGGCGGATACGTATTTCATCTTAAAAGATTTCAAGGCTTATGCCGAAGCGCAGCGTAAAGTGGAGCAGGCATATAAGGATGAAAGAGGCTGGGCAAAGAGCGCTATTTTAAATATAGCATGTTCCGGTAAATTTACATCAGATAGAACCATCCAGCAATATGTAGATGAGATCTGGAAACTGGATAAGGTAGTGATACCGAAGCAGTCATAAGAGAGACTGGGTCCGGGGAATATAATCCAAGAAGTAAAACCGAGAAAAGACAATATACCGCAGGAAGGTCACTGGAACTTCCTGCGGTATTCTTTTGGCGTCATGCCGTAATATTCCTTGAATAGCTTATAAAAGTAAGTCCGGTTGGAGAAAGAGAGCTTAGCCATTATAGAAACAATCGGCTCGTCCGTGGCGGAAAGATATTGTGCGGCTTTCTTCATGCAGAACTTCATACCGTAATCGTGCAGGCACATACCGGTATATTTGTTCATGATACGGTTTAGGTAATCGCTGCTGTAATTGAGCTTCCGGGAAAGCTCTGCACGTGAGATGCGTCCGTCGTTTTCTTCTAGAAGATGTTCTACCCGGGAAAATAGAAGATAGTCGCTGCTATTATCTAATTCGGTACAGGTGCAGTGATAATTCTTCGGATCACAGATATATTGCAAGATGGTGCATAAAAGGCCGTTGACCATATAGGTCGAACCGAATTTGGGGAACATCAGGGCGCTGATCAAACTATCCGTAAGCTGGTGGAGCGTCTCTTGCGGTCTTGTGTTATGCAAAGTGGGAATGAAATCCAGATAAGCTTTTCTGCCAGGATTGCTTATATCATCGTTGATAAAATGATAGAAGCAAGTCTCCTGGATCTTATTCTCTTCCGCGAAATAAGCAGAATGATTGACGTGGAGGAGATTCATCAAAAATTCTATTGAAAATCCCAGAAACAATACTTTTGTCGCCTGATTAAAGGATTCCTTATGAAGAAGGCTGCGGTTGATAAGACATGAATAGCCTTCCGCATATGGATACTCTTTTCCCTCGATCTGTTGGGAAAGGGAGCCTTCTAGGACGATCAGGAATTCATAGAAATCATGAAAATGCGGCGCCTTGTTCTGAAAAAGGTAATTATGCAGTTCCGTGGATTCCTGATAAAATGAAGGGCCGCTCTCAGATAAGGATAGGATATTGAGATATCCCTCTGATTGGGAGCCGCTGTAATATTCATAAGTGATCTGAAAGGGCGCGTTTAGCTTATAGAGATAGCTGATATCGCTCGTAGCATTTAGGATATCGAACGGCATATTTTTATTTTCTTCATAAGAGAACGGAGACTCTTTCCTGCGTGGTGGTTCTTTTCTGTTCATTTTGGCACCTCATAAATGATTCCCATATTTGATACAAAATCCAGATAGGTTATCTGATTAGGTCATTGTTGTGAAAGTAAAAAATCAATAAAATAATACTAAAAAGAATATAAAAATTTATAAATATTATACAAGAACATAACAAAAAATAAAAGAGAAAAAACCATGTGAGGGAAAGGGGTACGAAATGGACAAAAAAACGGGAACAAAAAAGTATAAGGCGCCTTTTATGAAAACCGTCAAAAAGCATTGGATGTTGTTGCTGATGTTGGCGCCGGCAGTGATTTATGTAATTTTATTTAGTTACATACCGATGACAGGTATTGTACTGGCATTTAAGAAGTATCAATATGCGGGAGGCATCTATGGCTCCCCCTGGAATGGGCTTAGTAATTTTAACGCCTTGCTGATCTCGGGGAAGCTTGGACAGGTAACGCGCAATACGCTCCTGTATAATATCGCATTTATCGGGTTGGGCGTTGTCTGTGAAATGGGAAGCGCGATTTTGTTGAATGAACTCATGAATAAATATTTTAAGAAAACCGCTCAGTCTTTTATGTTCCTGCCGTATTTCATAAGCTGGGTCGTTGCGGGCGCGATCATGTATAACATCTTCAATTATGAAAGAGGGGTATTCAATCATATTTTATCATGGATGGGATTGAACCCGTTCGATTTATATAATACGCCGGGCGCATGGCCGCCCATCCTGATCTTCCTAAAATTATGGAAGGGGACAGGGTACGGATCAGTCGTGTACCTTGCCGCTATTACAGGATTGGATCAGGAAATGTTTGAAGCAGCTTCCATCGATGGCGCGAATGCCTGGCAGCGCATCCGTTATTTGACGATTCCTTCCTTGAAGCCGACGATGATGATCTTGGTGTTACTAGCCATTGGCAATATTTTCCGCGGGGACTTCGGATTATTCTATCAGACGGTCAAGAGCAGCGCGCTCTTACAGCCGATGACAGATATTATCGACACCTACGTATTCCGTTTGCTGATAGATACGGGAGATATTGGGGTATCTGCGGCAGCAGGCCTTTACCAGTCGGTTTTGTGCCTGATCACGATTACGCTTTGTAACAAATTGGTGAAAAAAGTCAACCCGGATTACGCATTATATTAAGGAGGTGGGTATCGTGTCAAAAGCTATGATAAAACAGAAACGTCATATGAGCAAGGACGTGCTTTCGGTCAATATCGTAGGATATATTGTCATCGGCCTTTTTGCCCTGCTTTGTCTCATGCCATTTTATTTGATCATTGTCGCTTCTTTCACCGATGAAGCTTCTCTGATCAGGAACGGATACCCGTTAGTGCCGACGGATTTTAGCATACAGAGTTATCTCTTATGCTTAAAGAACCCGGTGGCAATTTTAAAAGCATACGCTACGACGATAGGGATTACGGTCGTGGGAACTTTCCTTTCGGTATTGCTATCCACGATGACTGGCTATGTGCTTTCCCGCCAGGATTTTCCTTGGAGGAACCATTTTTCCTTCTTCTTCTTCTTCACGACATTGTTTAACGGCGGGCTAGTGCCCTGGTACATGCTCTGCGTACGGTATCTGCATTTTAAGAATTCGTATATTGCGATTATCCTGCCGCTTATGTTTTCCGTATGGAATATGATCATAGCGAAGTCTTTCATGATGGGGATACCAAGCGCTTTGACAGAATCCGCCAAGATTGACGGGGCAAGCGACATTGTGATCTATGTGAAACTGATACTGCCTCTGAGCAAACCGCTCATTGCCACGCTTAGCCTCTTTGCGGCGCTAGCTTATTGGAATGATTGGTATAACTGCCAGTTGTTCATTACAGATGAGAACCGTTTCATGCTGCAATATTATCTGCAAAGAGTATTGGGCAGCGCAGAAGCGATGCGGATTGTGGCGGAGAAATCTGGCATGGCGCTCCCAACGGTGCCGCTAGAGAGCATGAAGATGGCGATGACAGTCATTGCGACAGGCCCGATTGTATTGCTCTATCCATTCGTACAACGCTACTTTGTCAAAGGGCTTACGATTGGCGCTGTCAAAGGCTAGGGGGGAGAATCGCATGGACATTCCACGGAATGCCGGAATGCCTGTTTCATAATAAACCATATCAATATTTAAATTACTATATTTATACATAATTATACAAAAAAGGAGAAAACAGATGAAAAAGAAAAAAATCTTATCAGTTACTTTGGCAATGTGCCTTACATTGTCTACATTGGCAGGATGCGGTTCCGAGGGAGGGGGGGGCAATAAGGCGTCCACTGATACGCAAGGAAGCGCCGATGCCGGTTCGCCAAGCAGTAGTGCCGATGCTACGGGCAATGCAGATACGAACGCTACGCCTTCGGTATCCCTGGATGCTCTGCCCGCAGCAGTAGGAGAAGGGACGATTACTGCTTCCCCTGACTTCTATGCGGCAGCGGATTTAAGCAAACCGTATACGGTCAATATGTACCTGATTGGCGATACGCCAAATGATTGGGAGAAAGTCCTTGGCTTAGTCAACGAATATCTTGAACCATATAATACGGATCTTGCCGTTACATTCATGAGCTGGAGCGATTACCAGACAATGTATTCCCTCGTTTTAGCGGGCGGCGAGCAGGTAGACTTAATTTTCACGGCGCCTTGGTGCTATATGTATACCGAAGCTTCCAAAGGTTCTTTCTATGAACTGACAGATGACTTTATTGCGAATTATATGCCTTTAGCAAATAAATATCAGGATAAGGAGAGCTGGAGCGAGACAACGCTTTCCGGCAAGACGATCGCCGTGCCTTCTAACGTAGCGCAGGCTATGGGCAAAATCGTGGCAGTGCGCCAGGATCTGGCGGATAAACACGGGATTAGCGAATTGAAGAGCTGGGATGATTATAAGAACTTCATGCTGACGATGGCGGAGAAAGAAACGCCGGAAAGCGGTATCTATGCATTGGCTTCTTCTGTGGATAACAACGAGCTTTGGGACGTTTACCGTCAGCAATATGACACGTTCCTTGCGCTGGATAGTGACTACTTTGATATGATTTACCAGTGGGACGGCGACCTTCCGACAACCGATGAGATTACTATGTCCTATGAAACCGAGTATTTCCGTGAATACGCCAAAGAGATGAAGGAAATGGCGGATGCGGGATGCTGGAGCCGTAGCGCCTTGACGAATACCGTTACAGATGACGATGCGTTTGGCGCGCTTCAGGGAGCTTCTATTGCATGGAACGGCTCCGTTATTACCTATGTCAGACAGGCTGAGCAGAGCGAAGGCGTTTCCTGCGCGCTATATGACCTGACAACGGATCACTTTGTAGGCTGTGAAGCATTCTCCAATAACGATATGGCAATCGCGGCAGGATCGAAGAATCCGGAGCGTGCGGCAATGCTCCTTGACTTGATCAAGTTTGATACGTATCTGAATAGGCTGCTCACTCTTGGCGTAGAAGGCGAACATTACAGTATTGATGCCGACGGTTATTATACACAGCTTGAAAAATCTCCTGATTTCTCACCATTTGCAATTTCCGCGTCCTGGGCAATTAAGAACGGCGATTTGAACGAAGCAGGTGCAGACCCGCGTATGAAAGCCATTTCTGATGAATGGGCCAAGAGAGTGGAGAATAATCCGACGATTACGTTTGTATTCGACACGGCGCCAGTCGATTCGTATGTTGCAGCAGTCAAGGTCGTATTGGACGATTACGTCCCGATGCTGGAACTTGGCCTGGTAGAGGATGTGGATGCGACATTAGATGAAATGATCCAGAAATGTTATGAATCCGGTTTGCAGAATGTGAAAGATGAATTTAATTCCCAATATGAGGCCTGGAAGGCGACACGTTAATTCTGATACAGGAAAGAAAAAGGCAGAGTTTCTTCTGCCTTTTTTTACAATCGCCTATAAAAAAGACAAGAGGAAAAGGAGCGGAAGAAAGCTATGAAGACAAATAAAGCATATGGTGTTGATCTTGGATGGCTCAGCCAGTTAGAAGCAAGGGGGATCCATTGGGTAGACCAGGAGGAAAAAGAAGTTGATCCTTTTGGGGCAATGAAGGAAATGGGGGCAGATTCTGTGCGGCTTCGTATTTTCGTGAACCCGCCCAAAGAGTCTTATTGGACGAAGAAGGACGGGACGGTCTGTATGTTAGGGTTTTGTGACGCTGAAAGCGTATTGGCGGTATCGAAGAGAGTAAAGGAAGCAGGGATGCGCCTGATGCTTGATTTTCATTACAGTGACCATTTTGCAGATCCGCAGTATCAGGATATTCCGCAAGAGTGGGAGAATGAGGATGTGGAAGGCCTGACGAAGAGAGTCTATCAGCATACAAAGGACGTGCTACAATTGTTTGTTGCAAATGATGTGATACCGGAATGGGTGCAGGTGGGAAACGAGATTAATCCTGGGCTTTTGTTGCCGGTAGGAAGCTGTAAAGACCATCCGGAGCAGATGATAGCCTTTTTGAACGCCGGATATGAAGCGGTCAAGGACGTTTGTCCGGGTTGCCAGGTGATCACGCACATTTCCTGCGTGAATTACCGAGAATACTGCGATCCTTTTTTGGAGACTTTCTTCCATTTCGGAGGAAAAACAGATATCCTGGGATTTTCCTATTATCCGTATTGGTATGAGAAGATGATCCCCGATAATGGGGAGAAGAATGCCGATTTATTCTATAATCCATTGATCTATTATGCGCAAGTGTATCAGAAACCGGTCATGATTTGCGAAGTGGGCGGGCCGGAGACAGATGAAAAGGGTACATACCAGTTATTGCTTAATACGATGGAGGCAGTCAGGCAAGTGCCAGATAATATGGGCCTTGGCGTGTTCTATTGGGAGCCGGAAGTAGGCGCGGAGCTGCTCCCTGATAAATATCCCCTTGGCGCGGCAATCGCAGTAGATGAGCATACGATACGCTTCACCGGGGCGCTGGCGGCATATAAGGATCACCAAAGCCGGTGTAGGTAAGCGCCAAAATAGAAATACGCTGTACAGGCAGGAGAAAAACGGGTACAATAGATTGGAAAGTGATAGATTTTCAATCTCAGTTCTGTAGAGCCGCTTCTAGCGTCTTTGCAATATAGGCAGGTTGAGGAAAGGGCATGGTATATGATATGGAAAGAGCGCTATTAGTAGGAGTGAACCTGAATAATGGGGAGGATTACAAGCTTTCCCTACAAGAATTAGAAGACCTGGCAGAAGCATGCGATATGGAGGTGATCGGCATAGTGGAGCAGAACCTGCCGGAAGTCCATAAAGCATTTTATATCGGCACGGGTAAGGTGGAAGAGGTGAAAGAAGAAGCGGAAGAGAGAGAAGCGGATGTGGTCATTTTTGACAATTCACTTTCGCCCATCCAGATACGGAATCTACAGGACAAGATTGAGAAGCCAATTCTTGACAGAAGCACATTGATCTTGGATATTTTCGCGAGGCGCGCCCATTCAAGAGAAGCGAAGTTACAGGTAGAGGTAGCGCGGCTGCAATATATGATGCCGCGGTTAGTTGGGCTTCATGCAGCGCTTAGCCGGCAGGGCGGCACGAGTGGTTCTATGAGCAGTAGGGGCGCCGGAGAGAAAAAGCTGGAATTAGACAAACGGGTATTGGAGCGTAGGCTGACGGAGTACCGCAGGGAATTAAAGGAAGTCAGTGAACAGCGAAGAGTCCAGCGCAAACAGCGCGCCGGCTCAGGCATGCCACGCGTTGCGCTCGTCGGTTATACAAACGTTGGGAAATCAACATTATTAAATGCCATGTTAGATTTATACGGCATGGATGAAATCAACACGGAAGAGAAGAAAGTTATGGAGAAAGATATGTTGTTCGCAACGTTGGATACGACGGTGCGTAAAATAGCGCCGGAGAATCATCATGCCTTTTTGCTTTCGGATACGGTTGGCTTCATCCATAAGCTGCCGCATCATTTGGTCGAGGCGTTCCGTTCGACGCTTGAGGAAGCACGAGAAGCGGATATCATATTGCAAGTAGTAGACTACAGCGATAGTCATTTCAAAGAACAGATTGCCGTGACGGAAGCGACTTTAAAAGAGCTTGGCGCGGAAGGGATTCCCATGATCTATGTCTATAATAAGGCGGATAAAGTCCCTGTAGATGATATCCCGGGTTTTTCTGTTGCGGGAGATGAGAATGCTATTAGCAAACTGCCGGTGGTAATGCAGGATAGCATTTATCTATCGGCAAAAGAGAAGATTGGCATGGAAGAGCTGATCTGCCTGATAGAAGAGAAACTATCGGATGGTTATCAGGAGTGCACGATGTTAATCCCCTATGCAGATGGCAGAGCGGTTTCTTATCTAAACGAGAATGCCGTTGTCTATGATACGGCGTATGAAGCGGAAGGCGTTTGCATGAAGCTAAACTGCAAAATAAAAGATTATCAGTATTATGAAAAGTATGTCGTTCAATAAAAAGAATTAAAATTGCTTATTTATTATTATAATTAGATAATATAGTATATTTATAACATTATTTAGTTTTTAAAGAAGGTAAAATAAACGGAGAGGCGATAAATTTAGAAAAATCATACAAAAACATCAATTAAAACAGTCGGATAATTGACTAATATTGCTATATATGATACAATGGATTGCAATCAGAAAAGGCAGAAGATTACCAATCGTATATATTATTATAGTATTTTGAAAATATTTTAAAGTATGTATAATAAGACATTTTATGTGTTACCTAATTCTGTTATGTAGTCGTAGAATGTGTGATGTGAGGACGATTTTCGGTTTTTATTCTGGAGATTTGCCACAGCTAATTACAGTAAATTCTATGGCAAAGCATAAGGAGGAGAGGTAATGGGTAAACAATTAAACAAATATCGGATTAAGAAGCGATTGGAGCGCGGCTTTACAATTGCATCAGGTATTCCTGCACTGGCAGCAGTGGCAACGCTGATCACGATGATCATAGTGTCGAACATCTATGCGTCTGCATTGCGTGATTATGGTTTTGCGCAGGGTGATGTAGGCAAGACGATGACTTTTTTTGCAGAGTCGCGTTCGGCGTTGCGAGGCTGTATTTCTTATGATGATTTAGATGCTATGGAGAGTTTGAAAACAGTCCATGACGAGAATGTGGCGAAGTTCAAGGAGAGCTTTGCTAGTTTGGAAAAAGCAATGGTCACCGAAGAGAACCAGGCGATTTATAAAGAGATTTCCGATAAGCTGACAGGATATTGGGCGCTGGATAATGAGATTCTGACGTTAGGCATGACGCTGGATGCAGAGCTTTCCGCAGAGGCACAGCATATTGCAATGAATGAGCTGATGCCGGTATACGATGATATATATGCGCTGTTGACGGAAATCATGGATGTCAAAGTTGACCGTGGAAATGAGACTTCGGCGACGATGACTGTGCTATCTATCATTTTGATCGTCATTATTATCGTTGTCATTCTGTTATCTATGTTTTCTGCGATCCGTCTTGGAAGGGGCATTGCGGAAAATATTTCAAAGCCGTTGAACCAGTTAGGAGAACGGTTACAAAGCTTTGCAGAAGGTGATTTGTTTAGTCCATTCCCGACTGTAGAGACAGAGGATGAGGTTGCCGATATGATAGCGTCAGCGACGGATATGGCGCAGGAATTGGATTTCATCATATCTGATATGCAGCACATATTAGGGGAGATGGCGGCTGCCGATTATACGGTAAGATCGAAAGATGGGTCGAGATATACAGGCGATTTTAAACATTTGTTTGATGCTTCTAAGAAGCTAAGGGATTCTATGGTTGAGACGATGCGGTTCATTGAACAGTCTTCTGTCCAGGTTACGGCGGGATCCGGCAATCTGGCTGAGACATCCTTAAGCCTTGCAGAAGGCGCAACGGAGCAGGCGAGCGCAGTCGAAGAATTACAGGCGACGATCACGACGATTACGGAAGCGTCCGAAAAGGCTGCGGAGAATGCAGAAGAAGCTTATAACCAGTCCCAGGAATATGCGGATGTTGCGAATAACAGCAGTGCAGATATCAAGGCAATGGTAGATGCTATGGATCGGATCAATGAGGCATCTATGAAGATTGGCAATATTATATCAGAGATTGAAAGCATTGCATCGCAGACAAACTTGCTTTCCTTAAATGCTTCTATTGAAGCTGCAAGAGCAGGGGAAGCAGGACGTGGATTCTCCGTTGTCGCAGATCAGATCAGGCAGCTTGCAGAGCAGAGCAGCCAGTCAGCGGTAGACACCAGGACGTTGATCGAAGGCGCTAGGCAAGAGGTTGAAAATGGCAGTAAAGTAGCTGACCGTGCGGTATCATCTATTGAAATCGTGGTAGATGGCATCAAGAAGGTCGCAGCTTCGTCTAAGGAATTGAGCGTGATTTCGAAAAACCAGGCATTGACGATGAAGGAAGCCGAAGAAGGGATCAACCAGATTTCGGATGTCATTCAGACAAATGCAGCAGTGGCGCAGGAATCTTCAGCAACGAGCGAAGAGCTTTCGGCACAGGCAGCTTCACTGGATGCGTTGATCGCGAAATTTACATTACCGTCATAAAAGTGAGAGTTGATCTTACGATAATAGGAAAATGGTTACATAGAAGAGTGTGTCATAAACCTCCGGGGCAAGGAACGTCCCGGAGGTTTTTTCGCAGAAATCCCATTGCGCATAGTCCCTTTATCCTATATAATTAGAAACAAGCATTCTTTCGATGCTTTTAGCGAGAATTTTCGTAGGAGGAATTGTATATGATAAAATTATGGGACACCGGAGCGTATTTGTTACGGGGAGAGGAACTGATTGCAGAGCGGGCGGATGCGGCCGCGCAGATTAGGAGCAAGACAGGGAAAGACATCTCCAAGGACGAGGCGGCGAAAGGAACGATTGCTTACCGCATTTTAGAAGCGCATAATACTTCCGGCAATATGGAGAAATTGAGAATAAAATTCGATAAACTGACATCGCATGATATTACTTTTGTTGGGATTATCCAGACGGCAAGAGCGTCTGGCTTAACGAAATTCCCGATTCCTTATGTGTTGACAAACTGTCACAATTCGCTCTGTGCAGTAGGTGGCACGATTAATGAAGATGACCATATGTTTGGATTGACTTGTGCGAAACGGTATGGCGGTGTATATGTACCGCCACATCAAGCCGTAATCCACCAATATGCAAGAGAGATGCTTGCCGGTGGTGGCAGGATGATTCTAGGCTCTGATTCCCACACTCGTTATGGCGCATTGGGCACTATGGCGATGGGAGAAGGCGGGCCGGAACTAGTGAAACAACTCCTTTCACAGACGTATGATATTAATATGCCAGGCATTGTAGGCGTATATCTAAAAGGTGCGCCTGTTAAGGGGGTGGGACCACAAGATGTAGCACTTGCAATTATTGGCGCAGTGTTCCATAATGGATATGTTAAGAATAAAGTGATGGAATTCGTGGGTCCGGGCGTGAAGAGCTTAAGCGCTGATTTTAGGATTGGGATTGACGTTATGACGACGGAGACGACTTGTTTGTCTTCCATCTGGGCAACGGATGAGAAGATCCAGGAGTTTTATGACATTCATGGAAGAAGCGAAGCATACCAGGAGCTTTGCCCGAAAGAAGTAGCATATTATGACGGTATGATCGAAGTTGATTTGTCGGCGATCAAACCGATGATCGCAATGCCTTTCCATCCAAGCAATACGTATACGATAGAGGAATTGAATGCCAATTTGGAGGATATCCTTCATGACGTGGAGAAGAAAGCAGAGGTCAGCCTAGATGGCGCTGTGCCATATTCTTTACAGGATAAGATCGTAAACGGCAAGTTCATGGTAGACCAAGGGATTATTGCAGGCTGTGCAGGCGGCGGTTTTGAGAATATCTGTGCGGCAGCAGATATTTTAAAAGGTTCTTACATTGGAGCGGACGGTTTTACGCTGAGCGTATATCCTGCATCTATGCCGATTTATATGGAATTGATCAAGAATGGATCTGCGGCAGCGATTTTAGAAACGGGAGCGGTCATTAAGACGGCGTTCTGCGGGCCGTGCTTTGGCGCAGGCGATACTCCGGCGAACAATGCATTTAGCATCCGGCATTCGACAAGGAATTTCCCGAACAGGGAAGGTTCGAAATTACAAAATGGACAGATTTCTTCGGTGGCATTGATGGATGCCCGTTCGATTGCGGCAACGGCGGCGAATAAAGGCGTACTTACGCCGGCAACGGAATTTGACGGGGAAATCGGGACTTATCAATATTATTTTGATGCGGCGATCTATGCGAACCGTGTATTCGATTCCCATGGGGTGGCTGATGAGAGCGTAGCAATCCAGTTTGGCCCGAACATCAAAGACTGGCCGGCAATGGGGGCGCTGCCAGAGAATCTGGTGCTGCGAGTCGTTTCGGAGATCCATGACCCGGTTACGACGACAGACGAGCTTATCCCATCCGGGGAAACGTCTTCTTATCGCTCTAATCCGCTTGGGCTTGCCGAATTCACATTGTCGAGGAAAGATCCCGAATATGTGAAGCGCGCCAAGGACATCCAGAAAGCGGAGACGGCAAGGATGGCGGGAGAGCATCCCTGTCAGGTACATCCCGATGTAAAGCCGGTCATGAATGTCATTAAAAAGGACTTTGCAGAGGTTTCTCATGAGAATACAGGTTTTGGGTCTACCATTTTCGCAGTAAAGCCAGGTGATGGCTCTGCAAGAGAACAGGCAGCGAGCTGTCAGAAGGTTTTGGGCGGATGGGCGAATATTGCCAATGAATATGCGACGAAGAGATACCGTTCGAATTTGATCAATTGGGGTATGCTTCCGTTTTTGATAGCGGAAGGAGAGTTACCGTTCCGGAATCTGGATTATCTGTTTGTTCCAAAGATCCGGCAGGCGGTAGGAGAGAAATGGGAAACGGTTACGGCATACACAGTATCGGTAGAGAAGGATTCTTTATACGCTTTTGAAATGAAGTTGGGAGAACTGACGGACGAAGAGCGGCAAATTATTTTGAAAGGATGTCTGATTAATTATAACAGAGTCGAATCATAAACGGCAGATGCGTAATTTATGACAAAATCTTATGGGTGAGTGGGAAAGTAAGCAAAAACGACATATTTTAGCTAAGGCGATTTGTATTGCAGGTTTCTTTGGGAGTCTGGTTTCTGTCTGCGCATTTGCAGAGAATTGGACCAAGGAAACGGAGCAATCGGAAGTCAAGGCAGCAAGACGGGCAATGGACATAGAAATAGAGGAAGTACCGCCTATGCTCATGGCAATGGCAGAAACGACGGAAGATGAACCGGACGTGACGAAGGAGATTGTGCGGGACCGCTTATTGAGCAGCGTTCCTAGAGCCGATTATTCCTATTCTTTTGATAAGATGCTAGGTGGTGCGAAAGTTGTCACCAGACCGGGAGACTATGGCGGATATAATGAAGGACAGTATCCGGTAGAGAATGTGGAGAAAGCTCCTTTATTTACGGAAGGGATCGAAGGGGACGCGATATATCTGGACGGCAGCTATGGGCTTGAGCTAGCCGATATCGCGCCGCTTTCGGATTCGTACACGATTTCATTCTGGTTTAAAGCCGAAGAGCTTTGCGATTGGTCGCCGTTTATGATGATCGGATCTCATTTAACGGATACCGAAGGGGCTCAGAATTATATTAGTTTTAATAAGAAGACAAATGAAAACGGTGAAGATGTCGTGCCAATCTTTAATACTATTAATGTGGTATATGATAATTCCTGTGAAGTGCGCCCATGTTTTGATGATAAAAAGTGCATTGACTTAAATGATTGGAATTATATCACGATCCGGGTAGACGCTTCTCAAGTATCGGGAGAAGATGATACGAAAGTGATGGCATACCTGTATCTGAACAGTGAGATGATTGGTTGTAGTGAAGTTTCTAAGATGTGTTTTGACGGTGAGAACATGAAAGCGTATATCGGGATTAGCTGTTATGATAGAATGTTCCGCGCGTGTTATGACGAAATACATATTTGGAACTGCCTGCTTGATGAAGACCAGATTAGTACGATGTATAAAGCCTATATCAACGCCAATAGTTGAAAAGGCAAGTTATTGACCGGAGTTTATTGGAATAAAATAAATAATCAGGCAGATTAAGGAAAAAAAGAAAATGGTCGATATATAAATTACAAGGGATGGCTGCTTCTGGCCAGACGGTCATTCCTTGAATTTCATGATAGCTTGACCACGGATGGTATTTTTATGGAGAAAGGATTCCCCCTAAAGATGCCATTTTTTTGTGAAAAGAAAAGGTGGTGGAGCAAAGAAGGAGGTATATTTGCGAATTAATTCCAGCTTTATAGGAATGGAATCCGCCAGAAGTTATTCTTCTGTAACAGTAAGGTCTGCCCGCGCATATTCGGGCAGCGCCAAAAGCCTGTCGTCTGGAAAAGGAAATGGATTTCTTGGAGGCTTTTGGGGAGAGGGAGAAGAAGCCGGAGACGCCAAAGAAAGCAGTCATGCGCAGACTACTTTAGAGGACGTATCGCTTCACTTCCGGAATTTGTCCAATACAGGCAGGGTAAGCGCCAGTAGGGAGGAAAAGGATGCGAGGGAGAACATCAGGCAGCATTGCATGAAATTTTTGATGTATCTGTTGTTTGGTGATCGGCACAAGCAGGAATTGGATGAGCTATGGGGAGCTAACTCTTCCCAATCCCAAAATGTGGAAGCGACTACTTACGGTGTCACTAACATGTATTACCATAGTGAGACAGAAACGACATCGTTTTCCACAAGTGGCACAGTAAAGACTGCGGATGGCCGGGAGATCAATTTCGGCATCAATGTGGAAATGAGCAGGAGCTTTACGGAGTATTATGAGGAAAGTTATGAGATTGGAGTCTTGCATTGTACCGATCCGCTGGTCATCAATCTGGACAGCAATATTGCAGAGCTTTCCGACCAGAAGTTTTTCTTTGATCTGGATTGTGACGGGAAGAAAGAAGAAATCTCGTCATTAGAGTCCGGCAGCGGGTATCTGGCTCTGGACCTCAACAATGACGGCGTCATCAATGATGGCAGCGAGCTATTCGGCACCAAATCCGGTAATGGTTTTGCTGATCTGGCAAAATACGATGCGGATGGCAATGGATGGATCGATGAAAATGATGATATATGGGATAAGCTGTTGATCTGGACGAAGGATGAGAAAGGAAACGATAAGCTTTATCATTTATCGGAGGCAGGTGTAGGCGCCATTTGCTTACAGAATGCCAGGACAGAGTTTTCCGTGAATTCCACGAAAGACAATCGTAGCAATGGCATCATCCGCAATACTGGCGTATTCCTGTATGAGAATGGAAACGTCGGCACGGTGCAGCATTTAGATCTGGTACGCTGAATTCTGTCATACAGGATGACATAGAGTTTGGTAATGAATAAGGACACTTCTACATACAATGAAATGATAAGGGGTGTCTGGATGGACTTATTTAGAATCGTTCTTAAGAAAACAAACAAAAGGAAGTATAGTAACAGTCCTGGACGGGATGTAATTATGGTACTTTTGTTTGTTTTTTTATTGCCATATGTTATTTCTTGTCTGTGGGGGCATGTCGGAGAAGAGTCGGCAATCCTTTTTAGACGTACGGAATCAGAAAAAGAGTGGATTGATGAAAATTATGAAGTGGAAATTATAGGGCAGTGGGGCAAGAAGCGGCTATCTATGCAGGACTATCTCGTGGAGAAGCTGGAAATGGTCATGCCAAAGGAAACAGAGAGCGGCATCTTATACGAGCCGGAAGCGTTGAAAGCACAGGCGGTGTTGCTAAGGACGCAGCTATGGAGCGCGATTGTCTCTGATAGGGAAGACGGGGACGGAACATCTGTCACTTTGCAGGACGATGCTTTTTTCCATTGGGAGGAGAATCCACTTACGTGGGAGGAAGAGTGCCTCTATCGGGAAGCGGTCTGTGAGACGGATGGCATCTACCTATCTTATGAGGGAAAACCGGTGAAAGCGGCTTTCTTCCCAATCAGTAACGGACGGACAAGAAATGCGTCGGAAGTCATGCCTGGCGAAAATTATCCCTATTTTGCCGGCACGGAATGTGAGCGGGATCTGTTCGCCTCGGAGTATCAGAGCCGCTTGTGCGTGTCGAAGAGAGAGTATTGCCGCCTGATGCGCGAGATTTTCGATACGGATGCAACAGAAGAGGCGTTATGGGATTCGTTAGAGCTTAGTTATGACAGCGCAGAATATGTGATGAGCGTCAAATGGAACGGGCGGTCTTGTAGCGGTGAAATATTCAGGGATGTGTTCGGGTTAAATTCTTCGAGCTTCCGCATGGAATGGGGAGAAGAAGAGGTAACGTTCTATGTCAGAGGCGTTGGGCATGGGCTTGGCATGAGCCAGTATGGGGCGAATGAAAAGGCAGTTTCCGGGGATACTTTTGATCAGATTTTGCAAGATTACTTTTTTCAGGCAGAATTAGTAAAAATTGAATAATGTGCCAGATTCGGGAAAGAATAAACACCATGAAAATCAAATTCTCAAAAAACGATAGGATAACAGGAGGCAAAGTTTGGATTATGAGCATGAGAAGAAATAGAAATGGTGTAAGGAAAGAACGAATCATTATGTTGGCATCATCGGCGTTAGTGCTGACTGCACTGACTGTGACCGGTGTGTTCGTCAGGAGCAACCGCCAGAAAGAAGATGACAATAATGTCGTGGATTTCAGTGTCATTGAGAACAATGTCACGGAAAGCGCGGAAAATATATTGCCAGAAGAGGATTTAAGCACTCTTTTTACAGAAGTAGGAACGGATGACCTAGATTATGACCCCTACTTTCAGGAAGCCAATTCCGGCAACGTGGAGAACGCTGGCATTCAGAAAAGTGAAAGCGTCATAGACGGCAATGTGATAGACAGCATAGGAAAAATACCGGGAGCCAATACACAAGACGGCACAAAAGAGGACAAGAAAGAGAATATGAAAGAGGACACGGAGAAAGATACGGCAGAAAAGAACAATAAAGACACGCAAAAGAAGGCGACCGAGCAGCCGGCAGAACAACCTGCTACAGGTACAGAGAAGAAAGAAAGCACGGCAGACGAGAAAAAAGAGACAATGAGCGAACAGCCGGAAGATACGGAGGCGATTGCAACAGCCGTACAGCCGGTGTTAGACTTTAGTGAAGAGGACAGGCTGGTATGGCCAATCGTAGGCGATATCCTGATCAATTACAGTATGGACAAGAGTGTTTATTTCCCGACGTTAGAGCAATATAAATATCATCCTGCCATTGTGATTTCCGCGACGGTGGGAGAGAATATCGCGGCAGCAGCAGAGGGCAGAGTGGTTTCTGTCTCTTATGACAGAGAGCATGGCAATACGGTCGTGATGGATCTGGGCAATCAGTATGAATTGACGTATGGACAGCTCGACAATATCGTTGTAAGCGAGGGAAGCTATGTGGTGGCAGGCGATATCATTGGCAGTGTCGCATCACCGACCAAATATTATAGCACGGAAGGCGCAAATGTCTATTTCAAGCTGACCAAAGACGGCGTACCGGTCAATCCGATGGCGAAGTTAAAAGAATAGAGTGAAATATAAAATGAAAGGAATGCCCCGTATGTGGGCATTCTGCATCTGGTTTCGTACGCGGGATTAGATTAGGAAGCAGGACAAGATGTGGAAAGGGAGAAAGCGCAAGATGCTGACGATTATTCATGGGAACATTAAGACGATGGCTAAGCGCGAATATCGGGATGGATTCGTGCAGATAGAAAATGGCAAGATTACGGCGGTCGGTGATATGAAGGAGTATGGACATGCCGGGAAAAAGGACAAGCACAAGGTCTTAGACGCCAGAGGGAATTTAGTAATGCCAGGTATTGTGGAAGCACATTGCCATATGGGCATTACAGAAGAGAAGAAGGGGATGGAGGGCGACGACTGTAACGAGAGCGTAGACCCGCTTACCCCGTATCTGCGAGCCATTGATGCCATCAATCCGATGGATGCGGCTTTTGATGATGCCTTGCGTGCCGGGATAACGTCTGCGATGGTCGGGCCGGGCAGTTCCAATGTTGTCGGTGGGCAGTTTGCCTTTATCAAAACGCATGGCAGGAGTATTGACAGCATGATCGTCAGAGCGCCTGCAGCTATGAAAGTTGCCTTCGGGGAAAACCCGAAGGTAAATTTTTCGGGGCAGAGCATGTCCCCGGCAACAAGAATGGCAATTGCGGCTTTGCTGCGGCGGGAGCTTTTCGAAGCCAAAGCATATCAGAGAGAAAGAAAAAATAATCCTACAGCAGAGAAAGATTTCCGCTATGAGTGCTGGATGCCGGTCTTAGAAGGCAAAATTCCTTTAAAGGCGCATGTCCATCGCGCAGATGATATCCTGACGGCGATCAGGATCGCGAAAGAATTCGGGCTGCACATGACGTTAGACCATTGCAGTGAAGGGCATCTGATCGCAGAGGAGATCAAAGAAAGCGGCTTCCCTGCGATTGTCGGCCCTGATATGGCGAGCCGGAATAAGATAGAGGTCCAGAACATGGCGTTTAAGACGGTTGGTATTCTAAACAAGGAAGGTGTATGTACGGCGATTACCACTGACCATCCGGTTTCGATGATCCAATTCCTGCCTATATGCGCGGGATTGGCAGTAAAATCCGGGTTAGAGGAAGAAGAAGGGCTGCGTTCGATTACCATCAATCCGGCGAAGATCTGTGGCGTTGGCGACAGAGTAGGCAGCTTGGAAGTAGGCAAGGACGGAGATATCGCCATCTTTGACAATAGTCCCCTGGAAGTGTTCACCAAGACTTTATATACGATTATTGATGGAAATATTGTATATAATGATGAAAACATAGACTTTTTATGCTAAAATGTTCAAGAGGCAATGAACAGAGCCCAATATAAGAATGACAAGCTGGCTGTTTACAGCCAGCTTTGCCAGGATTGACCGGATAGGGTGGGCTCGTGGCAAGAAAGTAAATGATAAAAGGAAGCTTATGAAGAGAATAAATCAATATACACAAATCATCCTTCCTGTTCTGGTAGCAGCGCTTACTTTGACTGCCTGTGCGGGAATTGACAATCTTACACCTGCGGGAAACAAAATTGAGCAGGAGAATGAAATGGAAAGCCTTGGTCTGACGCCGGAATTTGATTATGAAGTGCCAGTCAGTATACCGGACATTATGGTGGATCAGGTGGGCTATGCGCAAAACAGCAGCAAAATAGCCATATTCCGGGGAGAGAAACTGCCTGATACATATGATTTGGTAGATGCGGATACGGAGGAAGTCGTATATTCGGGTTCCATAGAAGCAAAAGGATATAATGAGGTCACGCAAGAAAACATAAGCTACGGGGATTTTACGGATTTTAAGGTCCCGGGGACTTATTATCTACAGGCGGATATCATTGGCCAGTCTTATCTTTTCCGGATTGAAGAGAACCCATATGCCGACATTTTCGCAGCAATACAGAAACAGTACTATTTTAACCGTTGCTGTTTCACGCTCTCTACGAGCCTGGCGGAAGCGGCGGCGCATAATGCATGTCATACGAAGACGGCACAGCTCAAAGAAGATACAGCAGTACAGATCGACGTGCCGGGGGGCTGGCATATTGATGGGAATGGCAACCGGGATGTGGCGAAGGGCTGCCAGGCGGTGAATAGCCTTCTGCTCGCCTATGAGCTGTACGGCAGCGTCTTCACCGATGACATTGGCATACCAGAGAGCGGCAACGGGATCCCGGATATCATAGACGAGGTAAAGTATGAGATAGACTGGCTTTTGAAACTACAGGATGCGACAAGCGGCGCGGTGTATTCTGCGGTCAGTGTCATTGAGGATAATGAGTCGTACAGTCTGTATATTGAGCCTGTCACTGTGGACGCAACGATCCAGTTTGCGGCTACGCTGGCGAAATTTAGCTATTTATACCAAAATTATGACAGGGACTTTGCGACACAGTGTCTGAGGGCATCTGACAAAGCCTATCGTTATGTGGAACAGTACCTGGACACAGTCTCGAAAGAAGCGTATTTCCATGCGACGGCGGAACTATACCGTGCATCAGGAAATTATAGTTACCGCAATGCCATCCACCAGTATTTGAATGAAGAGGCTGTATTGGATATTGAAAATGAATTTTTCTTCTGGGGATGTGTCACGTACCTGTCTACGAAACAGAAAGTAGATTTGAACTTAAGTGAGACTGTCATCTTAAACCTGCTTAGAAATGTTGAGAAAATATCGCTGGATTCCAAGAATTCCAAATATCTGACAGAGGGGAACCGTGAGCAGAACAATAACCATGAGTTATTGCAGAAGATGGGAAGATTGACAGTGGTAGACCATATTATTACCAACCATGAATATATGACGGTATTAGAAAACCATCTGCATTATTTCTTAGGGAGGAATGCGGAGTCGATCAGTTATATTGATGGCGCTGGAAGCCGCAATTATAAGAGTGTGGATGAGAAAAGCGGCATTATGAAGCAAGTTGATCTGAATGCGCAGTTTGTCCTGTTCATGAGCGCAATCCAGGAAAATCTTACGATAGAGAAATAAGCGGGAGAAAAAGGTTTTGTTATGGCATATACTTCTTTGACATTTTATATTTTTTTGATCGTGGTTTTGTTATGCTATTATATCATGCCATTGCGCGCACGCTGGATAGCGCTGCTTAGCGGGAGCGTCTGTTTCTATCTGGTAATCTGCGGAAACGGATGGTGGGTTTTATTCCTCACTTTATTGCTGACATATGGCGCCGGCCTGCTGATTGGGCATTGGGGAAGAAAAGATGGAGAGCCTTTCAGGAGGAGGGGGGGGCTTATATGGCTGATAGCAGTCTGTGCCATTCTTTTTCTCTTATATGTCATGAAGAACGGAAGCTTCCTAGTTGGCGGGATCTTAGACAGTTCCGTTTGGCAGAATGGGTTATTGGTTCCGATCGGCATATCTTTTTACACATTACAAATCGTATCTTACCTGACGGATATTAAGAGGGGGGAAATAGAGGCGGAAAAGAATTTCGCCAAGTATGCATTGTTTATCCTATTTTTCCCGCAGATCATCCAGGGGCCTATCCCGCGTTACGGACAGTTAGCGGGGCAACTATATCAAGGGAGCCGTTTTGATGAGAAGAAGTTCGTTATGGGGATGCAGTTGATCTTATGGGGATTCTTCTTAAAACTGATGATTGCCGATAAAGCGGCGATTGTTGTCAATACGGTTTTCGACAATCCAGAGAAGTATACGGGATGTTATGTACTAATGGCAGGGACGCTATATAGCATCCAGTTATATACGGATTTTCTTGCCTGTGTCACGATATCGCAAGGTGTCGCAGGCTTATTTGGCATTACGCTCATTGATAATTTCACGAGGCCATATTTTGCAACGTCCATCAAAGAATTCTGGAGAAGATGGCATATCTCGTTAAGCGCATGGCTGCGTGACTATATATACATTCCCCTGGGCGGGAGCCGGAAGGGGCGGATACGCAAATATGCCAATCTGGTCATGACATTTGCCGTAAGCGGCATATGGCATGGCGCGGGATACAAATTCTTGGCTTGGGGCCTTTTACATGCGGCATATCAAATTGCCGGTGAATGGACAAGCAGATTTAGGAACAAATGTTATGGCATATTGAGACTGGAAGAAGGATCGGGGACAAAGCGGATGCTGCAACGCATTGGCGTCTTTTTCTGGGCTGCCTGCGCATGGGTTATTTTCCGTGCGGATAGTTTACGGGGCGGACTGAGAATGCTTTGGAGCCTTTTTACGGTACATAATCCGTGGATCTTCTTTGATGATAGCCTCCTGACATTGGGTTTGGACTGGAAAGAGTGGTGCATATTAGCAATGTCTATGATTGTTCTGCTTTTTGTCAGCTATGAGCAGGAAAAAGGGCGTTGTTTGAGAGCGCTGTTCATGGAACGGTCTTTGTATTGCAGATGGTTTGTCATGATTGCAGCGGTTCTTGTTATTATGATGTTGGGGACATATGGTTTTGGGTTTGATGCGCAGGACTTTATCTATGGAGGTTTCTGATGGGAAAGCATGGGAGATTAATAGGAAAAGGCATTCTTTTTATCGCGATATTATTCACGGTCATACAATTGGCTTACCGGGTGATCGTGCCAAAATTCTTCTATCAGGATATATGGGGGACATCGGCTACGTTTGTCGGTTTCTACCAAATGGAAAAAGATACGGTGGACGTGCTTTTCTTTGGCAGTTCTCTTTCAGCGACGGCATATATACCGCAAGAATTATATGATAGCTATGGGATTGCGAGCTATAACCTTGCCTGCGAGCAACAGAACCTGGTGACGACGTATTTCTGGTTAAAGGAAGCGCTTGGCTATCAGAGCCCGGAAGTTGTCGTCTTAGATTGTCACTTGCTGTTTCCTTATAAAACGCATGAGCCGTTGAATTCACCGGAGGTCAGCACGAGAAAAGCGTTTGATTATATGAGATGGTCCGGTGTAAAGTGGGAGGCAGTGAAGACGATTTGTGAATTGGACGAGAACCAGTCTAAGATGAGCTATTATCTGCCCAATATCCGTTATCATAATAGGTGGAAAGATTTAAACAGGGAAGATTTTGCATTCTGGGAGATGAGGGAGCACTATGAGCGAAAAGGGTATGCGCCGCTTCCAGAAGCTTGCGGCGAAGGCCATGAGCCATTTATTGCCTCTGCATCTGCGGAAGAAATGGAAATGGTCCCGCTGATGAAAGAGTATCTGGACAAAATAACCGATCTGTGTAAACAAGAAGGAATTAGCCTTGTTTTAACCAATGTGCCAAGTGTTGTGATCTCTGTAGAAAAATATAATGCCTTGCAAAGGTATGCGAATGAGCATGACTTGCTGTTCCTGGATTTCAATGAGAAAGCGCTGGCGGAGGAGATTGGTTTCTGTTACCCTACAGACAGTGCAGACGGCGCGCATCTGAATCTATGGGGGGCGCAGAAGGTCACGGATTATATAGGACAGATCTTGACAGACCGCTACGATGTCGCCGCAGTATCGGACGAACAGTGGGAAAGCACGAAATCCTATTATGAAGACCTGGAAAAAGACTGTGCTTTAGTTCATATAACGGACATTGACGAATATTTGACGGCGTTGAAAGAGGAAGTGGAAAAGGATCGCTATAGCGTCTTTTTATCAGGTCAGGGAAGTTATTCTCTGTATCTGAAGGAGGAGACGCTTTCCAAGATGCGGGAGCTAGGATTAGAGATCACATTGCAGGATGACCCGACAAAAGAAAGCTTTTACTGTTATTATGCGGTCATTGCGGATGGGACGGTGAAAGAGTATATCGGATATGATGAACTGAATACAAATGGAACGATACGAAACGGCACGATCCCGTATGACATCACAGGAACAGGTTCCATTATGATAGAAGAGGCAGAGACATCCAAAAGAGGAGATGGCATCAATATTGTCGTCTATCATAATGCAACGAAGAAAGTGCTTGATTCCGTCTGCTTTCACACAGCGGAGCCGGAGAATGCGGCGAGCCGGTAAAGCTTAAATGATAACCAAAATTATACTAAGGCCTTATTCTTGAAATACATTTCTTTGATGATTTCCTGTACTTTGGCGCCGATGCCCTTTTTCTCTTCCCTTGTCATCTCGCTCATATAGATGGGCTTGCCATATTCAATGACGACGTGGGTTTTGCGGATCTTAGGCAGATGATCCTCGAAAATATCAGCAGCATTGTTGATGCTCATAGGGACAATGGGGCATCCGCCTTTTTCGGCGATCTTAAAGCTGCCCTCATGGAAGGGGAGAAAGGTATCGTTTACTTTATTCCTCGTGCCTTCCGGGAAGATACAGATAGAGATGCCGGACTTTATTTTCTCGACGCCTTCCAGAATGGTCTTCATGCCCTGTTTGATATCTTTCCGGTCTAAGAACAGGCAGTGGAGATATTTCATCCAGTTGCGTAACAGCGGATAGCGCAACATTTCCTTCTTGGCAATGTAACCGGTTGGCCTGGGTACGCGCACATAGGTCATGAGGATATCGAAATAGCTCCGATGGTTGCCGATATAGAGCACAGGCGTATCGTGTGGCACATTTTCCTCACCGATGACGGTTATGGACGTGCCGGCGAAAAAAAGGCAACAACGGAACGCCCAGTTGACAATCGCCAGAGAGGAGCGGTTCTTCAAATCCATATTAAATTTCCCGATAACATATTCGATCAAAAGTAAAGGAATGCTACAAATTAAGAATAATACTACAAAAACCACAATCAAAATCAACCGAATCATGATCATCCCCCGTTCTAATAGTTTTTTCTAAACTGTATACATCGTCTCAGATGTAAAAAATCCCCAATCCATTATATAGGGCTTTCCTTTTTTAATCAATAGGAATAGACTTTTTGATTTGATAATAAATTAATAATAACAACAGAAGCATCGTAGGAAAGTGGCGTGGAAAGGATAAGTGATTACGATGAATGAATTGGAAAAAAGGCTCTTTAGCATCCTGCTTGTGTGCCTATTATGTGTGGGCGTGTTTGCCTGCGGGAAGAAGCAGGCTCCGATGGAGAAGATTAAAGATTTGGAGTTTAGCGTCATTGCAGAAGATAAGTTACCGGAAGAATTGCTGGCCATGATTGAGGAGAAGAAAACCTCTCCGTTTAAGATGACGTTTCAGGACCAGGGATTTCTCTATATATGTGTCGGTTATGGAGAACAGGAAACGGCGGGTTATAGCATTTCAGTCAATGAATTGTATGAAACAGGCAATGCGGTATACATAGATACGAACCTGATAGGGCCCAGCCCGGAGGAAAAAGGGAAAAACACGGTCACCTATCCTTATGTGGTCATCAAAACAGAAAATGTGGAGAAGCCGGTAGTGTTTGATTAGGAATTGTGGTAAACTAAAGAAAAAGGAGCAAGATGGATATGAGGATTGACATTATCAACGGTTACCTGATCGACCCGGAATCAGGCGTAGAAGGATATCGGGATATCCGGATCAAAGACGATAAGATAGAAGCCATTGCCAAGCCAGGAGGCTTGCCGATGCCGTTGGCATCCGCACACAAGAGTGCAAAAAGCGCTTATGAGGCAGGAGAAGAGGAAGAAGAACAGATCACCCGGATAGATGCGGCAGGGCAGATTGTAGCGCCGGGACTGGTAGATGTCCATGTACATTTCAGGGATCCCGGATTCACCTATAAAGAGGATATGGAAAGCGGAGCTGCGGCAGCGGCAAAGGGCGGCTTTACAAGCGTTGTGCTGATGGCCAATACCAGGCCGCCGGTCGATAATGCCGATACGCTAAGGGAGGTCCTTGAAAAGGGGCAGAAAACGGGCATCCATGTGTATACATGCGCCAACGTGACAATGGGCATGAAAGGCGAGGCATTAACAGACATGGAGGCGCTTAGCCGCATGGGTGCAGCAGGATTTACGGATGATGGCATCCCTCTCATGGATGAAAAGCTGTTGCGGGAAGCGTTACAGACCGCGGCGAAATTAAAGAAGCCGGTCAGCTTGCATGAAGAAGATCCGGCTTATATTACGAATAATGGCATTCATGCAGGCGAAGCGGCGGCTCATTATGGGATCGGCGGCTCCCCAAGGGAAGCGGAAACCAGCATGGTGGAGAGGGACATACGGATAGCGCTTACAGAGAATGCGGATTTATCCATTCAGCATATTAGCACGAAGGAAGCAGTGGAACTCGTTAGGCAGGCGAAAAAGCAGAGCTGTCATATTTTCGCGGAAGCGACGCCGCATCATTTTACATTGACACAAAAAGCGGCGGTCACGTATGGCACGATGGCGAAAATGAACCCACCGTTACGGGAAGAAGCAGACCGGATGGCGATCATTGAAGGGCTGCGCGACGGCACGATTGATATGATCGCAACAGACCATGCGCCGCATAGCGAGGAAGAAAAGGCAAAGGCGATTACAGAAGCGCCAAGCGGCATCATTGGCTTGGAGACAGCATTGTCATTGGGCATCCGGGAGCTTGTCATGCCAGGATATCTGTCGATGCAGGAACTGCTTGGCAAGATGAGCCTGGCGCCTGCGCGGCTGTATCATTTAGAGGCAGGGTATCTCGCGGAAAATGGCCCAGCCGATTTGGTGATGTTTGACAAAGACGCTTTATGGAAGGTTGAGAAGGACAAGTTTGCTTCGAAAGCGTGCAATTCGCCTTTTATCGGAGAAATGTTGCCTGGCGTTGTCACATGCACAATCTGTGCAGGGAAGATTGTTTATAGAAAGTAGTTTTGCAATTGTCTATTAAAAGTAGTTAGGCGTTTGCGAAACTAGGTTTTGAGAAGCAGGCGCTGTGCAAAATAGACAAATCGTCGCAGGGTCGCTTTCGCTACATTGGCACTCGTAGCGGCACATAAGGCGCTACAAGACAGCGCCAAAGTGCCGACGGTGCAAAGTACCCTGCTCGTGATCTTGTCTGTTTTGCATAACTAGGTTTTGAAAATAGGAGTTTCGCAATCACCTATATGAAAAGTAGTTACAGAAAGGAATAGAATAGCATGGGGCAAAAGAGGAAAACAATAGCGACAGTTGTGTCACAAAATGAGATCGCACCGCAGATCTATGATTTGTGGCTAGAGACGGATCTGGCAAAGGAGGCGTGTCCCGGGCAATTTGTAGCAGTATACCCGAAGGATGGGGCGATGCTCTTGCCAAGGCCAATCAGTGTCTGTGAGACGCAAAAAGATAAGAACAGGATACGGCTTGTATATCGGATTGCCGGAGCAGGAACGAAAGAATTTGCATCATATCGTGTGGGAGAAGAGGCGGAGATCTTAGGGGTTTTGGGCAATGGCTTCCCGGTATCTTGCGCGCAGGGGAAAAATGTGTTCCTGATGGGCGGCGGCATCGGGATTCCGCCATTATTGCAGCTTGCCAAAGAAATGCAGGCGCATAAGCAGATCATTGTCGGTTACCGGAACCAGGAGCTGTTCTTGGCAAAAGAGCTTGCGCAATATGGGACGCTCTATGTGGCAACGGAGGATGGCAGCGTAGGATGCCGGGGCAACGTCATGGACGCTATAGAGCAAAACGGCTTGCAAGCGGACATCATTATGGCGTGCGGGCCGATGCCGATGCTACGGGCCATTAAGAAATACGCGGAGGAAAAAGGGATAGAAGCCTACATTTCCCTGGAAGAGAGGATGGCGTGCGGCGTGGGGGCATGTCTGGGCTGCGTTTGCAAGACAAAAGAGATAGACAGCCATTCCCATGTGCATAATGCGCGTATCTGTACAGACGGACCGGTATTTGAAGCAAGAGAGGTGGATATCTGATGAATACGAAAGTCAATATTGCAGGCGTAACTTTTAAAAACCCAGTGATGACCGCATCGGGGACGTTTGGCTCCGGAATGGAGTATGGAGAGTTCGTGGATTTAAACAGGCTTGGCGCGGTAGTGACAAAAGGCGTGGCGAATGTGCCGTGGGCAGGCAATCCAACGCCTAGAGTCGCGGAGAGCTATGGAGGGATGCTCAATGCGATTGGCTTACAAAATCCGGGCGTCGATGTGCTGATCGAGAGAGATCTGCCTTTCCTAAAAGAATATGACACTAATGTCATAGTGAATGTTTGCGGCAAGACGATAGAAGATTATCTGGAAGTGGTGGAGAGATTAGCCGATGAAGCGGTGGACATGTTAGAAATTAATGTTTCCTGCCCGAATGTCAAAGAGGGAGCCATTGCATTTGGGCAGCGGGCAAATAGCCTATATGAGATTACGTCCCGTATTAAGGAAAAAGCCAGGCAGCCTATCATCATGAAACTTAGCCCCAATGTAACAGATATTACAGAGATGGCGAAGGCGGCGGAAGCGGCAGGCGCTGATGCGCTCTCTATGATTAATACGATTACAGGCATGAAGATCGACGTCCACCGAAGGAAGTTTGTCCTTGCCAATAAGACGGGCGGCTTATCGGGACCGGCGGTGAAACCAGTTGCTGTCCGTATGGTATATCAGGCGGCGCATGCGGTCAAGATCCCTATCATCGGCATGGGTGGCATCGCCACTGCGGAAGACGCTATCGAATTCCTGCTGGCCGGCGCCACGGCAGTGGCAGTAGGCGCCATGAACTTTGTCAATCCTTATGCGACAATAGAGGTCATTGACGGAATGGAAGCCTATATGAATCAACACGGGATAGAAGACATTGCGGAACTGATCGGAGCGGTAGAAGAATAAAAGGCGCCAAGGCAATTAACTGGCGTGGCAGAAGAATAGAAAGCGCCAAGGAATTAACGGCGCGACAGGCAAGCGCCAGCTTCGTCTTATTTTTGTCATATACATCCTCCATGCGTCATACAATACAATAAGTATACGCATGGAGGTATTTTTGTGGAATTAGTGAAGAAAAAGATACATATGGATCGCATTGCAAGCAAAGCCGGAACCCAGATGGTATTGGAAGAGGATGTAAATATATCGGATAACAGACCGGATGCCAGTCATCTGATTGCTGTCAAGGGAGATGTCGTCATAGATGAAATCCGTGTCAGTGACGACCGCGTCAATCTGAAGTGCCGGATGCAGGTGAAGATACTGTATTTGACGGAAGAAGAAGGCATGTGCGCCAGCATGGAGGCATCTTTGCCTTTTGAAGAGAAGATCAATATGGAAGGGGTGCATAACGGGGACAGTGTATTGCCTTCCTATAGCATCGAAGACTTAACGGTAGGACTGATCAATTCCAGGAAACTAAGCGTACAGGCGATGGTTTCCTTTGAACTGGAATTGGAAGAGAAGATGGAGCAGGAGGCGGCGGTCGATATTTATCATGAGGAACCGGTAGAATACCGGAAGCAGGTATATCCGCTTTTACAGATTGCCGTGAACAAGAAAGACATTTTCCGGATTAAGGAAGAAATGGAATTGCCAAGCAATTTGCCAAATATCTTCCAGGTGATCTGGCATAGCATTACGCTTGACAATGTAGAATTCAAGGCACTGGATGGGAAGATTGCCCTGCAAGGGGAGATGAAAGCATTTTTCCTGTATGAGGGTGAGGGAGACAATGATAAGACACTCTGGTATGAGAATACGGTACCTTTTAGCGGCATGATAGAATGCCATGGATGCCGTGAGAACATGGTGCCGGATATCCGCTATATGATCTCACAGTGCAACGTGGAGAGCAAACCGGACTTTGACGGAGAAGAGAGGGTGCTGTGTGTAGAGACTGTATTAGATTTAGAAATCCGTCTCTATGAAGAAGAAAACTTAGAAGTGCTCTCCGATATTTATGGCGTCGCGAAAGAGATTGAGGCAGTGACAACAGAAGTGGCATTAAAGAGATTGCTTTTGCATAACAACGGAAAATGCAAGATCGCTGAGCATGCCAAAATACAAAATACGGAAATGCACATGTACCAGTTAGTGCATAGCGAAGGAGAGATCCAGATCGAAGAGCAGGTTCCCGTAGACGGGGGGATTGCCGTTACCGGCATGCTGCATGTGACAACCATCTATTTATGCACCAATGGACAGAATACGCTGTACGCGACGAAGAGCTCTTTGCCGTTCCAGCACGTCATTGATGTGCCGGATATGGATCCTTTCTGCGTGCATCATATCCATTGGAGCTTAGAGCAGCTTGTAGTGACTATGTTAGACAGCGATGAATTGGACATTAAGGCAGTCTTAAGCTTTGAAGCGCTTGTCTTTACGACCAAGAAGACCAATCTGATTACTGATATTAAAGTAGAAGATTTGGATATGAACAAAATCAGCGAGCTTCCCGGCATTGTCATCTATATCGCCGGGACGGGAGATACCCTATGGGATATTGGTAAAAAATACTATGTGCCGATTGCCCAATTAAAGGAAGTGAACGAGCTTGTTTCAGAAGAAATCAAAGCGGGGGATAAGATTTTGGTGGTAAAAGGTGTTTCCTAGATTTCGTAGGAAAGAAGCCGGGTGGAAATGCAATGCGCTTTCTGCCCGGTTTTGATTTTACTTTTCGGAAAAACTGTGATATGATATATCAGACACTGTTTTCTACATACATTCAGTTATATTATAGTCAATACCTATTCGTAAATTATCTGAAAGGGGAACGATATGAAGCGTAAAGGACACAATCATAAGGAATCCTTTTCCATACTTCTGATTTCCAATACGGGACAGAGCAGCAAACAGTTCCATATTTCGCAATTTACCTCAAGGCTGCTTGTCAGTGTATTGATACTCATGGTCGTCGCGATTGGCGTCATGGGATGGATGCTCTGGCAGAAACCGTTTGGGAACGGCATCGGACAGAATAATCTGCGCACACAGGTGGATTCGCAGGAACAGATGATTCAACAATTAGAAACGGAAAAGGAAAGCCTGAACAACGAACTGGCATCATTAAAGCAGGAAAACGAAGCGCTGCGACAGAGCGTGGAGACAGCAGGATTAGAAGACACGGGGAAAGAGTCTGTTGAGGAGGCCGAAGCAGATACCGACAACGGCATACCGAGACGCTATCCTACTTCCGGAACAAGCGGGAAACTATCTTCTTATTCGGAAGAACAGCCTTACCTTGCGATCAGCACGCATACGGAAGGCAGTATCGTGGCGACCGGGGACGGCACGATAACGACGGTTTCCTCTGATGACACATATCCTGTCATTGTGGAAGTAGAACATGATAAAGGATACCAGACACGATATATGTGCCGGCAGGAAGCAGATGTACAAGCAACCGAAGGGGCGCAGGTGGAAGCAGGAGATACTTTATTTACGATTACGATAGATGATTCAGAGTTGGATTATCAGATTCTCTTTGAGGGAGAGCCGATTGATCCGCTTACAGTGATTGAAGCGAAAGGATAAAAGGAGGAATTTATTTATGATGGGAAAGAACAAGAATGCAGCAACAGACGCACGGGCGAAGGTAGGGACATTGATTGGGCCGGGAGCGGTCTTTGACGGGAACCTGACGGCGCCGGAAACTGTCCGTGTGGACGGAACGGTTAATGGGAACTGTAATTGTAAGGGTTTGTTGATTGTTGGCGTAGAAGGGAAGATTAACGGTGACATTACGTCGCAGAACGTTATTATCTCTGGTAAGGTAGATGGCGATATTGTAGCACATGGAAAATTAGAGCTGCTTTCTACAGGAAAATTGATTGGTAATATTACGGCGAAGTCTCTTGTGATTGATGAGGACGCATGCTTCGAAGGCAGATGTACCATGACGGTAAACGCGCTGGAAAACGCAGCGGAAAATAAGGCGGCGAGAGAGAAAGAGCGGGAAAAAGAAAACAAGGAAAGCAGGAATGCTGCTCCCGGTGCGGCAATGCCATCAGTAGAACCGGAACGCAAAAATATGAAGATACTATAATACCATAAAGATTTGGGAAGGGTCCTAGGAAGGCTTGGCTTCCATTCGGCAAGATGCAGGGAATGATGATCATATCGTTTCCTCCTGTCCGGATGGAAGTTTTTTTAAAGTCTGTAACTGATGAAATACTGGAATAGAAGAAAGGAAAGCGCTTTATGGGAAAGATGATCCCGAAAGCCGTAGGAGCTTATGAGCAGGAAATTCCGGATGCCAACAATTTTTAATAAGACTGCGATCCGGCAGCAGTTATATCTGATGTACGCGGCTATCATTGTTGTGCCGATCGTCTTAATTGGTATGCTGTTGCTTTTATATACATACCGTATGATGGTAAATTATCAAACAGATTTGTTGGAGTCTGAAAACCAGCGCATCAGGAATATTTTGTTTGAAATTACGACGCAGATTTATAATATATCGGAGAATATTTCTTTTCACCAGGAGATACAGGAGATCCTGACGGGAGAATTCGATACGGAACAGGACTACATAGAAAAGATCGCCCAGGATACGCTTCTGGACGATTATGAAGAGACCTATACACAAATCAGGGAGATTATTATCTATACGGATAATCCGGCGCTTTCCGGCTACAAGCAATTTAAACGGACGGACGAGCAAGTAGCCGGCACGACTTGGTATCAGAAAGCGCTGTCGCAGTCGGGTGTCTTCTGGAAGGCAATGTCATGGAAGGATAAAAACCAAAACCATTATTGGGATCTGGCTCTGGTAAGGAAGATCCCTCTCATCAATTCATCTTATCATGCGGTGCTTGTCATTCATATCAGCGATAACTATTTGCGGGCGCAGATAGACGGCAATGATTATCTGAACTTGATATCGGCGGATAAAGGGCCTGTCTTCTATAGCTCTGACAGAGAGAAATACGGAGAGGCGCAGCCGCACATGATTGATTATGAGCATCCGTATTTTAAATATACGGGCC
The DNA here is from genome assembly GCA_910578845.1 of uncultured Lachnospiraceae bacterium. Classification (GTDB taxonomy): domain Bacteria; phylum Bacillota; class Clostridia; order Lachnospirales; family Lachnospiraceae; genus UBA3282. Next base: position 102,809 of record CAJTSL010000002.1, read on the forward strand.
GCTACCAGATGGATGGGAGGACCAGTTTCCTGACCGTATCGGCGCTTCGGACTTACCAGTCGGATTCGTGTATTTACATCTGTACCTTGGACGAGCAGGGATATCAGGATATTTGGAGCATTTTATACATATGTGGGGTAGTTTTATTGGTTGCCTTGGTGATCCCGGGCATTCTGATGCATGTGTTTGCCGATTACTTCACCGGCAGGGTTGGCCTTCTCAGACAAGAGATGCACAAAGCAAGCAAGCAGGATTATGAGCTGATAACGACGTTCCAGGGGAATGACGAACTCTCCCAGACGTTTGGGGACTTACAGATTATGGTACAGAACATCAAAGAACAGGAAGCAAAAGCGTATGAAGCGCAGATAAAAGAGCAGGAGCTTTTCATCCGGCAGCAGGAGATGGAGTTTAAGATGCTCGCAAGCCAGATTAATCCGCATTTTCTATATAATACCCTTGAGACGATCAGGATGAAGGCGTTTACCGCAGGGGATAAGGAAGCAGCGACGGCAATTAAACTGTTAGGTAAATCCATGCGTTATGTATTGGAGAATACAGGGACGATTTTCACTACGTTGGAGGAAGAGATCAATCATGTGGATGGCTACATGCAAATCCAGCATTTGCGGTTCGGGGAGAGGATCCGGTATGAAAAGAGGCTAGAGGAAGGGATCGTGCTCTCGGAGTATTGCATTTTGCCATTGCTGTTGCAACCGGTGGTAGAAAATGCGATCGTACATGGATTAGAAGAGACGGAAGAGGGAGGAAAGATTGTCCTGTCGGTCACACGCAAGATGATAGAGAATGAACAACGCTTGGTCATACAGGTGGAAGATAATGGATGCGGCATGACGCAGAGCGAACTTGATCAATTACTTGAGGACATTGAAACGCGTGATATAGGACGGAGCAAGAGCATCGGCTTATATAATATCAACCAGCGTATGAAGCTTTACTACGGAGAGGAATACCATATAGGTATCTTCGCAAAGCCAGGGGAGGGGACGTTAGTCAGCATAACAATTCCGGCAAAGAAAGCAAAGAGAGGAGATAAAGCGTAATATCCAGATAAAAAAGTGATAGTATTTCTTGTCAATTCTTTATAGTATTTTTATCTTTATTGTTTTTTTATAATATATCCATTAATAAAGATAATCATAGAAGAAAGGATGACAAGACATGAGTGCAAGAAAAGCGCAAAAAGAGAAAATGGTCAAACAAAAATTCAGCCTGCAGCTTATGTGGAAACAGCGATATCTGTTATTGATGTCGGTCCCGTTTGTTGTATGGCTGATTGTTTTTAAGTACATACCATTGTGGGGATGGACAATGGCGTTTCAGGATGTGAAGCCTAAGACTATGACGTTGCCCGTTTGGGAAAGGCCTTTTGTCGGATTTGATAATTTCATCAAAGCATTCCAGGATCGTATTTTTGGGCAGACGTTGATAAATACCATTGGCTTAAGCGTTCTGGGCATTGCGTTAGGCACGGTTATGGCAATCTTATTTGCCCTGATGTTAAATGAAATCTGTTTTGTAAGGTTCAAAAAGATCACGCAGACAATTTCTTATCTGCCGCATTTCGTATCATGGGTTGTTATCGCCAGCATTGCGAAGATGGTATTAAATGACGGCGGTATGCTGGATACGGCATTACATACAAGGCTTGGCCTTATGAGCAGCAATTCCCCCATATTCTGGGTGACAGTATGTCTGATCAATATATGGAAAGAGGTAGGATGGGATGCTATCGTTTATCTCTCTGCAATGGCCGGGATTGACCAGGGATTGTATGAGGCGGCGAAAGTAGATGGGGCAAACCGTATCCAGAGGATCTGGCATATTACCCTTCCGGGCATTAAGCCCACCATTGTCGTATTGTTGATTATGGGAATCGGCGGCGCGCTAAACGTAGGCATGGAACGCCAGATGCTGCTTAGCAACGGTATTGTGCAAGACCATGCGATGGTGCTTTCCTGGTTTGCTTATGTCAGAGGCATCGGGAACAGCAACTACGGATTAGGTACCGCAATCGGTATGTTCCAGTCATTAGTCGGTATTCTATTGCTCATAATTGCCAATAAGGTTGCCGGCTGGCTTGGTGAGAGCAGGCTGATATAAAGGAGGGGAGATCATGGCAAAAGTAAAGAGCAACAGAATCAAAAGCCGGGATAATATTTTGGACTACGTTTTACTCGTCATATTCTTATTCCTGATTGTCATTACGATATATCCTTTTTTGAATGTGCTGGCAATCTCGTTTAACGATCCGATTGACACGATGCGTAATATTAATTTCATCATTCCCAGAAAGTTTACATGGAGCAATTATGTGTATGTCTTTACGGAGAATAGCCTTGGGAAGGCATTTTTGCTGTCGATAGCCAGGACAGTGATCGGCGCGGCGGTAGGCGTTATCTGTACGGCGATGATCGCATATGTACTGAGCAGAAAAGATTTTTATTTTAATAAGTTTTTTACGATTTTATTCGTTATCACCATGTATGTCAGCGGCGGTTTGATTCCAGAGTACCTTCTGCTGATGAGGACCTTGAAGATGGGCAATAATTTCCTGGTATACATTATTCCCGGGCTGATCTGGGTCTACAATATTATTTTGGTTCGTTCCTTTGTAGAGGGCCTTCCGATTGCTTTGCAGGAGGCGGCAAGAGTGGACGGCGCCAATGACTTCATCATTTGGGCGAAAATCGTTCTGCCGCTTTGTAAACCGGTATTGGCAACAGTAGCGCTGTTTATGGCCGTAGGGCAATGGAATTCCTTCATGGATACTTATCTGTACGCCAAAGAATTACCGACATTGCAGTATATGCTGTATGAGATTATGGAGAAAGCAACGGTCAAAATAGATCCTCATGCTGCCGAGACATTGAAGAATGCGGTATCTCCGCTTTCCGTCCGTATGGCGGTTACCATTGTTGCGACTGTCCCGATCATCATCGTATATCCGTTCTTACAGAAATATTTTGTAGGCGGCATGACGGTTGGCGCCGTGAAGGACTGATGTCAGAGCGTATAGCAAAGAATTTCTAATTAGAGATATTGATATGGCATATGGCAGACTGGCATTCGCGGCATATGACGTATCCATGGGCATTGCCCGATATGGGGCTGCTACGTGCCATAGAAAATATAGCAACACAAAGGTAATATAGAGTAACCATAGTAACAAAATCTTAAACAGCACAGAAACAGAAGGGAGAAAAAGTATGAAAAAAAGAAAAATCGGCGCATTGTTGCTGTCAGCGGCTTTGGTTGTAAGCATGCTTGCCGGATGCGGCAATAGCGGTACGGATTCGAATACGGGAGGAACGGGCGCGACGGACAATAGCAGTAATACTGGCGATACAAACGCGACAGGAGATAGCAGCGCCTCCGCATCGGGAGAGGTCATTGAACTGACATTTTTCAATGCAGATGCAAACCAGGACGACCCATGGACTGATCCGGTAGCAGAAGCAATTACGCAGGCAACGGGCGTAAAACTGAAAACATCACGTCCGGTCGGCGGTAACGATGAGAGCGAGTCGGTTGCCCTGATGATAGCGGAGCAGAATTACCCGGATATTATTTTCGCAAAAGGTTCCGCAGGAAACTTAATTGATGCGGGTGCCATGATGGATATGACGGATTTGATCGAGCAGTATGGCCCGAACATTAAGAAATTATATGGCGATGAGTTTGAGAAACTGAAACAGTCGGCAGACGACCCTGCTATTTACCAGTTGTCCGCGTATGCCGTAGGCGGCACAAAATTTAAAGATGCAGGTAACCTTCAGGTACAGTGGGATGCGCTCAAAGCAAAAGACTATCAAATCCCGCAGTCGTTGGAAGAACTAGAAGCATTGATTAAAGATTATATCGCTGCGAATCCGACAACGGACGAGGGGCTTGATAAAATCGGAATCAGCTTATCAACAGCCGATTGGCACTGGCTGATCACACTTGGCAACCCGGCAGGCTTTATCGCAGACGGCGCGCCGGATAATGGACAGTGGATTGTTACCGAGAATAACGAAGGCGTTTATAAATTCCGTTCCGATAAGGAAAGAGAATATTTCAGGTGGTTATGCCGTATGTTTAACGAGGGCATCTTAGACCCTGACTTTGCGACGCAGACGCATGAAGACTACATAGCGAAAATCGCATCCGGCCGTGTAGTTTGTCTGATGGATAAAGATTGGGACTATCAGGATGGCGAGAAAGTATTGAAAGCTGACGGGAAATATGAGCTGACTTACGCAGGCCTTCCGACATGTATTGATGCTGATACAAAGTGCCCGTCCCTCATGTATCAGGGACTTACGACAGGAACAGGCGTCGGTATCACGACTTCCTGTAAAGATCCGGTAGCAGCAATCAAATTCATTGATTTTCTCTGTTCAGATGAGGGCCAGGTTTTGAACAAATGGGGGATTGAGGGCGTTAACTACTTCATTGACGAAGAAGGACACCGTTACAGGACAGAAGAAGAAATCAAGTATTCTCAGGAAGATGCGGATTACTCCAAGAAAACAGGTGTTGGATTCCATAACTATCCATTCCCGTCATATGGAGACGGTATCCTTGACCCTACAGGAAGCACGTATACGACAACGAGCAAAGACGCTGTCATAAATGAGTATAACGTAGAGGAAAAAGCAGCAGTGGAAGCATGGGGCGTAGAATTGATCGTAGATATGTTCCCGCAGCCGGATGAATTTGAGACACCGGATTATTCACCGCTTTGGGCATATGCAATGCCGTTAGAGTTTACGGAGATCGTAGATAAGTTGGACGAAGTCGCTTGGTCTGCATTGATCAAGTGTGTAACGGGCACAGAAGCGGAATTCGATGCAAATTATGACAAGATGATCGCTGATCTGGAAGCGACTGGCATGAGCGATGCAGAAGCCATGATGACAGAGATCATAGCAGAGAAGGTAGCGATTGTACAATAAAGGGTTTAGCAAATTGATCGTGATAGATATTTAGCTAAGAAGGTATATCATAGGCCCGGTTCCTGTTTATGGAACCGGGTCTGTTATTGATAGCAGATTTGCAGCTTTGCGGAATTCGGCAGGGCTTTGGCCGACGTATTTCCTGAATTTCTTATGGAAGTAATCTACGTTCCGGTATCCTACTTGCTCAGCGATTTCATAGACTTTTAAACGGTCTTCTAACAAGAGTTCTTTGGCGCAATCTATCCGTTTGTGGTCAACATAAGAATTGAAGCTTTCGCCGACAGTCTTATTAAAAATTTTCCCAAGATAAGCGCTGTTATAGCCAAATAGTGGCGCAATGGCCTCTAATTTGATATTGTTCCGGAAATTATGGTCAATATAATACAACACATCATATAAAACAGCGTCACGATTCGGGTTTCCAATGGCATTGATCATCATCCCACACTGCTCAGAGAGAAAGCGTAGGATCTCATTGAGATAGTTCTGTGCGCTGATGTGTTCAATCACAGCAGAGTTAGTTAAAAAAGGGATCTCCGCCGAGGCATAAATCCGATTGATATTCTCCTTGACCTGTAAGTATAAGTCAGTGAGGAATAGCTTTATTTCTGCTTTATCACTGTCAATAAGGTTCATATTCTTCTCTAGCTCGTGGAGCGTATCCTCGATCATCTGCCGGTTATAAGATTGTATATAATCAGTAAGCAATCCCGAGAAACGGGTAAGCGTTTCTTCAGAAAGCGTTACAATTTCACAGAGGGGGGGGCAGTTTGGAGCATCCATGGAGTTAGGAGACAGTGCTTCATAGCCTAGCGTATGCTGGTATGGCATACAAAAGAAACGCCGTTCCAACAAAGCAAACGCATCCTCATAGGAGAGATGGATGTCTTGTGTATTGGTGACTGGCCTGCCATATGTTAAGAACATGGATTCCATTGGGCTGCCATCCTGGAAAGGGCGCTTTTGATAATGTTCCAGAAAATCGTCAAGTTTACGGAGGCCATGGCTTCCTTTTAATAGAACAATGTCTTTGCCGTTAATTTCCAAATGTTCATATATATTGTTCTCACGGTTGATGACATTGAGAAGATCCGCAAAGGTATAAGGCGCGGATGCAGAATGCTTGTGGAAATCTTCACATATGACAACCTGGTAAGAGTCTGCCTGTAAATGAAAATGCTCGATGTCTTCTATAGAAAGAGGCGTATCGAGCGTATCAGTCAATAATTCGCGCAACACAATGCTTTTGGCTTTTGCTTTGTAAGATGACAGATGGCGGTACTGCTGTTTTTCGGCTGATAGAAGCTCTTTGATTTCACGGACGGCAGCATATAATTCTTCTTCGTCAAGCGGTTTGGTCAGATAGAGGCTAACTCCGTTCTTAATTGCTTCTTGGGCATATTTAAAGTCAGAATACCCGCTTAAAATAATGCATTTGCCTTGATAGCCTGCTTCCCTTGCAAGACGGATGACTTCGGTGCCATGTATTTTGGGCATTTTTACATCCAGCATGACAAGGCTTGGCTGCATAGCAAGAATACGGTCAAGGGCATCCTTTCCGTTAGATGCCTCGCCGCATAAAGTAAATCCTGCTTCTTCCCAATTAATAATGCATTTTAGGCCTTCTCTGATAGAAAGCTCGTCATCTGCAATAAAAACTGTTTCCATGTTACGTATTTCGACCACCTTTATACCCGCTTATCAGGTAAGTTGTATTTGATATCGTTTCTATCGTAACATGAAATACGGTTTCGTGCAAAGGCATTATGGTATGTTTTTCTCTACTTCCTGCGCCCATAGCCTACTCTGTTCTTTTGCATTGCGCATATTATCCGCTAATACAATGTCATAACCAAGGCTTTTGGAAATGCTTTGCATCTCCTTTTGTAAGGCATAAAATGCTTCTTCATTTTCCGCAAAAATCATTTTCCAGGAATATTCGACAATAACGTTACTACATTGGCTGCGCAGGGTGGCGATTTCTGAACTTTCGGCGGAGCTACGGTAAATGATGCCGGGACAGATGATATATTGTCCATGCCTCATCAGGTAATCCAGGGGCGCTTTGGCATCCATGTCCGCCTGCCATGCCAGATCAAGAGCCGTTGTACATTGTTGCCTGTAGGAATCCCAAAGCGTATAAAAATAGGGATAACCATTAGGCGCTATATCCGCCAAAGAAACGCTGTTAAAGTTCAACGTGGAATTTCCTGCGTTCCAGGAGCCTCCGCCCCATTCATCCGGAACATCAGGATTTTCATTGGAGAGTGCTTTCATTCCGTATTCGGTAATATACGGCCCGTCGTTTCCCATCTCCCATGTAAGGCCTTGGGGGCCTGCCGTTCCTGTGATCGGCTGGGCGCTATTGGCGTAAATGCCTTCGGGGGAATAGAGCCAGTTGATGAAATCGGCAAGACGCGCAGGGTCTTTGGCGCCTGAGCCTATGGCGATGACTCTGCCCGGATCGCCCATCGGCATACAGCCTTTTAACATAATCTGTAGGTCATCAATCGGAACGAACATAAATCCGATGCCTTTTTCTTTGCGTTCCACTGTATTATACGCGGATTTTCCAAGCCATGGCCAAGGGGAGAACAGAATGTTGCCGCTGGCACATTTTTCATAGACGTCTGTATAGTTTTGATTTGGCGATGCAGGGTCTACCAGTCCCATTTGGTTAGCATTAAAATAAAATTTAAGAATCCGCTGATAGATAGAATCTTCATCCAGAATGCTTTGGTAGTCGGTGTCATCGACTTTATATAGAACAAATCCGTATTCTTCATAGCCATAGAAACAGGCCGGTTGTTTGACTGCGTTCATCATATTGCCATCCCAATCAGCGAAGAGGCTGAAAGCATATACTGGTTCGCCGGAATCACTTGTAGGAGAAAGCTCCTGCATTTGTTTCAGGATGGGCAATAAGTCTTCGAGCGTATGTATCTCCGGCGAGCCAATGGCAGTATATAAGTCATAGCGCATATAGGGGCCATAGATTGGCTCTTCATTTTCACTATGCTCCATGCAGCCTTTTAAAGAGATCTCGGAGGGAATGGCATAGATTGCCGTTTCGGAGACCGGGTCATTGAGCGCTCGAATGGCATGCTCGTAGCGCATGATCTCTTTGCCTGCCAGGTATTTGCTCATGTCAATGATCAGGCCTGCGGCGACGAGATCCTCCAAATTGCTGTTGGCGTCACAGATAATTAAGTCGCCTAAATCTCCGGCTGCGGCACGGGTCTGGTACATAGTGTTTCCACCGCCTGCGATATTAGGCGCGATAATATTAAGCTTCATATTGAAGTTATCCTCTACGATTTTGGCGAACCACCCCGATTGGATGCCTTGAAAATTTGCGAGCGGATCGAATACGTCCACGGTCAAGGGAGCCTGGTAGGAAGAAGGGCGTCTGCTTCCTGGTAAGCCAGCGGCGTATTGCATAACCATCATAAGAAAGATGAAGAGGATAAGGGTTGCGCTAAGGCGCTTGCATCGGGTGGACATGGGATGAGAATCCTTTCTTTTATATTCATGATGAGAAAAGTATACTGTATCTTCAGGAAGGAGTGTACTTGAAAAATTACTGATGTTTTACCACTATTTTTAGATAATTACCAGGTATGTGGAAGAAAATTTGCAGCCAGGCGCCGGTGATTAGAGATATCTTAAAGATAGCTTTGCTATAATGAGGAACAAATTTGAATATACAAAAGAGAAAGGACAAGAAAATGATGAACGAAAAGATGATGAAAGAGAAGATGATGAAAGAGAAGATGGAGAAAAGGAAAATGATGTTGAAGAAAAGGGGCGGCACGCGCATGGCAGCGGCATGTTTGATGATGCTTTTGATGGCGGCAGGGACGGGCTGCGGCAATGATGATGCTATTAGGAAAGGGGACGACATATTGCTGACAGAGGAAGAGGCAGATGGCGCTGTAGGAACGGAACATACGATCTCCGTACCTGAAACGGAAGAGCCGGGCAGCGCTCCGGAGAACGAAGCGCCAGGCACTGTAACAGAGACAGGGATCCCGTCTTCGGACAGTGGCGGTCAGGAGCAGGAGAGCATTAGCATAGGAGGGAAAGTAAGGAGCGTAGAAGAGGATAGTTTCGTTATCAGCCGCACGTTATTGTCAGAGGATGGAGTGGTCACAATGCCGGAACCGGGCAGCCCGGAGGAAGATCTTGTGAAAGTTTGCTGTACAGAGGCAACTATATTTGCACATTGGACGATTAAAGGTGGGGACATAGACATGAAGGAAGGTTTTTTCTCCCAGATTGGTGAAGGGACAGGCCTAGAGGCATTCGGGTATTATGACGGCGAAATATTTATGGCCGAAAAGGTAATTATTGAGATTTATGAGTAGCCTAAAGAGAAGACGGCTTTTATGGGCGCTATAGTTTCTCTTGTTTTAGCCTATGATATACAGTATAATTTTTCTAAGGAAACAGGCTATTACATACGGTAAATAAACACGGAGGACATGCAAATGGAAGCAAAAAAGAATACCCCATTTTGGGATGTGTCGCTGTCGATAGAAGAAAGGCTGGATTGGCTTCTATCGGAGATGACGATCGAGGAAAAATTAAGCTGCCTTGCGTCGAGGGTGCCGGACTTAGAGCGTTTGGGCATTCCGGCGATGAGCGTCGGCGGAGAAGCAGCGCATGGCGTGGAGGCTCGCAACGACCAGAATGAGCTTGGCGTGCCGGAGAAGACGACTTCCTTCCCGCAGCCGATTGGCATGAGCGCCACATGGGATACGGAATTGGTGCAAAAGGCAGGGGCAGTGACGGGAACAGAGGCGCGCGTGCTTTACCACCGCCATCCAGACAGAGGATTAAGCAGATGGGCGCCAACCGTTGATTTAGAGCGTGACCCGCGATGGGGCAGGACAGAAGAAGGATATGGGGAAGACCCTCTTTTAACAGGAGAAATGGCGGGCGCATACATCCGGGGCATGCAGGGAGAAGATGCACGCTACTTACGGGTTGCGGCTACTTTGAAACACTTCTACGGCAACAATACCGAGACGGGAAGAGGATGGAAAAATGTTTCCATCGATCCGCGGAACCGCTATGAGCTGTATCTGGAACCGTTCCGTAGGGCAATCGAAAAAGGCGGCGCGGAAGCTGTCATGACAGCTTACAATAAAATCAACGGCATACCAGGAATGTTGAACCCGGAAGTAAAAGATATCCTAAAAGAACAGTATGGATTAAAACATGCGGTCTGTGACGGAGGCGCAATGGAGCTAGTAGTAAATTTCCACCATTATTATGGGATCCATGCAGAGACGATAGCGGCTGCGATCAAGGCGGGCGTAGACGCGATGTCTGACAATCCGGTGGAAGTAGAGAAGGCTGCGAAGGAAGCGTATGAGCTGCACCTTCTGAGCGAAGAAGAGATTGACGGCGCATTGCGGAATGTGTTCCGTACGAAGCTACGCTTAGGTATTTATGATGCAGCGGATTGCAATCCTTTTGACAGGGTAACGGAAGAAGATATTAATTCGGAAGAGAATCAGGAGATCTGTAAGCAAGTATCACGGGAAGCAGTAGTGCTGTTGAAGAATGAGGCAAATTTCCTGCCGTTTTCAGCGGAACAGGCTAAGTCCCTTGCGTTGATCGGCCCGCTTGGCGATGCCTGGTACCAGGACTGGTATGGCGGGGAAGCGCTTAGGCATTCGACGCTGTACCAGGGATTACAGAAAATGCAAGAGGATGCGGTCGCTTTCGCCGATGGGTTAGACAGGGTTGTTCTCCGATGCGGCGAGAAAGGGATTGCTGTTTCAGAGGATGGCGCATTGTATCTGTCTGAGAAACCCGATGTCTTCATCAAAGAAGATTGGGGGGAAGGCAGTCTGACCTTCCGGTGCGAACGTACAGGGAAATATATGAATACAAGATTTTATCCTGGGAAATCGTCCCCACAGGACATGGGCAGGATTGCGGCAGATGCGGACAGGGCGTTTGACTGGTTCGTAATGGAAATTTTCCATCTGGTGCAGAATACGGACGCAGCGGGCGATGCAGGACAAGGACATGACGATGGCAGTTTCGTGCTGACAAACCGCTTCGGGATGCCCGTCATGGCAGGTGAGGACGGCAGCCTCTGGTCGATGAAGGGTGGCGAGCAGATTGGCACCGCAGTGGGCATTGCGATGGAGAGCGTAGCTTCTTCGGAGAAAAAGACAATGCTTTCGGAAATCCGTTTCCGGATAGAAGTGGTGGAATCCGGTATAGAAAAGGCAGTAAAACTGGCAAAAGAGAAAAGTTGCGTTGTATTGGCGCTTGGTTGTAACCCGATGATCAATGCCAAGGAAGAAGTAGACCGTACGACGATTGTCCTGCCGGCAGAACAGGAGAAACTGATCGATGCGCTTATACAGGCCAATCCCAATATTGCGCTTGTCCTCTTTTCTAATTATCCTTATGCGATTGGGGAGGCGGACAGAAAGCTGCCGGCGATTTTATGGAGCGCTACGGGGAGCCAGGATATGGGAGATGCGGTGGCTGAGACACTATTTGGGAAGAATGCGCCGGCCGGGCGTCTGAATATGACATGGTATCATGGTGATGAGAGCCTGCCGGACATTGATGATTACGATATCATCAAGGGCAAACGTACATACCGCTATTTTGACGGGGATGTGCTTTACCCGTTTGGCTATGGTCTGACTTATTCTCGCTTCGAATATACGGATTTGTCCGTGGAGCTAGTGGATCAGACAAAACTGAAAGTTTCTTTCCTTGTAAAGAACGCAGGCGGGCGTATCAGTGATGAAGTAGCGCAAGTCTATGGCATAGCGCCTGCGTCGCGTGTGAAGAAACCGTTGAAACAGCTCTTAGGATTCCAAAGGCTAAAAGATGTGCAGCCTGGAGAGAGCAGGCGGGTAGAGATCATCGTCCCAGTGGAAGAATTCCGCTTTTATGATGTGACGAGCCGTACGCTGATGGTGGAGGAAGGCTGTTATACGGTCTATGCAGGGGCATCCAGTACAGATTGCGGGTTAGAACAGAAGATTACGCTTCCGGGACAAAAGACAGGGGTACGGAACCTGAAACAGAAGATTAGCGCTGACCACTATGATGATTATGAAAACGTGGTGCTGACAGAAGGGCAGTTTGGCTATGCTGCGGCAACGCTTTTGGAGACAGAGAAAGAAGGTATGTTATATTACCGGGATTGTATCTTAGAAAGCGGTATGGAGAAGATCACGTTACATATGATGAGTGAAAAGGGCGCAAAAGTGGAAGTGCTGATAAACGGTGAAATTGCAGGAAGCTGGCAGGGCGATACGAGGACATATGTAGAAAGGGCGCAGCCAGCCATGGGACCGCTTATGGAAGCAGAGACAAAGGCGCGGATAGCGACATGGCCGTGTGTATATGCGGATGTAAAAGTGCCGCTTTCGTATAGCCAGATCTCTGATGAGAAAACAGACGGGAAGAAGACAGCCGAGTTAGCGCTCCGGATAAACGGGGATGTGAAGCTTTGCTATTTCCAAATGAAATAATATCATTATGACGTCATGAGAGGGGGGCAAATGCCCCCCCTTATTTTAATAACACTTCCTGTATCCAGGTGTTTGCTAACATCATCCATGACTGGCATTCTTTCTCAATACATCGTCCGTCTGCGCACATTGTCCTCTCGTCAGCGAGCGCCAGCCCGTGCCCGCCTTTGGTATACATATGCAGTTCGACCGCAATGCCTTGCTTGCGCATGGCAAGCGTCAGCAAAAGTGAATTTTCGGCAGGTACCGAGCCGTCTTCATTGGTACACCAGATGAAGGCAGGAGGCGTGTCCGCATTGACTTGATTCTCCAGAGACATTTTGTCTTTCCATTCCTCGTAATGTTCCCCCAGTAAATTGTGGAAAGAATCCTGATGCGCATAAGCGCCGGAGGTAATGACAGGGTAATTCAGGATCATGCCTGCCGGGCGCAACATTTCTTTGGAGGCGCCAAGTTTATCCAATACAAAATCACTGCTCCAGAACATGCCGTAGCTGGCAGCCAGATGCCCGCCGGCAGAGGAGCCTTCGATGATGATTTTATCAGGCTTGACATGCCATTCGCTTGCATGTTCTTTGATCATCTTCACGGCGGTCCCAAGTTCAAGCAAGGACACCGGATAGGGAACCGGTGCCACCGAGTAGCGAAGCACGGCAGCATGATAGCCATAGGCGTTCCATTGCAGGGCGAACATTTCGGCTTCCCTGTTGGAGAGATAGGCATATCCGCCGCCCGGGCAGATGATGACTAACGGCCTTTCGGTAACGCCAAGATCTTCATAATAAGAAATCAGATAAGTAGTCAGTTTCGCCGGAGCGCCAGAGCCTTCGGCTTGTATGGGATATTCTTCATGTATCATTGTTTCGGGTTCCTTTCTCGTTGATTATTCCACAGCCACTTTTATTACGACCGGGAATTTGCTTTTCACATTCTTAGTCGTAAAGTGCAGGCCGTTTTCATCTATATGGTAATCTATTTGTTCATCAAATCCAAGGATGCTGACGCCGCGGATAATGCCATGGAAGTTTGGCTTGCTGGCATCATGGCTCTTGGATAAGGAACGGATGGAGATGTTGCCGTCTTGTGGATATTGCAGGCAGGTGGCATAAATGCACCCGTTCCCGGCAGTAAAGCGGAAATCTTTAGAAGTATAAGCGGTGGCTGAGCCGTCGCTGAACTGTCCTTCGGTTTCCATCGTCGGGCCTTCCGCAGAATAACGCCACGGCTTGCTATCATAAATGGCTTCCCCGTTTATTGACAGCCAGGAGCCGACATCGGTCAGGATCGCCGTTGTCTCTTCCGTAAAAGTACCGTCTGCTTTTGGGCCGATGTTGAGCAGGAGATTGCCGTTTTTGCTGACTACGTCAACAAGATAAGAGATGATCTCATTGCTGCTCTTATAATCTAGATCAGTAGTATAGCACCATGAATTACGGGTGATGGAAGTATCGGTCTGCCAATAGTAAGGCTTGGACTCTGCAAACTTCCCGCGCTCTATGTCTACGATGCCGCTGCCAAAAGCCATGGCATCGTGTTTGTAGCAGATTGCGGTAGGGAATCCCCACTCTTGTCCACGGTTATAATAATATGCGGCAATCCGGCGCAGAGCCGGTTTGTAACCTTCATGTTGGATCCACCAGTCAAAATATAGGATTTTGGGCTGATACTTGTCGATGATTTCGCAAGTACGGCATACCCAGTCTTCTAGAAATTCTGCCGTTGGATATGGCTTGGCGAAAAGATCCTGATGCTCGGGCTGTTCCTGCAAGGAAGGCCAGTAGAAGTCACCACGCTTTAGAGGTTCTTTGATATCGCTGTCAAAATCCTTCCCATTGCCCATGAACCAGAGATGTTCGGCTCTGTGAGTGGAGGCGCAGAAAACGAGGTCCCTTTTTTCAAAGGCGGTTTTTAACTCTGCGAGGATGTCCCGTTTTGGCCCCATATCGGCGGCATTGTAGCATGACAGATCGCTTTGGTACATCTGGAAGCCATCATGATGCTCCGCAACTGGGACGACATATTTGGCGCCGCATTTTGCAAAGGCATCCGCCCAGGAATCCGCATCAAATTTGTCCGCTGTAAAAAGCGGGATGAAATCTTTGTATCCAAAATCCTTGTGCGCGCCATAAGTCTTGACGTGATGCTCAAATTCCGGCGTGCCTTGTACATACATATTGCGGGAGTACCATTCATTGCGAAAGGCGGGAACGCTGTAGACGCCCCAATGAATGAAAATGCCAAATTTAGCCTTTTGGAACCATGACGGCATGGTAAAATCCGTTAAAGACGCCCAATCATCATGATATGCGCCTTTGGCATTCACATCCTGGATCTGTTGGAAATAGGCTTTCGGGTCTGTAATCTTCATAAAAGTGAGATGCTCCTTTCGGTGGTTTATTATTTATAGGTGATTGCGAAACTAAGTTTTGTCTATTTTGACCGGGTTCGTGGCCCAGAATAGCTGTTTCGCAATCACCAGGTTTCGCATATTTTACTGCGGAATCTCCATCAGGATAGCCACATCCCTTCCGGCGAGAGGCATCATGTCTCCCTCTTTATATGACACATCTGTCAGAATATTCCGATATGCGTGGTGCAGGCAGATGTCGTGCGGATCTTCGTCATGATTCAGGAAAAAGAGGAACGTCCCGTTTGCGTTACGGCGCATTGTGACTTCTACATTTCCCGTCTTTTCGATGATCGGCTCTATGCCTGCTTCCCGGCAGATATCACCGATAAGTGTTTGATAAAAGCCTGCATCGGAACGGGTGGCAACGTAATAAGCGGCTCCTTTCCCGAAAGCATTACGGGTGAGGACTGGCATGCCTGCATAAAAATCATGCTCGTAATGACAGAGCGCTTTGGCGTTTTCCGTATGCAGAAGGTCGCAAATGAGTTTAGCCTGGTAAACGGTATCCTTATAAGTAAAGCTGTTCGCGCCATCTTCCGGCAAGGCGTCTTCTTCCTCTACCCAGATGCCCAGGATGTCCCGTAATTTGCCGGGATAGCCGCCAACGGTCACCAGGTCGTGTTCATCCGTATAGCCGCTGAAGAAGGTCGTTAAGAAAATGCCCCCGTTATTAACAAACGTCCGTATTTTCTCATCATAATCCGATTTTACCATATATAAGAGCGGGGCTATGACGAAGGAATAACGAGACAGGTCATCTTTTACGCCGATCACGTCTACCGGGATGTTAAGGCTATGGAAAGCCTTATAATAATGCAGGATCTCATCACAGTAATGGAGGCTCACGCTTGGGCCTGCGGAGATATCGGTTGCCCACCAATTGTCCCAGTCAAAGACAATGGCGGCTTTGGCATCCGTCCTGGCGCCTAATGTCAGGGAACCGATTTTGTCAAGCTCACTGCCGAGTGCGGTAATCTCCCGGAATACCCTTGTATGCTCATGGCCGACATGGTCAATAACGGCGCCATGGTATTTCTCACAGGCGCCAATGCTCCTGCGCATCTGGAAAAACATGACGGTATCCGAACCGTGGGCGATAGCCTGATAACTCCA
Source organism: uncultured Lachnospiraceae bacterium (assembly GCA_910578845.1). GTDB lineage: Bacteria > Bacillota > Clostridia > Lachnospirales > Lachnospiraceae > UBA3282. Next base: position 118,813 of record CAJTSL010000002.1, read on the forward strand.
AAGGCGCATAACGCCTGGACGCTTAAGGGAATTATAAGGCAGCCAGTTGGTGACGCTGGGGGTCTGTTCCATCAGCGCAAAAGGCTTGCCCTGCTTTAAGCCGCGCATTAAGTCATGCTTAAAGGCCGTTTCCTCAAAAGGCGTGTCGTTTGCAGGATAATTGTCCCAGGAGATGAAATCCATGTAATCCGCCCACATATGATAATCTAGGTCCTGATATGGCCCCATGAGATTCGTGGTGATCGGGATGTCTGGTGTGACTGCATGAATGGCATCGTATTCCAGTTTGTAACAATTTAATATGCTTTCGGAGTTAAAACGCCTATAATCAAGTGTAATGCCCTGAAAGGTAGTACGGTTGGCGGCGAAATGTTCAGAGAGCATATTGGGTGTTACGATATCGTCGAAGTCATAGAAAGTATGTCCCCAGAATGCCGTATCCCAGACGCGGTTGACTTCTGCGATTGTGCCATATCTCTCTTTCAGCCATTGGCGGAACTTGCGCTCACAATTTTCACAATAACAGGCGCCGCCAAATTCATTGGAAATATGCCACGCGACTATATTGTCATAATCCTTGTAGCGCACGGCAAGTTTCTCTGCGAGCATTCTGGCATATTTCTGATAGGTCGGGCTGTTCGGACAGGAATTGTGGCGACCGCCGAATTTATGCTTCATACCGTTGAAATCTGTCCGTAAGATGTCGGGATGCTTTCTTGCCATCCATGCGGGATGCGCGGCGGTGGAAGTCGCCAGACATACTTTAAGCCCATGTGAGCGGGCCATGTCCATGATCTGGTCTAGCTTCTCAAAATGGTATGTGTCTTCGTCCGATTGTAAGGATGCCCAGCTAAAGACATTGAGCGTGACGACGTCTATGTGGGCGAGTTGAAAGAGGCGCATATCTTCTTCCCAGATTTCTTCGGGCCATTGCTCGGGATTGTAGTCGCCTCCGTATAGTATTTTGTTTACTTTTTCATTTTCGACCATAGGAAAACCCCCGTTTTGATAAAATGGATGTTGCTTTTTACAGTATAGCACCTTGTGTGGCAAAAAACTTATGAAAAATGAATAAAATCAGAAAAAACCTAAAAAGTATGAAAAAATACTTGACAGGACTAATATTTTCCAACTGTCGGGACGATATAATATACAGAAATAGCGGAATCGTATGATTCTGTAAATGATTATAAAAATTCCAAGGAGGGATAAACATGAGCGTAAACGGAGTTACCAGTTCCACCAGTTCTTATGATACGGCTTACCAGACAAGCCAGTCTGCTTCTACACCAGTTAAAGAGCAGAATACACCGGCAGCAGGCAAAGAGCCAGGCGCTGTATATGAGCCGTCCAACGAAACAGCAACATCTTCGACTAAGAAGACGTACAAACCGAATACGGAATTAGTTGCGAAAATGAAAGCAGATCAGGAGAACAGACAGCAACAGTTACAGAATATTGTTGACCAGATGTTATCCAAACAGGGCGATGCTTACAATAAAGCAAACGGTATCTGGAGCATTTTGTCAGGCGGAAACTTTACAGTGGATGCGGCTACAAAAGCACAGGCGGAGAAAGATATTGCCGAAGACGGTTACTGGGGCGTAAAACAGACATCCGAGCGTATCCTTGATTTTGCAACGGCTTTGACAGGCGGAGATCCGAGCAAGATTGAAGAAATGCGTGATGCATTCAAGAAGGGTTATGCACAGGCTGAAAAGACATGGGGCGGAGAGCTGCCGGAGATTTCCAAGCAGACATATGACGCTGTTATGTCCGGTTTTGATAAGATGGCTGAAGAAGCAGGCCTTACCACGAACAACTAAGAAACTGAATAATGCTCTGGCTGCGTAGCAATAAGCGGCTAGAGCAATCAGGGAACAGAAACGTGAACTCTCAACAGGCAGTTTGGGCAGAATACCGGACTGACTGGCTGGGAGTTTTTTATACAATTAAAACAATCGGAATTGACGCGCCTTTCTGTAGGTAAAAAGACACATTAGCAAAAAGGCGCATAAAGGGTGTATATAGAGGGAAAGCATATATTAAGGAGAAAAAGCCTATGGTTATTATGCATAATTTGACGGCAATGAACGCCAATCGCATGTTTAATCTGACGAATACAAAGCAGGCAAAATCAACGGAAAAGCTCTCTTCAGGTTATAAAATCAACCGTTCCGCAGACGATGCGGCGGGATTGTCCATATCGGAGAAAATGCGCAGACAGGTGCGTGGCCTTACACAGGCATCGGCCAATGCAGCAGACGGAATATCTTGTGTGCAGACGGCGGAGGGCGCTTTGAATGAAGTCCATGATATGTTACAACGTATGGGAGAGTTAGCGGTCAAGGGAGCGAATGGGACGCTGACGTCTGTAGACAGGGAATATATCACGATGGAAGTCAGGCAGTTGATGAGCGAAATTGACCGTGTGCAGTCTACCACGTCTTTTAACGAGCAAAACTTGTTAGACGGTACATTCCAGAATAAGGGATTACAGGTAGGGGCAGAATCCGGTCAGCATATTGCCATTACGATTCGCAATTTGTGTACGAATGATTTAATTGCCAGCGCGCTTTCAAAGGGGATTTTCTACCAGACGAATAATGACAGCGCAGTTTGTGATGCAGTTGACAAGCCGCATCCGTCCCATACGGGTTATCCGTTGGGCGTGACCGCTTATTGGGTTCCCAATAACAGTACCTATGCGAGAAAGGAATTTTGGAATAAGAGTACGGTCTTGCCATGGGGCTCGCCAGGGCATTCCCATCTTCTGGGCGCTGAGGACCTGACGGTATTCCATAGTTTTTCCTATGATGCGATCACAGATCAAAATGTGAAGGATAGGCTGACGACAGATTATCTTACCGACATCATAGGCGGTAAGGAAGAAGCTTTGTCTAATAAAACACCTGATGTCCGGTATTTCCAGGCTTTAAATGCTTTTACCAAAAGTGCTATTTTCGATGTGTCGGAGGTACGTTCTGATCTGGGCGCGATACAGAATAGGTTAGAGCATACGATTAACAATTTGGATAATATCGTGGAGAACACGACATCGGCGGAGTCGGCGATCCGGGATACGGATATTGCGACAGAAATGGTAAAATATTCTAACAATAGTGTCCTTGCACAGGCTGGGCAGTCTATGTTATCTCAGGCAAACCAGAGCAATCAGAGCGTGTTGTCTTTGCTCCAATAAGATGGGTAAGCCGTCTGCTAAGCAGGCGGCTTGCCTTATTTTTATTTTGATCTTTCTTATGCATCTAATGCCGAGAACACAATATTCCGAACTTTCCTCGTATAGATAGTCGTGCCGCTGTCTGTTTTCTGCTGCATGAGTAAAATTGTCAATTTATGCTGCGGGTCATTGGTCATATAAGTGCCAAGCCAGCCGTCCCAGCCGTATTCACCTTTGCTGCCAAGATATAGCGCGGCGCCGGGATCCGTCATTATGCGGAGCAGGTTCGCGTAAGTGTGTCCGGGAAGATTTTCCCATTGTTCCACATAAGGTTGCTGTGCTGGCGTCAGGTGGGCATTTGTCATGAATTCCACGGTCTTGGGGGAAAGAAGCGTCTTGCCCTGATAAGTTCCTTTTTGCATGAGCATCTGTGTGAAAGCGGCATAATCGTCAATGGTAGAAGCAAGCCCTGCACCGCCTGATTCGAATGCGGGAGGCGTTTCCATGCCATTTTGGATCCCCAGATGAGAGAGATGGTTCTCTGCTAAGCCGTTCTCTGTCTCTTCATAGATTTTGGCGAGCCGTGCCTGCTTGTCTTTCGGCACATAAAATGCGGTATCTTTCATGCCAAGCGGCTCGAAAATCCTTTTAGCAAGGAACTCACTATAACGCATGCCAGAAACAGTTTCTACCACTGCGCCAAGAACATCCGCTGACATGCCATATTGCCATCTTTCCCCCGGTTGGAAAGCAAGCGGGATTTGTCCCAAACGTTCCATGATTTCTAATGTAGTAAGCGGATTGGGGGAAGCCAGCTTAGAAATGATTTCTTCGATCAGCGTGCCTGTCCGGCTTTCTGCTGCGCAATTTTCTCCCCCGTAAACAAGGCCAGAGGTCATGTTCAATAAATCCCGTATCGTCATCGGACGGATAACGGGCGAAATGACGCCGTTTTGGATGACAAACTGATTGGCAAAGCTGGGCAGGTACTTTGAGACCGGTTCAAGCAAATCCAGCTTTCCTTCTTCTAAAAGCATCATGGCAGCCGTAGCCGTGATCGGTTTCGTCATGGAGAATAAGCGGAAGATGGTATCTCTTTCCATGGGGAGATGATTGCTGGTATCACGGCAGCCTGCCTGATAGTAACATTGCTCTTCACCATTTTGTAAGACAAGGCAGGTGGCGCCGGAGACGAAATGGGTAGAGACCATTTCCTCTAATAGGGGTTGGATCTTGGATAGTTGATGTTTGTTCATATATAATTGGCTCCTTATATTTATTCCTGCGGGCAACGTGCCAAGCAGCCGTACTGGCGAGATGCTTGGCATCTCTTGGATATGTTGGCAATTGCCACGAGGATCGAATGCTCCACAGTCCTGTTGCGCTACAAGTTTGATGCCACATCAGCATGCTGGGGGGTGGCTCCGGCACCATAGCGTGTCAGTAAGGGAAAATTGTTGAAAACGGGTTTCTTTGCTTACTATCATTATACATTGACAAATCCTGGCAGATTGTATAAAATTAAGTACAATCTAAGGCTTTGCATACAGTATACAAAATGAGAGAATGACGATAACAGGAAAGCAAAGGTGTTGCAATGGAGAAGATCATAAGAAACGCATACGCAAAAATTAATCTGGCTCTTGACGTGCTACGGCGCAGGGAGGACGGTTACCATGAAGTGAAGATGATCATGCAGACAGTGGGCATATATGATACCTTAACTTTTACAAAAAGGACGGAACCTGGCATTTTGCTGGAAACGGATTGCGAATGCCTCTCTACAGGAGAGGATAATCTGATCAGCCGAGCGGCGAAATTGATCTTAGAAGAGGCGGGGATCACACAAGGAGTAGAGATTTTCCTGCAAAAGCGGATTCCTGTTGCGGCAGGGATGGCAGGCGGCAGTACGGATGCCGCGGCGACATTGGCGGGGTTAAATGAATTGTTTGGCCTTGGCTTCCCATTGGAGAAATTGCAGGCGTTTGGCGTGACATTAGGCGCAGATATCCCGTACTGCCTGTTGGGTGGATGCGCTTTATCAGAAGGGATCGGGGAGATTTTGACGAGAATCCCTGAGCCGCCTTCGTGTTATCTGGTCGTGGCCAAGCCGGACATCAATGTTTCTACGAAATTTGTCTATGAAAACCTACATGCGGATACGCTTTCTTATCATCCGGACGTTGATGGGATGGCCGAAGCGATCAAGGGAGGCAGTTTAAAGGGCATAACCGATCGGCTTGGCAATGTATTGGAGACTGTTACGATAAGGGAATATCCTGTGATTGACGGGATAAAGGAACTGCTGCTAAATGAAGGGGCAGAGAATGCCCTGATGAGCGGAAGCGGGCCTACGGTTTTTGGCATTTTCACCGAAGTAGAAAAGGCGCAGGGCGCTGCGGCTAAAATCTCGGAGAAACTGCTTGCCAAGCAGGTGTTTGTGACAGGATTCGTTTCTCCGTCAATGTAGGGAGAAGCTTTTAGGGAGATAAACGGAAAAAGATAGAGGGGGAGAGCATATGAGCGTTTCGTTCCAAACGAATATGGATGAGTTCCTTCCTTTGCGGGATGTTGTATTTAATACGCTCCGGAAAGCGATTCTGACAGGGGAATTAAAACCGGGAGAACGCCTGATGGAGATCCATCTTGCCAACCAGCTCGGCGTTAGCCGGACGCCGATCCGGGAAGCGATCCGTAAGTTGGAGCTAGAGGGCCTTGTTATCATGATACCGAGGCGTGGCGCTGAAGTTGCACAGATTACGGAGAAGAACTTAAAGGACGTGTTGGAAGTCAGGAGGGCATTGGATGCGCTATGCGTGGAGCTTGCCTGTGACAGGATTACGGAAGAAGAGAAGAAAAAACTACAAATAGCATGCGAAGAGTTTGAAAAGGCGACCATTACGGGGGACGCTACAACGATAGCAGAAGCGGATGTGGCGTTGCACGATATTATCGTGGCGGCAACGGGGAACCAACGGCTGGTACAATTGATTAATAATCTGTCGGAACAGATGTACCGGTACCGTTTCGAATATATCAAAGATGAAAATAAACATAATCATTTGGTGGATGAGCATAGGATGATTTATGAGAGCATCCTCCGCCATGATAAAGAAGCGGCGGCGAAGGCGGCAAAACTGCATATTGATAATCAAGAGAAGTCTATTATCAGGCAGCTTCGGCTGGAAAAAGAGAAGTAGGAGACTGGGAGCCAGAGATAGGTTGAAAAATCAGAGATTTTTCAACCGCGAATTTGTGCCGACGCTGATAGCGTCTTGGCTCCAAAATTCGTAAGTTGAGCAAAAATAAGGGATTAGTATAGAAAAGACTGGGAATACTCTTTTGTGAAAGCAGGTAGGATTCCTGCTAGGCAGGATTTTTGCTAGGCAAGGTTCTTGCTAGGCAAGATTTTTGCTAGGTAAGGTTCTTGCTAGGCAAGGTTCTTGTTAGGCAAAGTTCTTGTTAGGCAAGATTTTTGCTAGGCAAGGTTCTTGCCTATAGCCATGCATCTGTAACAGGGCATGGAGAAGAAAGGGGTAATTCCATGAAATTGAAAAGACCAGAGTATCGGAAAGTGCTTTCTAGTACTTTGATAGGGGCATTTGCTTTATTATGGTGGGGGGTTCTTTATCCAGAGCTATGTTTTCCCGAAGCTACTTATGAAATCGTAAATGACCAGGATGAGGATGTTAATCATGCCAAAAATAAAAACGCTAAGAAAACGTTGCTGCCTTTGGACGGAGAGAGCTGCTATGGGATGTTAGATGCAGATGAAGGGCAGATTATCGTCAGTAGCAGATTGTTAGAATGGCTTAAACACTATCAAAAAGAATAATGGAGGCTATATGAAAGAGAAAGAATCGCTTTGCGATGCGCCGATTGGCGTTTTTGATTCCGGCGTCGGCGGGCTTACGGTGGCAAGGGAAATCATGCGCCAATTGCCAAATGAGAGGATCGTTTATTTCGGGGATACAGCGAGAGTGCCATACGGGAGCAAGTCTCCGGAGACAATTACCAGATTCTCTAAGCAGATAGCAAGGTTTTTGCGGACCCAGGACGTAAAGGCGATTGTCATTGCATGTAATTCGGCGAGCGCATGTGCATTGGATGCCCTGGAAGAAGAAACGGAGATTCCGATTATCGATGTCGTAAGGCCCGGCGCGAGGACGGCGATAGAAGCCACGCACAATGGGAAAATCGGCGTTATTGCAACAGAAGCGACCATTAAGAGCGGTCTTTATAAAAGATACATAGAAGAAAATGACAAGTGTGTCAGCGTGGTAGGAAAGGCATGCCCGCTTTTCGTACCGCTTGTGGAAGAAGGGCTCTGGGAAGACCCGGTGACAGATGAGATCGCAAGGCGCTATCTGGTCGAGCTGATTGATATTGATATTGATACGCTGATCCTTGGCTGCACCCATTATCCTTTGATCCGCTCGACGGTAGGCAGGATTATGGGAGAAAAAGTGGCATTAGTCAATCCGGCATACGAAACGGCGCGGGAACTGAAGCGGCTGTTGGAAAAAGAAGGAATGGCAAGCGCAAAGAAACCGGAACTGGGCACGGAAATGTATAGATTCTTTGTCAGCGATGCAGCGGATAAATTCCGGGAATTTGCCAATTCCATCATTCCCTACGGCATTCTATCGGCGAAAACAGTCAATATAGAAGATTATTAAACGGAAGGCTGCTTGATGAAAGGCCTGTTAAGTGAGGCAGCAAAGGAAGGAATGGGCATGACAAAGGATGTATTGGTAAGATTGCGTGGCGTACAGTTTGGGCAGGATGGGACAGGCGCGCCTTTGTGGCAGGAAGATAAGGCGGATGTCCGGCAAACGCAAATGGATCCAGTAAGCGTTGATGGATCCAAAGAAAGAAATGACACAGATGTCATAAAAACGGTTGCGATAGGAACCTATTATAAGAAGAAACTTAGTTCTTACATTCTGTTTGAGGAGACTGTAGAAGGCTTTTCGGAACCGGTGAAGAATAAGATTAAATTTGCCAAGGGTTATCTGGAACTTGTCAAGAGCGGGCCGGTGAATGCCCGCATGGTATTTGAAGAAGGTGTGAAAAACATCGCTGATTATCATACGCCTTATGGGAATATCCTGGTGGGGACAGATACGAAAAAAATCCACATGAGAGAGGAGGCCGACAGGCTTACCATACATGTGGATTATGTTCTGGAATTCAATGATGAATATGTTGCAGACTGCCAGATTTGCCTGGATGTCTGTGCTCATGCGCAAAACGCTGCGGTACAATAGATGGAAATCAGATCATTTGATCGGTGTTGCGCCGGCTTTTTCTTGTGCCTTTTCTATTGCGCGTCTGAAGAAGCCTTTTTTCTTAGCTTCTACCGGGACATGTCTGCCATGCAATCCTTTTACGTCCGTGATATAGATGCCGCTCACAACGGCTTTCACTTCTTTTTTCACCGGAATGGAATCGAAAATTTTCTCATCCGAGATTAAAGTCATAATCTGAGGGCCAACTTTTGCCTTGACAACAGGCAGCTTGGAGCCTCTTAGGAATTTAGGCGTCTGGTCGATGACCATCTGTGGCAGGCCGGCGTCTTTTAGCTTCATCCGCTTTTTATCAATGATTAGCATGGAAACCGTTTGCTTCATTGCTTCAATCTGTTCTTGCTGTGCAGCCTGCTTCTTCTGCATATTCTTCCCCAAGAAATACAGGGCGATGACGGCGATAATAAGAACGACTAAAATGCACAATACTACGATAGTAAACGTGCTCATATGGATACCTCCGAACTTTCTTAGATTTATTCCCGCAGGGGAATGGATTTGCTTTGGTAACCAATATTTTAGCATTGATTTTCAGAATAAGCAAGATTTCCAGTGGATTTTGCGAAGAAACTATGATATATTTTAGTATGATGTTTAAGAGAAAGGCATGGTTATATAATATGATGAAAAAGAAAATGACGTTGTTTGCAATGGCGGTAATGCTTACCGGCATGCTTTCAGCATGTGGAAAAGACGCTGCATATGTTAGAGATATAAAAGCTTCCGATTATGTAACGTTAGGAGAATATACGGGTATCGAAGTGACCGTGGACGATCCTGCTACGACAGCAGAGGCTAAGGCACAGGAACATATGGATTATCTGGCCTCTATATGTGCGGAAGCCGTAGAAGTGACAGACCGGGATGTTGTACAGACCGGAGATACCGTCAATATTGATTATGCCGGTTATCAGGATGGCGTGGCGTTTGAGAACGGAACAGCGGCTGGCGCTGATCTGACGATTGGCTCAGGTGCCTTTATCCCTGGCTTTGAAGATGGTCTGATTGGAAAGAAGGTCGGAGAGGATGTCACTTTGGACCTGACGTTCCCTGATGATTATAAGGCGCCGGAAATGGCGGGAGTTGCCGTTACGTTTGAAGTGAAGATCAATAGCATCTCCATTATGGAGCCGTGTGAGCTAAACATAGAGTTCATACAGGAGGTGACGAATACGGATTACGCGACGATAGAGGAATATCGTGAGTTTATATATGGGAGATATTATGAGAATGAGGTTCTCGCCAGCGAGAATGATATAGCGGGCAGCATTGCCAAAGCGGTCATGGATGGAAGCACTTTCAAACAGCCACCGGAGAAGATGATAGAGCGTTACCGGAATATCCAGGTGGAGGATATGACGACACAGTTAGCCGCTTATAATGTAAGCTTGGATGCCTATATGCAGACTTACTATGGCATGGACAAGGATACGTATATGGAGCAGTTTACGCAAGATGCCACGACCATTGCCAAACAGTATATCATGTTCCAGGCAATTGCCGATGCAGAAGGCCTCAATCCTTCGGAAGAGGAATTTAACCAGTCGCTAGAAGCGCATGTTGCCGATTCCGGATATGAGTCCATGGATGCGTTCAAAGAAGAAATCGGGGAAGAAGTGTACTATGAATACCTTATGTCGGAAACAGTCATGGATTTCCTGAAAGAAAAGGCAGTCGTTAGCTATGGGACGGCAGAATAAACACTTTGTAATGAAATTAATATAATGTCATACAATAAATATAAGGAAAGGTGATGTTTTGAAATGGATTTGACAGATATCAGGGATTTATACCGTGACAGAGAAGCATATTTGGAGAAAGAAGTGACAATCGGAGGATGGGTCAGAAGCATCAGGGATTCTAAGACGTTTGGATTTATTGTCGTAAACGACGGTACGTTCTTCGAGGCGCTACAGATCGTATATAGTGACAAGCTAGAGAATTTCGGGACAGTTTCCAAACTGAATGTTGGCTCGGCAATCGTTGCCAAAGGAAAAATCGTTGCGACGCCGCAGGCGAAACAGCCGTTTGAAATGCAGGCGGAGGAAATTATCATAGAAGGCGCTTCTACGGCTGACTATCCGTTACAGAAAAAACGCCATTCCTTTGAATATCTAAGGACGATTTCCCATTTACGGCCAAGGACCAATACATTTCAGGCAACGTTCCGTGTGCGTTCCCTGATTGCCTATGCGATCCATACCTTTTTCCAGGAAAGAGGATTCGTATATGTGCATACGCCGTTAATTACGAGCAGTGACTGTGAAGGCGCAGGGGAAATGTTCCAAGTGACTACTTTGGATCTGGACAACCTTCCAAGGACAGAAGATGGCAGCATTGATTATGCACAGGATTTCTTCGGTAAGCCGACCAGCCTGACGGTCAGCGGACAGTTGAACGTAGAGACCTATGCCTTTGCTTTCAAGAATGTATATACATTCGGCCCGACATTCCGTGCAGAGAATTCCAATACGACCAGACATGCGGCGGAATTCTGGATGATAGAGCCAGAAATCGCGTTTGCCGACCTGACAGATGATATGGTGCTTGCGGAAGCCATGTTAAAGCACATTATCCGCTATGTTCTGGAGAATGCGCCAGAGGAAATGAACTTCTTCAACCAGTTCGTTGATAAAGGGCTGATTGAGCGTTTAGAGCATGTGTTGCATTCTGATTTCGGACATGTAACCTATACGGAAGCGATCCAGATTCTCGAAAAACATAACGATGAGTTCGAATATAAAGTATCCTGGGGATGCGATCTACAGACAGAGCATGAACGCTATCTGACAGAGCAGGAATTCAAGCGTCCCGTGTTTGTAACCGATTATCCCAAAGAAATCAAGGCTTTCTATATGAAGCTAAATGAAGACGGCAAGACGGTTGCGGCGATGGACTGCCTGGTACCGGGCATTGGTGAGATCATTGGAGGTAGCCAGAGAGAAGACGATTTGGAAACTTTAGAGAGAAAGATGGATGAGATGAACCTGAACAAAGAGGACTATCAATTCTACCTTGATCTGCGTAAATATGGTTCTGTCAGACATGCAGGGTTTGGCTTAGGATTTGAAAGGTGCGTGATGTATCTGACCGGAATGGGCAATATCCGTGACGTCATCCCGTTCCCGAGAACGGTCAAGAACTGCGAGCTATAGAGTAAATGAGGAACATATGAGAAAAAGATTGATAAAATTCTTCAACGTGCTGACAATTTTGACGGTGTTGGCTCTTGTGGTAGAACCGGTGTGCGCTACCACTATTTCCGATCTGCAAAATGAGAAGAAGAAAAACGAGGCACATTTAAAAGATATCAATCAAGAGATTTCCGGCTATTTGGGAGCGCAAGCGGACATCGGCGAGGAAATAGAAGAACTGGATGCGGAAATGGTGAGCCTTCTCACCGATATTAATCTGATCGAGGAAGCGATCAGGAACAAAGAAGAAGAGATTGCAGTAACACAAGCAGATTATGATGCCGCAGTCGTGGTAAAAGACGAGCAGTATGAGTCCATGAAGATCCGGATTAAGTTCATGTATGAACAGGGAGAGACGTCCTACCTACAACTCTTTACAGAATCTTTCAATGTCAGCGATATGGTGAATAAAGCGGAATATGTGGAGAAGCTGTATGAATATGACAGAAAGAGGCTGGAAGAATTTCAGGCAACCGTAGAAGAAGTGGCAGCGTTACAAGATAAGCTGGAAGAAGAAAAATCCGAGCTACAGACTTCCCAGTATGAGCTGGAAGAAGAACAGAAGTATGTGGAAGAAGTGCTGGCTAGCAAGAAAGAAGAATACGAGAATTTCAACGTGGTCTTAGCAAGGGCAAGGCAGGAAGCCGCAGCGTATGCAACGAAAATCAAGCAAGAGACGGCACAGATTAAGAAATTAGAAGAGGAAGAGGCAAGGCGGAAGGCTGAAGAAGAGGCGCGCAGGAAGGCCGAGGAGGAAGCGCGCAGACAGGCGGAACTGAATCAGGCGAATAATGCGGCATCTAATTCCTCTAATGATAATTCATCCAATAACAATTCTTCTGGCAGCAATTCTTCCCAGGAGAAACCTGCCGTATCTTCCGGCGGAAGTTCTAAGGGACAGCAAATTGCCAACTATGCTTGCCAATTTGTCGGCAATCCTTATAAAGCGGGCGGCACCAGCCTGACAGACGGAGCGGATTGTTCCGGTTTCGTGTGGGCGGTCTATAAAGCATATGGCTATTCTTTGCCAAGAAGTTCATATGCCCAGTCAAGCGCCGGGAGGAGCGTTGCTTATTCCGATGCCCAGCCGGGAGACATTATTTATTACGGTGGGCATGTGGGGATCTATATCGGCAATGGGCGTATCGTACATGCCAGTACCGAGCGGACAGGGATTAAGACAGAGTCCGCTACCTACCGTAGCATTATTACGGTGAGGAGGATTATATAGGGAATATAGGGAACAAAAATGAAATGGGATACGCCAGTGTTCCAGGACATCATATAGCAGTGTAAATTTTGAATTAGTCATAACCCCTCAGAATGCTTCATACAATGTAAAAAAGTATTTCTGAGGGGATTTTTTTGAAAGATTATATTGAGGAAAGAGCAATAAGTATTGCTAATTATATTATTGAGAACAATGCCACCGTCAGGCAGACGGCGAGACAGTTTGGGATTAGTAAGAGTACGGTACATAAAGATGTAACAGATCGCCTTTCACAAATCAACCCTACCTTGGCAAATGAAGCAAGAAAAGTACTCGATGTTAACAAATCAGAACGACATATCCGTGGCGGCCTTGCGACAAGAGAGAAATATCTGCACAGACAAGTACAATAGTAATCGGATAAAATGAAAACAAAAGATACCCATGCCAAATGAAATCCAGACAGCAATAATGATGGATCGTGATAATAAGCTTTGACAAGGTTTTCACTTATCTTTATAATAGAGTATAGTAAGGAGTGGCGGACAATTTCAAAATTGGAGCGGCACTCATATGAAAGTGGGAACTTAGTAAAGAGAGAAAACAGAAGAGGGAGGAACCATGGAAAAAGAAATGGTTGTTGTACTGGACTTCGGCGGACAATATAACCAATTGATTGCAAGAAGAGTTAGAGAATGCAATGTATATTGTGAAGTCCATCCATATTATATTAGTCTGGATAAAATAAGACAGATGCAGCCTAAAGGCATTATATTCACAGGCGGGCCCAATAGCGTATACGGCGAAAATGCGGCAGCTTGTGAAAAGGAAATATTTGAACTCGGAATTCCTATTCTGGGTATCTGCTATGGGGCACAGATAATGGCGCACCTCTTAGGCGGTAAAGTTACGACAGCGCCAGTCAGCGAATATGGCAAGACAGAAGTTGAAATTAATACACAAGCGTCTCTGTTCCGTGACGTGTCAGAGACGACAATCTGTTGGATGAGCCATACAGATTATATTGCAGAAGCGCCAGAAGGATTTCAGGTTACGGCACATACGCCAGTCTGTCCCGTTGCCGGTATGGACTGCCCGGAAAAAGGATTATATGCGGTACAATTCCATCCAGAGGTCATGCATACGGTAGAAGGCATGAAGATGCTCCGTAATTTCGTCATGAATATATGCGATTGCCGCGGAGACTGGAAAATGGATTCTTTCGTAGAGACGACGATTAACGCGATCAGGGAAAAAGTCGGAAATGGTAAAGTACTATGTGCGCTTTCAGGAGGTGTGGATTCCTCCGTGGCGGCAGTTTTGCTTGCAAAAGCGGTTGGCAAACAATTGACTTGTGTATTTGTGGATCACGGACTTCTTCGCAAAAACGAGGGAGATGAAGTAGAATCTGTTTTTGGGCCGGAAGGCGCCTATGACTTAAACTTTATCCGGGTCAATGTACAGGAGAGATTCTATCAGAGGCTAGCGGGCGTTACTGAACCGGAACAAAAGCGTAAAATCATTGGCGAAGAGTTTATCCGTGTTTTTGAAGAAGAAGCGAAAAAAATCGGAGCAGTGGATTTCCTTGTACAAGGTACCATTTACCCGGATGTGATTGAAAGCGGGCTCGGAAAGAGTGCGACAATTAAATCCCATCATAATGTTGGAGGACTGCCAGACTGTGTAGACTTTAAAGAGATCATTGAGCCGCTGAGGATGCTGTTCAAGGATGAGGTCAGAAAAGCAGGCCTTGAGTTAGGAATCCCAGAATATCTGGTATACCGTCAGCCTTTCCCAGGACCGGGACTTGGCATTCGTATTATCGGTGAAGTAACGGAAGAAAAGGTGCATATCGTACAAGAGGCGGATTATATCTATCGGGAAGAGATTGCCAAAGCGGGAGCTGATAAAGGCCTTGGACAATATTTTGCAGCATTGACCAATATGCGTTCTGTTGGAGTTATGGGAGATGAGAGGACATACGATTATGCAGTAGCACTGCGCGCGGTATGTACGAGTGATTTTATGACGGCGGATTGCGCAGAGATTCCGTGGGAAGTATTGTCGAAGGTGGCGAACCGGATTGTGAATGAGGTGAAAGGGGTTAACAGGGTACTGTATGATTGTACTAGTAAACCGCCGGGGACGATTGAGTTCGAGTGAGAAGTAAAATTCCCGCAAGTCTTGAAAAATCAGGACTTGCGGGAATTTTTTATTTGGCGGTGGGTACGATTTGGGTACAGAAATCTTAATTCTGCATTTCAATTAAAGTTTCTGTACCATCGGAAGTTAACTCAATTAATTCTGCATCCTTAGTATCTTTGCTTAATTTTATCAATTGCTTAGAGAATAATAAAGCTTTAATTTTTTGAAATTGATTATCCTCTACATAGAGAGAATAATTATTTGGCATATACAATTCTTTTAAGCTTTGTTCAAAATCTTCTTTTACTTTTGATGATTTTGTAGGCGTCATGATAAGTGGAGCGATAATTTGGAATATTTCGTTTATTTTAAGGGTAATTTGTGAATTGCGTAACTTTTCCATAAACGCTACTGCTCCTGACACATTTAAAATTATTTCTTTATTCCAAAACTCAGATTGGGTGCTGGCTGGTTGCTTTAAATCTGTCTTTTGTTTCAATTGTTCTTTTAATTCATTAACTTCTTGTACAAGTTTAGAATTTTGTTCCACAAGATTATTATAGGTTAAGTCACTGACTCCTCGTGTCCAGCCTTCAAAGTCATAATCTTCTTTCAATTCTGAAAGGGATTCATGGATTGCTAATTTAATATCTTTGCAGTCATCAACAATTTTTACCATTTTGCTCATTACTAATTTTTTGAATTCGTCGTATAAGTATTTGTTGCTATGTTCAGAGATATCATCTGGATTTGAACCACTACTCTCTTTACGTTTAATAAAACTATCGGACAGTACAGTAGCAAATACTGGGATGTCCTTAGAGATTGCATATTCGTATTCTAATTGGGTATAGCTTTTCTTGCTTGTCGGTTCTATACTACCATATCTGCCGCCTAGGATAAGCATATAAATATCGGAATCATTTATCCATTTTTTAATTGTTTCCCATTGGGAGTTATTTCCAGCTTTAAACAATTCCATACCAGCAGGAATGTTATTGCTCCCTAAGATTGCTTCTACGGCAGCTTGGCGTTCATCTTGTAAATCTTTGTATGTTGAGGATATAAAAATTTGTAGTTTCTTCTTCATGTGCGCATGCTCCTATTCTTGTATTAATTTTTGGGATTCAATCCTATTTTATCCATAGTCTCATCATGAATTTTTTGTATATTAAGGCGATCCAGCCAAGGTTCCGATTCAGGATAAATATCCATCCACAAATTGAAATCTGCTTCAGCCTTTAATAGAGCTTCCCCGCGTTTCTTCACATCCTTAATAGAATTACATTTTTCCACTTCTTCCATATATTCTTCGTAGCGATCACACCATGAGCGCATTAAAGAAAGTGTACCAAAACTGACAGCAACCATATCATTGCCGTCCTGATCCTGATATTCAAACAAATGCCCGTCATACTGGCGGAACACTTGAAAAAGCCTGTGCATAGCTTTGATGCCGTCAAAATCAGAGTTGGTTAATACTTCTACATTGACAGCGAGTGCCTGTGCTAAAGCTTCTAATGATTTTAATTTGGGGTTTCTGCGTCCGCTCTCATATGCTCTAATGTAGGCTTCGCTGACGCCAACCATTTCTCCTAATTGCTTTAATGTCAGACCTCGTTCTTGACGTATGCGTCGAATATTTTCGCCGACTGTCATAATTATTATGCCTCCTGTGTTATGGTATTTTTCATCAATATAAGCAAATATCAAATGCAACTTAATCATATCATAAGATACGGAATAAATAAAGAGATATTAAAAAAGCTATTGACACGCATCAAAAGATACGCTAATATATAAACGCATCAAAATGATACACATAAAAATCAAATGGTATAAATAGGAGGAAACAACATGAACGAAAAACTTTATTACAGTGCAGCAGATATTGCGGCAATGCTCGGCATCAGTATGGGAAAGTCCTACAAGATTTTACGGGAAATGAACAGCGAATTATCTTCTAAAGGCTTTCTCACAATCGCAGGGAAAATCCCCGTAGCCTATTTCAAAGAAAAATGGTACGGGGCGGCAAAGTCCAGCTAATAAATGTCAATAGGAGAATGAAAAAACTTTGATCTTATTTGGGGACTAAAAAAGGGCGCACTTATCCCTTGGTGAAAATATCGTTTTAAAAAGATATTCATTCCGTAAATTCAGTATTTTATGCAGCTATGTCGCATTTAGCAGCATTGTATTGTTTGATGTGTTCCTGTGGGGTGATGATTTCAAATGGTTTATTATCTCTAAGTATGGCAAATATCATGTTGCATACTTTATGTGACACAGCTCCCATAGCAACAAGTTTTGGTTTAGATTCACACTTTTTAAGATAGTAATCTCTTAACACTGGATTTTTGGGTTCACCATTTCGTGAAGTACTGATACTTTGGAGTGTTAATGTATGGATGACTCTTCTGGCGATAGCGGAACCTCTTTTAGACATTTGCACTTTGGTTCCTTCAAATTTTCCAGACTGTTTAACAGCAGGATCAAGACCAAAGTAAGCAAAGAGTTGTTTCGGTTTGCTGAATGCCGAGAAATCGCCAATCTCACCCATAAGGGATACTGCAGACAAGAAACCAGCACCTTTAAATGTTCCAATTAAATGG
>CAJTSL010000003.1:0-31902 GCA_910578845.1 uncultured Lachnospiraceae bacterium
GGGTATGAGTTGGTTTCAGGTCAGAACAGACTTGGCGTTAGAAGCCAGAGAAAGTATTGACGGGAAAGTAAACGAAGTTCATGGAATAAAAGTGGAAGAAGATTATGACAAGGATAGCGACGTGCATATTACAAAAGTCATGATAGAAACCAAGAACGGCGCGCGCGCCATGGGAAAACCAATGGGTACGTACGTGACATTGGAGGCGCCAGCAATGATTGAACCGGAGGATGATTATCATCAGGAAATTTCCGATATTCTGGCGAGAGAGATTAAGAGCCTTTTAGCAGAGCCGGAAGAAGAAAAATCAATTCTGGTCGTTGGCCTTGGGAACCGTGACGTCACGGCGGATTCTCTCGGACCTAATGTCGTTGATAATCTTTTCATTAATAGACATATCGTGATGGAATATGGAAAAGTAGCGTATAACCGGACGAAAATGCATATGGTCAGCAGTCTTGTCCCAGGAGTCATGGCGAAGACCGGAATGGAATCGGCTGAAATCATAAAGGGTGTTATTGAACAGACCGGACCGGATCAGGTAATCGTGATCGATGCATTGGCGGCAAGGTCAACCAAGCGCTTAAACCGCACGATCCAGATTACGAACACGGGCATCCATCCGGGCTCTGGCGTAGGGAACCATAGAAACGCCTTGACAAAGGAAAGCTTGGAAGTGCCGGTCCTTGCAATTGGCGTGCCGACGGTAGTGGATGCGGCGACGATTGTGGGAGATGCCATTGGAGAATATCCGAGCGCGCTTTCAGAATTGAATAATATGTATGTAACAAGTAAAGATGTGGATTTCCAAATCCAACAGATCAGCCACATTCTCTGTGATGCGCTAAACAAGGCGTTAGACATCTCAGTATCATGAGAAGCAATATGTCCCGCATATAATAGACAATGGGCATCCTGGTGTGGCATACGATAGGCATACGCCAGTAAGGTTTGATGCCCGGATGGGATGAAACATGTACATGAAAAAAAGACGGTTGCCTGTTAACGTAAATAATGAGATTCATATCGGGCGCGGCATCCTGCGGATTCTGCTCTTTGTTTTGTGCTTTATAGCGGGAGCAGCTATTTTGCAGGAGCTTTATGAGGATTCTCGTACAAGGGAAAAGGGCAAAGATAATACATTGCAGACGTGGGCTGAACAGGCGATTTTAAATGTGTGGTTACCGGGCCTTAGCGTATGGCAGGGCGAGGCGGCTGCCTACGATTACAATCCGCTTGACCGTTTTGTTTTGGCAAATTTCCCGGTATTGCTCTATAGCATGGAGCAGCCGCCTGTCGATGATAGACAGGCATTGAAAGAGAGCGATTATGAAGATTTGCTTTTGCTGGAAGGCTCTGACGAGGATAAAAAAGGGATTGTTGACGGTTCGCTGGAATATGGGGAGGATGCCATTCATTTAGATAAGAGCCTGGAAGAGGCTTTTCTTGCCGAGAATGGTTTGCTTCTTGAAAACCAGATAGCAGGGCAAGAAGAGATAGCAGAAGAATATGATGTGCCAGACGAGAGGGAAACTGTATTCCATGAAGTGGAAGAGCCGGTCTATCGATATCAATGGGGGGAGCTGCAAAGCTATGAAGCTTTGGTAAAGGCTTTCTACGCGATAGATTCGTCAACGGTAGCAGGCACTGAGCTTTTAGATACGCAGAAGCTTTTATCTAAGGATATGCGGATGCAGGGCAGTAACGATCAGCCACAGATCTTAATCTATCACACGCATTCTCAGGAGGGGTTTGTAGATTCCATCCCGGGAGATGAGTCTACGACCATTGTAGGCGCGGGAGAGAAGCTGGCGCAGGTATTACGGGAACAGTATGGGTATAATGTCATACATCATACGGTAAGCTATGATAAGGAAGCGAGGGATTATGCCTATAGCAACGCGTTGCCGGAAATTGAGAAACTGCTTGCAGAGAATCCGTCCATTGAGGTAGTGATCGATTTACATAGGGATGAGATGCCCGCAGACAGGAGGCTGGTCGTAGAGCTACAGGGCAGGCCTACTGCGCAGTTTATGTTCTTTAATGGGCTTAGCAGAAGCGCTAAGAGCGGTGCGATCGACTATTTGGAAAATCCTAATCTGGACGATAATTTAGCGTTCTCATTCCAGATGCAGACGGCGAGCAATGAATATTATCCGGGGCTTGCCAGAAGAGTTTATTTGAAAGCATATCGTTATAATATGCATGTTTGTCCGAAAACATTGCTCATAGAGCTGGGGGCGCAGAATAATACATTAGAAGAGATTCTGAATGCCATTGACCCGCTGGCGCATATCCTGCATTTGGTATTGGCGGGAGAGGAGCCGGACCTGAATTGATCCGTTTGGGTTATGGATTTTGTTTTATAGACATTACCGGAAGAATTTGCTATACTGATGCTACATGAAAATTGTATAGAAAGGCATGAAAACCGTATGGCAATAATAGAACAGAGCAGAATCAGGAATTTTTGTATCGTAGCGCATATCGACCATGGGAAATCTACATTAGCAGACAGGATCATAGAAAAGACCGGTTTGCTGACAAGCAGGGAGATGCAGGCGCAGGTACTTGACAATATGGAGTTAGAGAGAGAGCGGGGGATTACGATCAAAGCGCAGACCGTCCGTATCATTTATCAGGCGAAGGACGGACAAGAGTATATATTTAATTTGATCGATACGCCCGGACATGTGGATTTTAACTATGAGGTCAGCAGGAGCCTTGCTGCGTGCGACGGCGCCATTCTTGTGGTAGATGCCGCACAGGGCATAGAAGCACAGACATTGGCGAATGTTTACCTTGCGCTTGACCATGACCTGGATGTCTTCCCGGTTATCAATAAGATTGATTTGCCCAGCGCAGATCCCGAGCGTGTCAAGAATGAGATAGAAGACGTAATTGGCTTAGAGGCGCACGATGCGCCATTGATATCTGCGAAAAACGGGATTGGCATTGAGGAAGTGCTAGAAGCGATCGTAGAGAAGATCCCTGCCCCGAAAGGAAACCCGGACAACCCTTTGCAGGCGCTCATCTTCGATTCTATTTATGATTCCTATAAAGGCGTGATCGTATTCTGCCGTATCATGGAAGGGCGCGTACGGAAAGGCACGAATATAAAGATGATGGCGACCGGAGCGAAAGCGGAAGTCGTTGAGGTCGGATATTTTGGGGCAGGACAGTTTATCCCCTGTGAAGAGCTTTCGGCAGGCATGGTAGGCTATCTGACGGCATCGATCAAGAATGTCAAGGACACGGCGGTAGGAGATACCATAACAGATGTTACCAATCCATGTAAAGAGCCTCTGCCCGGTTACAAGAAAGTAAACTCCATGGTGTATTGTGGCATGTATCCCGCGGATGGCGCCAAATATCCGGATTTGAGGGATGCACTGGAGAAATTAAAGCTTAACGATGCTTCGCTCAATTATGAGCCGGAGACTTCCATAGCGCTTGGCTTTGGCTTCCGTTGTGGTTTCTTAGGCCTTTTACACTTAGAGATCATACAGGAGCGCTTAGAGAGGGAGTATAATCTGGATTTAGTGACGACAGCGCCCGGTGTCGTATATCGTGTGCATCGGACGAACGGAGAAGTGATGGAGCTGACAAATCCTTCGAATCTGCCGGATCCTTCGGAAATCGAGTTTATGGAAGAGCCGATTGTGAGTGCGGAGATCATGGTAACGTCGGAGTTTATCGGGCCGATCATGCAGCTTTGCCAGGAGAGGCGGGGACGGTATGTCAGCACGGAGTATATAGAAGCGTCCAGAGCTTTGTTAAAATACGATTTACCTTTAAATGAGATCATATACGATTTCTTTGATGCGTTAAAATCCCGTTCCAGGGGATATGCTTCTTTTGACTATGAGATAAAGGGCTATGAGGAATCGAAACTGGTGAAGCTAGATATCCTGATTAACCATGAAGAGGTGGACGCTCTTTCTTTCATTGTCCATGCAGACAGTGCATATGAAAGAGGCAGGAAAATGTGCGAGAAGCTGAAAGAGGAAATCCCCAGGCATTTATTTGAAATCCCTGTGCAGGCAGCCGTTGGAGGGAAGATCATTGCCAGAGAGACAGTGAAAGCAATGCGCAAAGATGTGCTTGCGAAATGTTATGGCGGTGACATTACCCGTAAGAAGAAACTGCTAGAAAAGCAGAAAGAGGGCAAGAAGCGGATGAGGCAGGTAGGGAATGTTGAAATCCCGCAGAGTGCTTTTATGAGCGTGCTCAAGCTTGATGAGAACTAAAAGAAAAGATATAGAAAGAGAGGGCTTGATGCGCCGTTTAAGTATTTATCTCCATATTCCGTTCTGTGTGAGGAAGTGTCGGTATTGTGATTTCCTGTCCTATCCGGCAGGTGAGGAAGAACAGGAGACGTATCTGTCGCTGCTGCTTACAGAAATAGAACAACAATCGTTTTTTTATAAAGAGCATCAGGTCATATCTGTTTTTATCGGGGGCGGTACGCCGTCCATATTGAAATTAAATGCAATCGAAACATTGCTTGAAAAATTAAAACAAAATTTTACTTTTACAGAAACCCCTGAAATTACGATAGAAGTGAACCCGGGAACGGTCACAAAGGAAAAGCTGGCCTCTTATCTGCGCGCAGGGATTAACCGTCTGAGCATCGGCCTTCAGAGCGCAAGCGACGAGGAGTTGACGATGCTGGGAAGGATCCATGATTACGCGGCGTTTTGTCACACGTATGAGATGGCGAGAGAGGTTGGGTTCCAGAACATCAATGTAGATTTGATGTCGGCGATCCCAGGACAGACGCTTGCGTCTTATCAGGAGACTTTGCAGAAGGTTCTGGCGCTTGCGCCGGAACATATTTCGGCGTATAGCCTTATCTTAGAGGAAGGCACTTGGTTTTATGAACACAAAGAGCAGCTTCCTTTTCTATCGGAGGAAGAGGACAGGATGTTATATGAGCTGACAGGCTCACAGCTCGCCGCTCATGGCTATCATCGCTATGAGATATCCAATTATGCCAAGGACGGTTATGAATGCATTCATAACAAAGTTTATTGGCAGCGTGGCGATTATGTAGGATTTGGCATGGGCGCTGCGTCCATGGTGGAGGATATCCGCTGGAATAACAAACGTGATTTTAAGGAATATGCCTTGGCGGTGCAGACATTTTCTATTAGGAAAGATATGATAGAAGGCATGCAGGCATCGCGTTCTCGCCTCGGTGAGAACATACAATATCTGACAGTGGGAGAACAGATGGAAGAATTCATGTTCCTGGGGCTGCGCCTTACCGCAGGAATAGAAAAGGCTGCTTTTTATTGGAAATTTGGCGTCTCCATAGAGAGCGTCTACGGAGAGGTTCTTGCGCAGTTAGAGAAAGACGGCCTGCTTATGATAGATGATTATGTGCGTCTGACGCCTTTGGGGATGGATATCAGTAACTATGTCATGGGACAGTTCCTGATTTTTTCATGTTGAACTTTTTTCGATAAATTTGTATAATTATTCTAGTGAAAGTATGCCATCTGCAAAATAGGACACTTTTATTTGTGTGGAAAGGCACTTGCAATGTCCCGAAGTCATAGAATAGAGTAAATGGACTTTGGGGGCTTCTTTTGAAAACATTTAAGCAACCGCTGACGGCGAAAGAAGAAGCCGCATATCTTCGCCAGTTGAAGGAAGGAAGCAGCGGGCAAAAGCAGAATGCCAAAGAGATCTTAGTGGAGCGCAACCTTCGCCTGGTAGCACATATTGCCAAAAAGTATCAAAATGTAGATGAGGATATGGAAGACCTGATTTCGACGGGAACGATCGGGCTGATCAAAGCGATTGATTCTTTTGATGCGGGGAAAGGCAAACTTAGCACATATGCTTCACGGTGTATTGATAATGAATTATTAATGCTGTTGCGGGCAAAAAAGAAAACTTCCAGGGAAGTGTCTCTTTATGAGCCGATTGGAACGGACAGGGAAGGGAATGAAATTAATCTGCTTGATATTATTGAACAGGAGCAGCCTGATGTAGTAGACCAGATGGAAGTAGAGGAACATTTGAAGCGATTATCCGGCCTTTTAGAAGAGAAGCTGGATCAACGGGAGAAAGAGATCTTGACGCTGCGGTATGGATTGACAAATGACAGGGAAGTGACGCAGAGAGAAATCGGGAAAAATCTGGGGATTTCCAGAAGTTATGTGTCGCGTATTGAGAAAAAGGCGTTAGAGAAATTAAGGGAAGGGTTTGAGTAGCGATCAGACAGGGGGGATAAAGTCAGATGATCTTTGTGAAAAAGGATGATTTAAAGACAGGAATGCGGCTTGCACGCCCGATTTATAATAAAAATGGGGTATTGTTGTACGAAAGGAATTCCAGGCTTACGGCACAAGGCATTAACAGTATCAGGAATTTCGGATTAATTGGGATATTTGTGTTAGAACCGGCGGAACCTGTTCCGCCAATGACACAGGACGATATTGATTTTGAACGTTTCCAGACCATAAGCGTTTTCTCGATCCAGGAAGAACTGAACCGGATTACGCAGACATGGAAATATTCTAAAATACAGACAATCGTAGCAAGTGTTATGAAAAATTATGGGAATTTGAACAGGAAGATAAGCTTTGTACAGAATTTGCGCAGCAAGGAAGATTATATTTATAAGCATTCCCTGAATGTCGCGATGCTCTGTGCCATGATGTCGCATATGTTAAGCGTGCCTATGTCAGAGCAGTCAGATATCGTGACGGCTGCTATTGTCCATGATATCGGAAAGCTTTCGGCAGCAAAATCCCTTATGCACGAGGATTCGTTAGGCAAGGAGGCACGGGAGCAGATCCGGAGCGCAGAAATAGCAGGATTTGGATTACTAGAACATGTATTCTCCACAACGCCTAGCGTCAGGCGGATTTGTATGCAGGCGCAGGCCAATTTGGAGAACTTAGAAAAAGGAAGAGAATCTGATCTGCTAAGAATGGCGATCGGCGCGAAAATATTATCCGTGGCGGAGATCTTCGATACCATGACCGCAGTACAGTTAGATAAAGATCCCGAGTCAGAAGTTGCGGCTTTTAAATACTTATTGGATAACCCGAAGTTTTTCGACGAGCGCATCGTCAATGCCCTTAGCCGGTCAATTAATATCTTGATTCCCGGTGTCAGCGTGGAGCTTAATACCGGGGATAGGGCGCTTGTGCTGGTAGAGAATCCGCGGAATATTTTAAAGCCGTTGCTGCTTACTTTCCATGATAACAGGATTATTGATCTGGGCAACAAGGTTTATGACGGACACGTGGAAATTGTGGACATTATGAAGACAATGGACAACCGTTATGTTATGGATACGGCGATGTTGAAACGACAGGGGATTAAGGTGGAAGAGCCTGTTTATGTCGATGTCCCGTCGCAAGCAGGAGACGGGAATGATATGGAAGAGGAGTATATTCCCGGAATGTTTTAGATAAAGAGGGGCAAGTAATGTCGGTGATTGAAGAAATAATGAAATCTGCGGGAAATGCGAAAGCGTCCGACGTGCATATTACAGTTGGGGTATCGCCCAAGATGCGCATAAATGGCAATCTGGTGACGATGAGCTTCCCGAAGATGACAGCAAAAGATACATTGGAAATCGTGCTTGGCATGATGACGCAGTTACAGCGTGAACGGTTTGAAGAATGGGGAGAGTATGATATGGCTTTTTCCATTGCCGGCGTTGGCCGTTACCGGGTGCATGCTTATAAACAGAAAGGATACGTTGCGCTGGCTCTGCGCCTGATCCATGCGCAGGTGCCCTCAATTGAAAGCCTTGGGGTACCGGAAGAGGTTGTGGGGCTATGCGGGAAGAAGAGCGGCATGATCTTGGTCACAGGCGCTTCCGGGAGTGGCAAATCTACAACTTTGGCGGCTATTGTCGATAGAATTAACAGTAATAGGGAAGCACATATCATTACGTTGGAAAAGCCGATTGAATATGTCCATCAATCCCGGATGGCAATGATAAACCAGAGGGAGATCGGGACGGATTCCCCAAGCTATGTTGATGCGCTGCGGGCAGCGTTGCGTGAAGACGCAGATATTATCGTGGTAGATGAGTTAAGTGGCGCAGAGGAGATTGATGCTGCCATGACGGCAGTGGAGACGGGGCATCTTGTCATTGCAGCGATACAGGCCGGTGACGGGCCGGATACGATGGATCGTCTGATTGATGCTTTTCCGCTTTCCAGGCAGAAGCAGGTAGGCATCCGGCTTGCGTATGCGATAGAAGCGCTCATTTCCCAGCAAATGCAGCCATCTATTGGCAACAGGCCGCGGACGGCAGAGTTTGATATTGTATATGCGGATGATGAGCTCCGTCGCCTGTTACGGGAGAGAAAACGAGTATAGGCCATCAGGAAGCTGTCGGGAATTTTTATTCCTTGACAGCCTTTTCATTTTCTATTATGATTAAAGTAATTCAAAATAATCTTTATTTTCTATGGATTCCGACGTTTCGTCGAAAAATTCAAGTGATGTGGAAGCAACAGAGGGTAACTTAAATTTTCAGTGATGAAAATGAGAAAAAGGAGGAGGCGTATTTGTTCAGTTCAATTATATCAGGCACGATCCATGGGATCAGGAGCTTGCTGATCCAGGTAGAAGTGGACGTGTCAAAAGGGCTGCCGTGCTTTCAGATGGTAGGTTTGTTAGGCTCGGAGGTCAGGGAAGCAAGGGAAAGGGTAAAAGTAGCGCTGAAAAATGCAGGCATGCCGCTGCCACCGATGTGCATCAATGTAAATCTCTCACCGGCGGATGTACGTAAGAGCGGCGCGCTGTTTGATCTGCCAGTGGCGGTTGGCATCTTAGAGGCGTTAGGATTTTTGCCGAAAGAAAGCGCGAAGGATATTGTAATCGTTGGGGAATTGGGCTTGGACGGAGAAGTAAAGCCGGTAAGAGGCGTGCTGCCGATCGTCAGGGAGGCGAAAGCGCAAGGGATCCGGCATTGCATTGTGCCGCAGGGGAACGCGGCGGAAGGAGCTGTCGTACAAGGGATAGAAATTATCGGCGTTTCCGATATCCGGCAGGCGATCGGCTATTTGCACGCAAGCGAAGAAGAAAGGCAGGAGCAGGTCATGCCCCGCCTGGATGTGCCAGCTCTTTTAAGAAGCAGGCAGGAGTGCCTGGAATTAGACTTTGCGGACGTAAGCGGACAAGAATCGGTGAAGAGGGCGGCAGAGATCGCAGCAGCAGGATTTCATCATTTCTTGATGATAGGGGCGCCTGGTTCTGGCAAGACCATGATAGCGAAACGGATGCCCTCGATCCTGCCGCCATTATCTATAGAAGAAAGTATGGAAGTTTCTGCCATTTATAGCATAGCAGGTATGCTCCCACAAGACGAAGTCTTGATGAGCAGGCGTCCTTTCATAGCGCCGCACCATCTGACAACCAAGCAGGCCCTGGCAGGTGGCGGGAAGGTTGTCTCACCGGGAATGGTTACGCTGGCGCACCGGGGCATTCTCTTCCTGGACGAGATGCCGGAGTTCAAACGGGAAACATTAGATGTCTTGCGACAGCCTTTGGAAGATAAGAAGATCCAGATAGCCAGGAGCAGCGGCACTTATCATTATCCTGCGGACTTTATGCTTGTGGGGGCGATGAACCCCTGTCCGTGCGGTTATCATCCTAATCCTCATAAATGCCGGTGCACGCCGCATGAAGTGCATTGTTATCAGCAAAGGATCTCCGGGCCGATTTTGGATCGGATTGATATATGTGTGGAGACACCGGTAATGGAGATCAGCGGATTGGAGGGCAAATCCATACAAGAGTGCAGTAAGCAGATACGCGAGCGGGTAATTGCGGCAAGAGACAGGCAGGAAGCGCGTTTTGTAGGGACACAGTTATGTTTCAATGCCGATATGGGCGTGAAGGACATCAAGAAGCATTGCTTGTTGGGAAGCCATGAAAGGAAATTGTTGGAACAAGCTTTTACGGCGCTTCAATTGACGGCGCGAAGCTACCACCGTATTTTGAAGGTGGCGCGCACTATAGCGGACTTAGCGGGAGAGGAGCGGATAAGAGAAGAGCATTTGGCTGAAGCGATCTGCTATAGGGTGACGGAAAGTAAATTCATGACGTGAAAGCCCCTGCTCCTAAATATAAATGAAAGAAGGGGATAGATATTGGAAAAGTGATAGATAAGGAAAAAGGAATGGATATTGGAAAAAGTGATAGATATGGAAAAAAGTGATGGATATGGAAAAAAGTGATAGATAAGGAAAAAGGAATGGATATTGGAAAAAATGATAGATAAGGAAAAAGGGATAGATATAGAGAAAGGGATAGAGATAACGGAGATGGACAGGCTGCTCCCTTATGCACATTGGCTTTATAATATCAAAGGATTGGGCAGCAAGACGATCAAACGCCTGCTATCGGCGGATAAGACAAGGGAAGTGACGGCAAAGACATTGTATCATCTGGCACCGGAAGCTTTAGAAGAATACTTGCCTGCGTCGGCAAGAGGGCGGGAGCTTGCCCGGAGAATTGCGCAGTCTGCCAAAAACTGGGATTTATATGGTAATTTTGAGAAACTACGAGAGAGGCAGATCTATTTTGCCTGTCTTGGGCATCCGGCTTACCCGCCAAAGCTTTCCCGGATTGCAGATGCGCCTTATGGCATCTATTATAAAGGAAGGCTTCCCGAGGACAAGAAGCCGTCGGTGGCGATTATTGGCGCTAGAAGCTGTTCAGATTACGGTAGGCAGATGGCAGGACAGTTTGGGAAGGAACTGGCAAAAGCCGGGGTGCAGGTGATCAGCGGCATGGCGCCGGGAATTGATGGGATCGGGCAGAAGGCGGCACTTGGCGCGGGCGGTTATTCATTAGGCGTGATGGGATGCGGTGTCGATATCTGTTATCCGCTGGAAAACCGGGATTTGTATGATCTGCTTTGCTCACATGGCGGCGTTTGTTCAGAGTACCTGCCTGGGACAGAGCCGTGCGCTAATCTGTTCCCGCCAAGGAACCGCATTATCAGTGCTTTAGCGGATATGGTCTTAGTCGTAGAAGCTAAGAGCAGGAGCGGGACGCTAATCACGGTGGACATGGCCTTAGAGCAGGGCAAGGAAGTATATGCGGTGCCGGGCCGTGTGACGGAAGCTTTGAGTGAAGGGTGTAACAGGTTGTTACAGCAAGGAGCGGGAGTCGCCATCTCCCCGGGAGAAGTGATACGGAGCCTGACAGGGAAAATGCCTGAAGGGGAAGCGCCGTTTTACTTGCTGTCGGAGATAGAAAGCGATATTTTGCAAAATCTGGATGATACGCCGCAATTGCCAGAGAAAATAAAAGAGCGTATGTTATTAAATTGTGCGCGCGATATACAGATGTCAGAGCTGGTCAGCCATTTGATGAAACTGCGTTTAAATGGGTTCATCAGGGTGATAGGGAACAGTTATTTTATGAAAGCGTGAAAGAAATTTCTCCTTGCAACTATGTCAAATATAGTGTATAGTGGTTCACGTTAATAACAGAAGATTTTAGCAAACGGAATCAATGTATGATAGGAATGGGGAATTGCTATGGCAAAATATTTGGTGATCGTGGAATCTCCTGCAAAGGTGAAAACCATCAAAAAGTTTTTGGGAACAAATTATGAAGTAGCAGCAAGCAACGGGCATGTGCGTGATTTGCCAAGAAGCCAGATGGGGATAGATGTCGAGAACAATTTTGAGCCTAAATACATTACCATCAGGGGAAAAGGCGATATTCTTGCCGCTTTACGCAAAGAAGTGAAAAAAGCGGAGAAAATATATCTGGCGACTGACCCCGACCGCGAAGGCGAGGCGATTTCGTGGCATCTTTTGCATGCTCTGAAATTAGAGGGCAAGAAAGTATACCGGATTACTTTTAATGAAATTACGAAGAATGCAGTCAAAGAGTCCCTCAAAAATGCCAGGGAAATTGATATGGACCTGGTAGATGCGCAGCAGGCAAGGCGCTGTTTAGACCGTATGGTGGGATATAAGATTTCGCCGCTTTTATGGGCAAAGGTGAAAAGAGGCTTGAGCGCCGGCCGCGTACAGTCCGTGGCGCTTCGGATCATCTGTGACAGGGAAGAGGAGATCAATGCTTTCATTCCGGAAGAATACTGGACGTTAGACGCAATGTTTACTATTCCGGGGGAGAAGAAGCCTCTGGTCGCAAAATATTATGGGACTACACAGAAAAAGCAGGAAATTTCTTCGAAAGAAGAACTGGAGAAAATAAAAAAGACGCTGGAGAAAGCGGATTATCACGTATCGGAAGTTAAGCGCGGAGAGAGGACGAAGAAGGCACCGCTGCCTTTTACCACATCGACTTTACAACAGGAAGCGAGCAAAGTCCTGAATTTCTCCACACAAAAAACAATGCGCCTGGCACAGCAGCTATATGAAGGAATTGATATAAAGGGAAATGGCACAGTCGGTGTCATTACCTATCTGCGTACAGATTCCGTGAGGATTTCCGAAGAAGCGCAGGATGCCGCAAGAGATTTTATCCATGCCAATTACGGGGCAGAATATGCGGCGCATGCCGTAAATGAGAAAAAGGGCGGACAGAAAATCCAAGATGCCCACGAAGCAATCCGTCCTACAGATATCGCAAGGACGCCGGCAGCGCTCAAAGATTCCTTGTCTAGGGATCAGTTTAGGCTTTATCAGTTGATCTGGAAGCGATTTGTGGCAAGCAGGATGGCAGCGGCTCTTTATGAGACGACATCGGTGAAAATAGATGCGGCAGGACAGCGTTTTACGGTGGCGGCTTCAAAAGTGAAGTTTGAAGGATTTCTGTGCGTCTATCATGATGAAGATGAGAAAGAGGAGAGCAACACGCTCGTGAAAGGAATTGACCAGGATACTAAGCTGGTATTCGATTCTTTTGATGAGAAACAGCATTTTACACAGCCTGCGCCGCATTATACAGAGGCATCTTTGGTACGTGCTCTTGAGGAACTTGGCATCGGGCGGCCGAGCACCTATGCGCCGACAATTACGACGATCCTGGCGAGACGCTATATTGTCAAGGAGAATAAGAACCTGTATGTGACGGAGCTTGGGGAAATCGTCAACCATATTATGAAAGAGGCTTTTCCGTCAATTGTGGATGTCAATTTCACGGCGACGATGGAGGCTCTCTTAGACGGCGTGGCAGAAGGCGATGTCAAGTGGAAGACGGTCATATCTAATTTTTATCCGGATTTGGAGGAAGCAGTAGAAAAAGCGGAGAAGGAATTAGAAGAAGTTGAGATTGCCGATGAAGTGTCGGATGAAATCTGTGAAAACTGCGGCAGGCAGATGGTCATTAAATATGGCCCGCACGGCAGGTTCCTTGCGTGCCCGGGATTCCCGGATTGCCGCAACACGAAACCGTATTTTGAGAAAATCGGCGTTGCCTGCCCGAAATGCGGCAAGGATATAGTCATGAAAAAGACCAAAAAAGGTAGGAAATATTATGGCTGTATTGACAATCCAGAGTGTGATTTCATGGTATGGCAAAAGCCAGTGGATAAAAAATGTCCAAAATGTGGTTATGCGCTGGTAGAAAAAGGCAACAAGCTGGTGTGTGCGGATGAGAAATGTGGTTATGTAGAAGAACAGCGGGTTCTTACGCAAGCATCTAACGGTTAAATGGAAGAAAAGTTGCGTATAATTCATAATCATTTCCTACAATTCCAATAATTGCATGCAAATTGCGTTAAAGTTCGAACAATTCACGTTGAAAATGCCAAGAGACTATGCTAAAATAGCCATATGTCGTGATATGGTGAAAGCATGTCGGAAAGGCATATCAACAGGAACGAATGGGTGGTTGAAAGGCGAAAAACATGAGCAGTGTACAATTATTAGATAAAACCAGAAAAATAGGGAAGCTTCTGC
Source organism: uncultured Lachnospiraceae bacterium (assembly GCA_910578845.1). Lineage (GTDB taxonomy): Bacteria > Bacillota > Clostridia > Lachnospirales > Lachnospiraceae > UBA3282. Next base: position 13,869 of record CAJTSL010000003.1, read on the forward strand.
ATAATAATAATTCAGGTAAGGTAGTATTCAATGACATCTGTAATGTTTTAAAAGAGATTTTGGAGTCGAATGTCCTGGTGATCAGCAAAAAAGGGAAGGTGCTAGGCGTAGGGGACAGGAACGATGTGGAATCACTGACGGAGCTTATTGTAGGACATGTAGGAGGATTTATTGATCCGATGTTGAACGAAAGGCTGCTTTCCGTACTTTCTACGAAAGAAAATGTCAATCTGGCGACACTGGGATTTGAAAATGATGACACGAAAAAATTTCAAGCGATCATCGCGCCAATTGAAATTTCCGGTGAACGGCTTGGTACTTTATTCATTTATAAATGTGATGAGCCATATGATATAGATGACATTATTCTATGTGAGTATGGAACGACCGTAGTGGGATTGGAAATGCTGCGGGCGGTCAATGAAGAAAGTGCAGAAGAGAACAGGAAGGTTGCTGTTGTTAAATCTGCGATTGGCACGCTTTCTTTTTCCGAAATGGAAGCGATTACACATATTTTCGACGAGCTTGGAGGAATGGAAGGGATCCTTGTTGCAAGCAAGATAGCGGATAAGGTGGGGATTACCCGTTCCGTTATTGTGAACGCGCTCCGGAAGTTTGAGAGCGCGGGCGTCATTGAATCGCGTTCTTCAGGCATGAAAGGCACTTATATCAAAGTTTTGAACGATGTGGTTTTTGACGAGGTGGAGAAATTAAAAGAGCAGGGCAAGTGATAAACTTTTTTATTTATAATTTTTCCTTTAGTCTTGTAATTTTATAAGAATGACTTTATAATAGTTTATGGATTTTTTTATAAAATGGATGGGGTGTGATTATGAGTTCCTTATTAAACACGAATGTTTTTGATTATGTAAACGTACTGGATAAGGCGGCTGACGCTTCTTGGATGCGAAACGATGCCATTAGCAATAACCTTGCGAATGTGGACACGCCCGGCTATAAGAGGCAGGATGTGGATTTCGAGAACCAGCTTGCCCGTGCGCTTCGGAAGTCCCGGTATAAGTCGATGGATGCCAAAGTCGCTAATTTGAAGAACAACCATTTACGACCGCTATGCTATACAGATTATGCGGGTTTTTCTTACCGTCTTGACGGCAATAATGTAGATGTGGATACAGAAGGGGCATATCTAGCTAAGAACCAGATTACTTATCAGGGGATTAGTATGAGCATTTCGCAGGAATTCAGGAATTTACAGGCTGTTATGAAATAAAATGAATTAGCAGGATAAGGGAGGAGAACACGAGATGGGGATTTTTACGGCGTTTGATATCAATGCTTCCGGAATGACGGCAGAACGTTACCGCATGGATATTATATCGGAGAATGTCGCGAACGCGAACACGACCCGAACAGAAGATGGAACGCCATACCGCAGGAAGGTTGTAGTATTTGAAGAGAAGAATTCACAGACACCTTTCAGGCATGTGCTGAATGCGGCAAGGGATCGTTATTCAGGGAACGGAGTAAAAGTAACTGGCGTATATGAAGATGAATGGACAGAGATGAAGATGGTCTATGACCCATCCCATCCGGACGCGGACGAGAATGGGTATGTGACATATCCGAATGTCAGCACGATTACGGAGATGACGAATTTAATTGATGCAAGCCGTGCATACGAGGCGAACTCGACGGCGTTTACGGCGAGCAAGAATATAGCGACGCAAGGACTGGACATATTAAACCGCTAATGATGATATAAATAATAGGGAGTAAATAATAAAGTAATGTAAAAGGGATATACCGGAGGGGAGATATTATGGCATTAGATATTACCGCGTTATATAATGTATCATCCGGCGCCGTGAAGGAAGTAGCGAAGACAGCGCCGACCACGAAGGTGGATACATATACGGATAAGAGCTTCAATAATCTTTTGAGTACCGCTATCGACAATATTAATACGACGAACAATTATCTTTCTGATGCAGAGAACGAGGAAGTCAAGTGGATGCTTGGTGAGAGCGAGAATACCCACGATTTAACGATTGCCTTACAGAAAGCGTCTACTGCGCTACAGTACACAGTTGCTATCAGAGATAAGTTATTGGATGCATATAAAGAAATTATGCAGATGCAGATTTAATAGTATAAGGCGGAATTACTTAAGGAGAAATAGTTGCTGTGGATAAATTATTAGAAAAATTAAAGGAATTAGGCAATCGAATATTAGAGTGGTGGAACCGCTTTACGACGAAGCAGAAGACCTTAATTGTCATGGTAATTGCGGCAGTCATTTTGGCAATTGCGATTTTGGTTACAGCATTGAATCGTCCTCAGTATGTGCTTTTGAAAAATTGTGAAGATACGACGCAGGCAGCGGACGTAAGGGATTTGTTGGAAGAAAACAAAATGACTTATACCGTTTCCGATGACGGTCTGGTATTTAAGATTTTGAAAGAGCAACAGGCCGATGCTATCTTGTTACTTGGTTCCAATAATATCAGGACTGCAGGGTATAGCATTGAAAACGTGACAAGCGGCGGCTTTTCCACTACTGAATCTGATAAGCAGAAAAGATATAAGCTATATACGGAGAAGTATATAGAAGATAATATGTTAGAGCCGTTGGAGGCTGTTAAGACGGCGACGGTGACGCTAACGATACCAGAGAATACAGGGACATTGATTGATTCGGATAAAGAATCACACTGTACTGTAGTATTAGAGTTAAAGGAAGATATTTCGCCGGAGAAGGCAGCTTCCATTGCCCGTGCCATTGCAACGGGACTGGGGAATGAAACGACGAAGCATATCTCGATCCTGGATACGAAAGGCAATATGCTTTTCTCCGGAGATGATGAGTATACAGTATCGGGAGCGGCAAATGCCCAACTCTCGGTGAAGGCGGAAGCAGAACGGTTATTGACAAGCGAAGTGAAACAGGTACTGCTTGGCACAAATGAGTTTGATACCGTTGAAGTAGCTTCCAATCTTGTATTAGAGTTTTCGACAAGTTCTACAACGACGCATGATTTCTATGCGCCGGAGGGGCAGGAACAGGGCGTGCTAAGCCATGAAGCTCTGTTTAGCCAGATCAATGAAAGCGGTGTCGGAGGCGTTCCTGGAACGGATTCTAACGGGGACGATAATACTACATATGTATTAGAAGACGATACCAATTCCCGTTCCGAGACAACGGAGTCAGAGCGGGATTACTTACCGAATGAGCGGATTGAGACAACGGAATCCGCGCCTGGTGCAATTAATTATGCACAGTCATCTTTATCAGTCGCAATGATACGGCACAATATCATCCGTGAAGAAGATATTGAAAGACAGGGATTGCTCGATACGGTCACTTGGGAAGAGTATAAACTCAACAACCAGGAACGTGAGAAACTGGAAGTAGATGAAGACTTAATTGATGTCGTAGCCAAAGCGACCGGCATCAATGCAGATAACATAGCGATTGTAGCCTATAGTGAGAATGTTTTCTTTGATGACGAAGGCTCTGGCATCAGCATAACGGATGTGATGCAGATTGTCCTGATCATTATTATCTTAGGCTTGTTAGCATTTGTTGTACTTAGGAGCATGCGTGGTGAGAAACATGAAGAGGAAGAAGAAGAACTTTCTGTGGAGAATTTGTTGCAGTCTACCCCTGAAGGGCAATTGGAAGACATCTCCTTGGAGGATGATTCCGAAACGCGCAAACTCATTAGTAAATTTGTAGAAGAAAATCCGGAGGCAGCGGCGAACCTGCTTAGAAACTGGCTAAATGAGGACTGGGGGTAAGAACAATGGCGAAAGGTTCTGAGGAAAGAATTACCGGCCTGCAGAAGGCGGCTATTTTGTTGATTGCCCTTGGACCGGAGAAATCATCAAATATTTTTAAACATTTAAAAGAAGAAGAAATAGAAGAATTGACCTTGGAGATTGCAAATACAAGGACGATTACGCCGCAGGTAAAAGACGAGGTGTTAGACGAATTCTATCAGGTATGTCTCGCACAGCAATATATTGCAGAGGGCGGTATCAATTATGCAAAGGAAGTATTGGAGAAATCCTTTGGTGTGGATAAGGCAAGAGATGTGATCGGTAAGCTGACGGCATCTTTGCAGGTGAAGCCGTTCGAGTTTGTCAGGAAGACGGATCCTTCGCAATTGCTTAACTTTATCCAGGATGAGCATCCGCAGACGATTGCCCTTATTTTATCATATTTGTCAGCAGCACAGTCGGCGCTTATCATTTCAGCGCTTCCGCCGGATAGGCAGGCAGATGTTGCGAAACGTATTGCAGTAATGGATAGAACAAGTCCGGATATTATCAAAGAGGTGGAAAAAGTTTTGGAATCAAAACTGGCATCCTTAGTCAACCAGGATTACACAATTGTCGGTGGCGTCGATGCGGTCGTAGAAATTTTGAATACGGTAGACCGCGGTACTGAGAAACATATTATGGAGACATTGGAAATCGAAGAGCCTGAGCTTGCTGATGAAATCAGGAAGAAGATGTTCGTATTCGAAGATATCCTGCTTTTGGACGACAGGGCAATCCAGCGTGTATTGCGTGATGTGGATAACAGTGACCTTGCTATTGCATTGAAAGGCTCTAATGAGGATGTGCAGAATGCGATCTTCAACAACCTTTCTAAACGTCTTGCCGTTATGATTAAGGAAGACATGGAATTTATGGGTCCTGTTCGTATGAAAGACGTAGAAGAAGCGCAACAGAAGATTGTAAATATTATCAGGAAACTGGAAGATTCTGCAGAAATTGTTATCTCCAGAGGCGGAGGTGACGAAATTGTTGTCTAGGAATTTGTATAAATCCAGATGGGTTGTTGTGGAACCGGATGAGAAATGTTTGATTGACAGCAATTCTCGTCTTGTCAGCAGGATTGAAGCAATTGAAACAGAGAAAAGAAGGCGTGCTGCTATAGCTGCGGGGGAAGACTTCGATGAAGAAGGCTTCCGCAGCGGCTTGATCGGTGAAAGGATTGATATGCCTGTAGGCGACGAGGAAAGCGGCAATGTCTTAAAAGCGCCGGAAGAGCAGGTGCCAGAAGGACCAACACCGGAAGAACTCCGTGCGCAAGCTGAATACGAGCTTACACAGGCGCGGGAAGAAATAGAACAGATTAAACTGATCGCCAGAGAAACGCTTGAGAGAGAAAAACAGGAAACATTGGATGAAGCGCGCAGAGCCGGATATGATGAAGGTTACCGGATGGCGCAGGCAGAAGCAGAGCAAGCAAGGAAACAGTTGCAGCAGGAGCGCATCAGGCTTACGGAAGAATACGAGAGCCTGGTGGCGGAGTTAGAGCCGCAGTTTATTGATACGATCACGGCAATTTATAATCATATTTTCCATGTGGAATTAGAGAACGAAAGAAATATCCTGGTACATCTGATTGAAACTACTTTGCGAAAGGTAGAGAGTAGCAGGGTTTTTATTGTGCATGTTTCTAAGGAAGATTATCCGTATGTCAATATGCAGAAGAAAGCGTTGTCGGAAGGCGCCGTCAGTGGCCGTGGCGTAGTGGAGATTGTGGAGGATATGACGCTGCACCAGAATGAGTGTATGATCGAGACGGATGGCGGCATTTTTGATTGTGGCGTTGGAACGCAGTTAGAAGAACTAACCAGAAAGCTGAAAATGCTTTCATATGAAAAGATATAGAGGAATGACAAAGAGATAAACACATGATATCTGATCGCTGATGGGATGAAAGAACAGATATCTGTATAAGTGTGATCTGTGTTGTGGTTGGGGAAGGATTTGCGGTTTGATGGTTGATTTTACAAAGTACAGTAAAATAGCAGATGATATTTTTTTTAAGAGCATGGGCCGCGTGGAGAACGTGGTAGGCCTTACCATTGAGTCAGTGGGGCCGGAAGCTAAGCTTGGCGATTTGTGTAAAGTATTTCCCGTGGATAAGGAGTTGCCGCCGATTATGTCTGAGGTAGTCGGATTCAAATCCGGCAGGACGCTGCTTATGCCTTATGAGAACACGGAGGGCATCGGGGTCGGAAGCACAGTGGAGAACACAGGAGTGCCGCTCTCTGTTCCGGTAAGCGGCATTTTGCTTGGACAGGTGCTAGATGGCTTAGGCAGATGTGATGTTTCGGATATTTCGGGACAGATGATGAGCTATCCGATAGAAGCTGCACCGCCGGATGCTATGGCAAGAGAGATTATAGATGAAGTGCTGCCATTAGGCGTGAAAGCCGTAGATGGTATGATGACGATTGGAAAAGGACAGAGGATTGGCATTTTCGCCGGTTCCGGCGTAGGCAAATCGACGCTGATGGGAATGTTTGCACGTAATACGAAGGCAGATATTAATGTGATCGCTTTGATCGGAGAACGCGGCAGGGAAGTCAGGGAATTTATAGAGAGAGACTTAGGCGAGGAAGGCATGAGGCGGTCAGTGGTCGTGGTCGCGACTTCTGATAAGCCGGCGTTAGAGAGAAAGAAAGCGGCGCAGACGGCAACGGCGATTGCGGAATACTTCAGGGATCAGGGGAAAGATGTGCTCTTAATGATGGATTCTTTGACACGTTTTTCTATGGCACAGAGGGAAATCGGTTTAGCGAGCGGGGAGCCGCCGGTATCGCGAGGGTATCCGCCAAGCGTTTATTCGGAGATGCCAAAGCTCTTAGAGCGTGCCGGACGTTCTGATAAAGGCTCTATTACAGGGTTATATACGGTTCTGGTAGATGGCGATGATTTTAACGAGCCGATTACCGATACGGCAAGGAGTATTTTGGATGGGCATATCATGCTGAACCGGAAGCTTGCCCATAAGAACCATTATCCGGCCATTGATGTTTTACAAAGCATTTCCCGTTGTATGAGCCAGATCGTGCCCAGCGAGCATAAAGTTGCAGCAGGCAAACTGAAGAATGTATTGGCAACTTACAGTGAAGCAGAAGATTTGATCAATATAGGCGCTTATAAGAGTGGCAGCAACAAGAATATTGATTATGCAATAGAAAAGATTGAAGCTGTGAATGATTATCTGATGCAGGATGTGGAGAGCAAATATGATTACGAACAGGAATTGGAATTACTCCAGGGATTGTTCGCCGAATAGAGCAGTATACGGAAAGGCTGAATAAGCATGGCTAAGTTTGTGTATAGAATGCAGAGCATTCTTAACATTAAAAACCAGATGGAAAATCAGGCGAGAATGGAGCTTGGACAGGCGCAGAGAAGGCTTTTGGAAGAAGAAGAACGCTTAGGGGCACTTTATGAGCGGAAGGAATACTACCTGGAAGAAGGCAGGAAATTCCGGCTGAATGCGGTACGTGTGCAGAATTTACGTGATAATGAGTATGCGGTAGCGCGTATGGAAGAATATATTGAAGCCCAGAAAGAAAATGTGGCGCGTGCCGAAATGATGGTAGAAGAGGCAAGGCGGAAATTGCAGGGGATCATGCAGGAGCGGAAAATGCAGGAAAAACTGCGTGAGAAAGCGTTTGAGCAGTTTATGCAGGAAGAGGCTGCAAAAGAAAGCAAAGAAATAGATGAGCTGACAAGTTATACCTATGGACAGAAAAAGGGGATAGATGGTCTTCATGATGCCAGCGGCGTTCTGGCTGTCAGTACATAGGCCAAGGAAGGAGCATGGTTATAAATGGCAGACGCATTTAATGATGCTGTAGATACAAAAGCAGAGAAAAAAAGACTTAAAGATGAACGTAAGAAAATAAAAGATGAGCAGAAAGCACAGAAAAAAGAAGCCAGACAGCGTGCAAAGGAAATCTCCGCGCAGGAAGCTGAGCTTGAAGATGAAGGCGGCGGTATTTCTACATTTTTGGTAACGGTTGTTATTATTATTATCTGGATCGGGATCTTATGTTTGCTTGTTAAGCTGGACGTGGGCGGTTTTGGCTCGAATGTACTGGCGCCTGTTTTGAAAGATGTGCCTGTAGTGAATAAAATACTGCCGGCAGAGACTATTGTTTCTACAGATGATGAAGAATCTTACGGTGGCTATACCAGCTTACGGGAAGCGGTTGATTATATTAAGCAGCTTGAACTGGAATTAGAGCAGGCACAATCCGCAAGCAATAGCGATTCGGAAGAGCTGAAAGAACTCCGTGCAGAAATAGAGCGGCTACAGACATTCGAAAATGCGCAGACGGATTTTGACCGGATTAAGACACTTTTCTATGAAGAGGTCATTTATGCGGAGAAAGGACCAGGCCCGGAGGAATATCAGAAATATTATGAGGCAATTGACCCTACCAATGCAGAGTATTTGTACAAACAAGTGGTAGAACAGATACAGGAAGATGCAAGGCTTTCTTCTTATGCGCAGGCATATGCGGAAATGGAAGCCGCATCTGCAGCACGTATTTTTGAACAGATGACAAATGATCTGGAATTAGTAGCGAAGATTCTGGGACAGATGAGCGCAGAAAGCAGGGGAAATATCCTTGCGGCAATGGATTCTGAGATTGCAGCGAGAGTGACTAAAATCATGAATCCGGAATAAGAAAAGACGGTCGTTCACTCTTTATGAAAAGAAAGAGTTTGACGATATATATGTTAGTACCTTGAAAAATGAAAGGAAGGAGGAAAGGAAATGGCAAGCATGCCTGTTAACAACAATTTGAATGCGTTAGCAAACACGGTAAGCCGTGCGGCGAATCTGTCAGGAAGCCAGAATCCTTATGCGAATGCTTCTTATGAGAAACAGGAAGAAGCCGTTAAGGATACTTTTGATACAGTCATGAGCCGTGTCAATGCACAGACAGGAGCCAAGGCGGAACTGCGGGAGAACAAAGCAACCGTAAAAGTTTCTGCAACTGTGGATACGAAGTCAATGGCGGCGGGCGTTACAGGGGCAGATAAAACCACAAATAACGTTGTCAAAAACGATAGGGTGGATGAAAAGGCATCTGTAGAAAATGAACAAGAAGCTGTCACGGATGTTTCCAAAGAAGCTACGGAACAGGACATTCCGGATGACGCACAGGATGCAGTCACAGAAGCCGGTGAAGAACTGGTGAATGATGTTGCAGAGGAGATGGGCATTACCCCCGAAGAAGTCGAGGAAGCTATGGAGGTACTTGGATTGACAGCAGTACAGTTGTTAGATCCTGCCAATATGCAGAAGCTTCTGATGGCGATTACGGGAAACGAGGATCAATTATCTATTTTGACAGATGCAGAGTTGTATTCTCATCTTCAGAATCTGTTAGGCGAAGTGTCAACGGCTTTCAATGAACTGCAAGCTGAACTTGGGATTTCTGCTGAGGAACTGAATGCTTTGATTGCCGATATGGCAGTAGCAGAGAAGGCGCCGGAAGTAGTAGAAATACCGGAAGAAATACCGCTCGGGCCTGAGACCGATGATGTGAATCTGGAAGGCATGAAGGACTATGCGGTAACAGTGCACAAAGACGGAGAGACCGTGGAAGTCAAAGTGACCGTAGACGATGCCAGTGGCGCAAAGAGCGTGCAGGAAGAAGTGACAGCAGCGCCGGAAGCAGAACCGAAACATGATGCGAAGTCTGGGAACAGAAATGCGTTCGGGGATCACAAAGGCGAGAGCAACCAGCAGGGAATGCCGTTCATGCAGACAATGCAGGAGCAGCCAAATGCACAGGAAATCAACGCGCAACAGCCGGTGGCAGAACGATTCGTAGATACCCAGGATATCATGAATCAGATCATGGAATATATGAAGATTAACCTGAAAGGTGATGTACAGGAGCTGGAATTGCAATTACATCCGGCAAGCCTTGGGAATGTACATGTGCAGATCGCATCGAAAGATGGAGCGATTACCGCGCAGTTCACAGCACAGAATGAAGCCGTCAAAGCGGCAATTGAGAGCCAGTTGATCCAGTTGAAGACCCAGTTTGAAGAGCAGGGCATTAAAGTGGATGCGGTAGAAGTCACGGTAGCGAATTATCAGTTTGAACAAAGCTTTTCCGGTAATGAAGAGCATGAAGGGGAGAAGCAGGGAAATGGTAAGAAAGGCCGTAGGAACATTAACTTAAAGGACATTGATCTGGATGATATGCCGGAAGATATGGATGATTCCGAGAGAATCGCCACAGAAATGATGGCGCAAAACGGCAACACAGTAGATTACACAGCATAATATAAGACGTAATGGGAAAGGAGAACAGCATATGATAGCACCGATAGAAAATGGCAAAGTAGTAGAAAACACCTCTGCAGAGTCTATGGCACATGCCAGTGCGAAGAAAAGCAATTCTACGGTTGATAAAGACCAGTTTTTACAGCTTCTGGTAGCGCAGATGAAATATCAGGATCCGCTAGAACCGACTTCGAATACAGAATATATTTCACAATACGCGACATTCTCGGAGTTAGAGCAGATGCAGAACATGAGCGCTTCCTTAGAATTGACAAGAGCTTCAAGCCTGATCGGACAGACGGTTGTTATGAAGGTAGTGGATTCCGCAGGCAGGACGACGACGGTACAGGGTAATGTGGACTATGTTGTATATGAAGATAATAAAGCTTACTTATCTATTAATGGCGAACTTTATTCCATGGATGATTTGGATACGGTAGCTGACCCGAATTATCTGGCAGCCTATACGAAAGCAGTCGATTTCATGAATGCATATAATAAGCTTCCGGTTCTTCCGCTTCTGACAATTGAGAACAAAGAGGCAGTTGAGAAGCTGAAAGAGACATATGAGAACATGTCCGATTACCAGAAGAAGTTTATCTCTGATGATTATGTAAGCGGCTTGAAGAAATATGTGGAAAGAATGGAAGAATTAAAGCTTCTTGCAGACGACGGAGAGAAAGAACCTGGCGATGTTGATCCGGATAAAGACAATGTTGGGGATAAAGACAATGTTGGGGATAAGGACAACGTTGGAAATAAGGATGAAGAGGATGATAAAGGCACGGAAGACGACAAGAAAAATACTAGCAGCGTAGAGGCGCCCAAAGCATAAGGATGTGTGTATCTCTCAAGGAAGAGAATAGATTGTGCATGACCTGGATTTGTGGGTCAGGCAAGAAATGGGGGACTGGTTTATGAAGATTCAGAATAACGGATTCCTTTCCATTGAGCAACTGCAGGATCAGTATCTGAATCAGGCAGGCAAAGCGCTTCAGGGAAATGCTTCAAAAGACGGAATGACGTTTCAGGATATTTTGTCACAGAAAACGACGCAGTCTGATAACAGTGAAGTCAGATTTTCCAAGCACGCCGCAGGACGTCTCGCCGATAGAAATATCGAATTGACCAGGGAGCAGGTAGAACGCCTGAATCAGGGCACAGCGAAAGCAGGTGCAAAAGGAATCCATGAAACACTTGTCATCGTCGATTCCCTTGCGTTTATTGTAAATGTACCAAATCAGACGGTCATTACAGCAATGGACCAGACAGAGACAGATGAAAATATATTTACTAATATTGATGGAGCCGTCATTATTTAGCCGGACCTATAAGGAGGCGCATGTTCCCGACTGACAGAAGGAGCAGACGACGGGCCATCAGAGCATGAAGGAGGCCATTCATTATGATGAGATCACTTTTCTCTGGTGTAGCGGGTTTAAAAGTACACCAGACAAGAATGGATGTTATTGGTAATAACATTGCAAACGTTAATACAACATCTTATAAATCACAGTCAATGGTATTTAGCGATCTGCTATACCAGACAACACAGGCAGCATCCGGTGCCAATGGCAATACGGGAAGAGGCGGTATCAATGCCAGACAGATTGGTCTTGGCGCTAAGGGCGGTGCGATTTCCACAGCGATTACGCAGCAGGGTTCCGCGCAGTCTACCAATAATCCGTGGGATGTCATGATTACAGGAGAAGCATTCTTCGTAGTCAGCAATGGCGCACAGAACTTTTTCACAAGAGACGGTTCCTTCACGGTTGACGGAGCGGGAAATCTGGTTATGTCATCAACAGGTTATACGGTCATGGGATGGCAGGTAGACCCGGAAACAGGTGAAATCCTTCCGGATGTTGTATCCGCATTGAAGATCATGAGTGAAGAAAATATGACGTATCCGCCGGAATCTACGACAAAGGGATATATGGCAGGTATCGTAGACCGGTATGATACTGCGACGAGCTCTGAGGCAGGAAGAGTGGTAACGCTCAGTTTCTTTGATAATCTTGGTTATCAATACACTGGTAAATTCAGCATCCATAAATTGGATGATCCTGGCCAGTATTATATACAGCTTGATGATATTCTCAATGAGAAGGGCGATTCGATCGTGAAGGAGCTGAATTTGAGCAGTATCAGTGAAATTGCTACATTCGGCGGTACCCGTACGATCGATACCGAGACGATGTACCAGTTACTGGATACGGCGACATATGATGCAGCAACGAACACATATTCTATGAAGTATTCTCCTGCGGATATGTTGAAAGGGTATTCGACGAACCAGATCATCAGTGCGTCATCTAATTCCAAGAACCCGCCTAAGATTGTTGTACCGGCTAATGCTCCGGCTACCGGATATGCCGTGAAAGCGGGAGAAGAAGTGACGGTTGCAGGTAGTGTAGACTTGACAAAGAGCGAATTGACGGCGCCTGACTTCAACTTGATTTATGAAGACGGGAAATATTATACGAGAGGGCCGGCCGGCGCTAATGGGGAAGTGACCAAGGGTGTGGAATTGCCCTCGAAGCCGGAAGGAACCGATGCAGACGGAAATCCGGCATTTACTGATGCCCAGTTGGCAGAGTGGAAAGCAGCTCTTGCATCTTTCGGTGCGAATTCCGAAGTAAAGGGTATTTCCATTGATCCTGATACTGGCGCGGTTTCCATGGATTATGAGTTGAAATTTGAAGCGCTTAAGAACGGTACTTATGATGCGGATGGCAATTATTTCGTCGGCGACCAGATTTCCGATCCGTTAGAGGCATACGGCCTTGCGAATTCAGGCAATACGACATATACGATTGACTTTGTATCCCCGTCAGGACAGGCGCAGATTAAGAAATCCTTCACTTACACGGGTAATATGCTGGTATATGATACCAAGAGCGGAGCGTTCTCTTATGTTGGCTCGCCTGATACAGATTCTGTCAGCTTGAATTTCAATGCCAGTGCGACATCGAGAGATGGCACGAACATTCCGTTGACACATTTTACGAATATTGATATTGATTTCTCTACTTCTACGAATGTAAATAATGGCGGTACTTCTACAGCGAGCATGTTCAAAGGCGACCGGGTAGACGGTTTAGGCAGCGGTAGGAAAGTCGGCGAGATGTCGGGTGTAGAAATTGCACAGGATGGAAAGATTACGGCATATTATGATAATAACCAAAGTAAGTTATTGGGACAGATTGCGGTTGCTAATTTTGCGAATGCATCCGGTCTTTCCAAACAAGGCGATAACTTATATTCCGCTACGGCAAACTCTGGCGAATTTGACGGAATTGGTGATGATATCACTGCGAATGGCGATTATATGACAAGCGGTGTGCTGGAAATGAGTAACGTAGACCTTTCCTCAGAATTTACAAGCATGATCACGACGCAGCGTGGGTTCCAGGCAAACAGCCGTATTATTACGGTTTCCGATACGATGTTAGAGGAACTGGTGAATCTGAAGAGATAATCTTTAGTATAAATCTGAAAGAAAGAGGAACTTTTGGGTTCCTCTTTTCGATTTTATGTGGTAGAATAGGAAGGAGAGTGTAAAGAGGGGTGGTTACATAGTGATTGAAGTTACGAAAATCAATGGCGTGAAAGTCCTGATCAACCCGGACTTGCTAGAATTGGTAGAGGAAACGCCAGATACAGTGCTGTCTTTTACAACAGGTCGGAAAATAATTGTAAAAGAAAGTAGACAAGAAGTGAAAAATTTAGTAAAATCGTATAGAAAGGATATTTTTGCAGATTAATGTAAATTTTGTGTAAACAGGTGATACGACTATGGATTTAGGTTCAATTTTAGGCTTAGTATTATGTTTTGTATTGGTTGTTTTCGGTATTGTATTTGATAAAGAAGCAGGAATTGTCTTTGGAAACGTGAAGAGTTTCTTAGACTTTCCATCGGCGCTGATTACTTTCGGTGGTGCTTTTATGTGTATTATGGCAAGTAATACCATAAATAGCTTTGTAGCGGGATTAAAGAGCATCGGCTTGATTTTTAAAGCAACGGAAATGAATGTTCCTGAAATTATCCAGAAGATCATTGATTTATCTAACGTTGCACGTAAGGAAGGCCTTCTTTCTTTGGAAGAGGCGGCAGGCGATATAGGAGATCCTTTTTTGCAAAAAGGGATATTGCTTGTTGTCGATGGTACGGATCCTGAATTGGTACGTGCGATCATGGAGACGGAGCTTGTCAGCGTAGAAGGCAGGCATAAAACGAAAATTGGTTTCTGGGATGATCTTGGAGCCATGGGTCCTGCTTGGGGTATGATTGGTACACTGATCGGTCTGATCAACATGTTGAAGGCTCTTGACGATCCGTCAGCTATCGGGCCGGCTATGGCGGTTGCCTTGATCACAACATTGTACGGTTCCCTTCTTGCGAACTGGATCTGTGCGCCGGTATCTAGTAAACTGAAGAAAAAGAATGCAGATGAGATGATGGTAAAGGAGATTGAAATCGAAGGTCTTTTGTCTATACAGGCAGGAGAGAACCCTCGTGTCATAGAAGAGAAACTGAAATCCTTCCTTGCACCGCAGGATAGAGGAGGCTCCGGAGAAGAAGACGGAGGTGAAGCAGATGGCTAAGAGAAAAGAGGATGAGGTAAAACCAGGCGCGCCCGCGTGGCAGGCTACGTTTGCCGACCTGATGAATCTGCTGCTTTGCTTCTTCGTTTTGCTGTTCTCCATGTCAACGGTCGATGCCCAGAAGTTTGAAATGATTGCGGCATCATTCAATCAGACATTTAGTATTTTCACGGCCGGCGCTACGGCGATCGGTGATGGCGTCTTGATCAGTAATGGCGTCAGCCAGCTCAATGAGTTGGACAGATTCATTAATAGCACTGGTAAGATGGATGATGGCGAGACTGTCTCAGAAGATGTTGCGGAGGCAGTCAAGGAAGCGATGGAGAAGATTGAAGAAGCACAAATGGAAGAGTCCGAAGAACTTGCGGAGAAAATCCAAGAGGCTATTGACGAAAGGGATTTAAATAAAGAAATTGATATTGATTTTACGTCACAATATGTGCAGCTTACCCTGAAAGGCTCATTGCTTTTTGATTCGGGGAGCACGGAATTAAAGCCAGATGTCTTGCCGGTGTTAGATCAGGTAGGGGTGATCTTAGAGAGGTATGCGCAGAGCACGATTGAAATTGAAGGACATACGGATAATGTACCGATGTCCGGCGCAAAATATTCCAATAATGATGAGCTTAGTTCCGGACGTGCGCTTTCTATATTTAATTATTTGTTATCGACAGCGAATCTTGACCCGGCGATGGTGAAACATTCCGGACGCGGCGAATATGTACCAGTTGCGGACAATTCGACGCCGGAAGGAAGGACGATGAACAGGCGCGTCGAGATTAAGATATATAATTCGCTCAGTTCTTATTAAAAAAGGGGAGGAACTATTCCAATGAAGAAAAACTTGATATCTGTTATTATACTGGCATTGATGGTTGTGAATATTGTTCTGACAGCCGTTATGATGTTCAGTGTGACCGGTACGGCAAAGAAAACGGCGTCTTTAGTGGACAACATAGCGACAGCGTTGAATCTGGAGCTGACTGCTAATGCAGGAGATTCAGCGATTCCCGATGTGCCAATGGAGAATACCGAAGTCTATACGATTCCGGATTCCATGACGATTCCGTTAAAGGACGATGCAGTTGATGAAAATGGCGAAGGCGGCAAACAGCATTTTATTATGCTTTCCATTGGCTTTTCTATCAACACGAAGGATAAAGGATATAAGACATACGGATCTGATTTATCAGCACAGGAAACTTTGATTAAAGATATTATCATCAGTGTGTTCGGGCAATATACATTGGAAGAAGCGAAAGCAAATGAGGCAGAAATTAAGAAGGAAATTTTAACGAAAGTCCAGGAAATGTTTGATTCCGAATTTATCTTCAATGTCGCTTTCAGCGGCACGATGTACCAATAACCCCTAGCTTACGAAAGTGAGCGTAATCTATACCACAAGGAGGTGAGTTTTCGTGGGTGAGGTACTGTCTCAAAATGAGATTGATAATCTGCTTGCTGCGCTTAGCAGCGGGGAAGTGAACACAGAACAGCTAGAAGATTCCGCTGAAAAGCAAGTTAAGAATTATGATTTTAAGCGGCCTACGAAGTTCTCTAAAGAGCATCTTCGAACATTGGAGATTATTTTTGAACATTATGGAAGGCTATTATCCACGAATCTTCCGGTTTATTTGAGGAAGAATGTGCAAGTGGCGGTAACAAGTTCGGAAACAGTAATCTTCTCGGAATTCAGTAATGCGCTTTCTAATCCATTGATTCTTGGAATTGTTGATTTCCAGCCGCTTGGCGGGACGATTTTAGTAGAATTTGCAACCAATCTTGGCTTTGCTATGATAGATAGAATGCTAGGGGGGCAAGGAGAGCCATTAGAGAAGAATAGAGAGTTTTCTGAAATAGAGATGACAATTGTAGAGAAAATGTTGGTTGTCTGTATGCAGCTTATGCGTGAACCATGGAAGAACGTGGTAGATATTAATCCGGTTTTGGAAAGGATTGAAACAAACTCCCAGTTTGCACAGATAATCGCGCCAAATGATATGATAGCAATTGTTACTTTAAGTATAAAAATAGGTGATGTAGAAGGTTTGATGAATGTCTGCCTGCCATTCTTTACGTTAGAGAGCGTAATGGATAAATTGAATACCAAGTTCTGGTATGCCAATATGCAAGAGCAGGATGAGGAAGAGTATGATGAGTATATTGAAGCATTGCTGCGCAGGGTAGATGTTCCGGTAAAAGCGGTGCTTGGGAGAAGTAAAATATCCGTAACAGATTTTGTCAATTTACAGCTTGGCGATATCATACGATTAGATACCAATGTAGATAATGATCTGAATGTCTATGTTGGCAATATAAAAAAATTCACCGCATTACCGGGCTCCAATAAAGATAAGTATGCTGTCAGAGTAACGTCGGTATTTAGAGAGGGGGAAGAATAGAAGCATGGACGGAGGAATGTTATCACAAGACGAAATAAATGCGCTGTTAAATGGTGGTGATTCCGATAGTAGCGATGCTTCGTCAACTGATGCGGCGCAGGCAGGTGATTCATCAGGAATTGATGAGAGTCTTGTAAGCGACATTGAAAGAGATGCGATTGGAGAAGTTGCCAATATCAGTATGGGTTCTTCGGCAACGACATTGTATTCCCTTGTCAATCGTAAAGTAAACATTACGACGCCGGTTGTATCGTTGGCAAGATGGGAGAACGTATTAACAGAATATGAGAGACCATGTGTATTTATCCAGATTAAATATACAGTAGGTCTGGATGGCTCTAATATCTTGATTTTGAAAGAGCATGATGTAAAAGTCATTACTGATTTGATGATGGGTGGTGACGGTAGCAATACAGAAGGTGAGTTAGGGGAATTACATTTAAGTGCAATTTCCGAGGCAATGAACCAAATGATGGGTTCAGCGGCAACTTCGCTTTCTACAATGCTTGGCAAGATGATCGATATCAGTCCCCCGGAAGCAAGCTTGGTAGATTTAACGGAGTTTAAGTCTGGTAGTGATATAGCGCCTTTCCTTGGCGGGACTTTTGTTAAAATTGCATTCCATATGCAGATTGATGAATTAGTAGATTCTACAATTATGCAGTTATATCCGATAGATTTTGCAAAAGAGCTGTGCAGCACGTTCTTAGATTCCCAGATGGGTGGCAACGCAGCTTCGGCTCCAGAGCCTGCACCGGCTTCTACGGCGCCTACTCCGGCACCTGCGCCGCAGCAGGATATGAGCCAGATGCAGATGGGCATGGGAATGCCACAGCAGGATATGAGCCAGATGCAGATGGGTATGGGAATGCCGCAGATGATGCCGCAGATGCAGATGATGCCTAATATGAATATTCAGCCTGCTCAATTCCAGAGC
>CAJTSL010000003.1:31976-80495 GCA_910578845.1 uncultured Lachnospiraceae bacterium
GGTACGATTATAGAACTTGATAAGATTGCCGGTGAACCAATTGATGTTTTGGTCAATGGAAAGTTTGTCGCAAAAGGTGAAGTTGTAGTAATTGAAGAAAGTTTTGGTGTCAGAGTAACTGAAATTATAAAGTAGCAATATATTAAAATTATGTAATAGGAGAAAAAAAGAATGGCAAAGAATATTTTAGTATGTGATGATGCAGCATTTATGCGTATGATGATCAAAGATATCCTGACAAAGAACGGATATAACGTTGCAGGAGAGGCTGAAAATGGTGCGAAGGCCGTTGAGAAGTATAATGAGCTGAAACCGGATCTCGTACTGATGGATATCACGATGCCGGAGATGGATGGCATTCAGGCTTTAAAGAAAATCAAAGAGTCTGATCCTGGCGCTATGGTCATCATGTGTTCCGCAATGGGACAGCAGGCTATGGTTATCGAATCCATCCAGTCTGGTGCAAAGGATTTCATTGTTAAGCCGTTTCAGGCGGATCGTGTATTGGAAGCAGTTAAGAAAGTAGTGGGTTAAATGATACTGACTGTTTCAGACAGTGCGAATTCTTATTTGCAGTTTATTACTGTGCTTATTTTGTTTGTCTTTGTCTTGGCACTTACCTATTTTGCAACGAAGTGGATAGCAGGATACCAGAAAGGGAGAAGTGCAAATGCAAATCTGGAATTGATTGAGTCGTTCCAGTTGGCGAACAATAAATATGTCCAGATTATTCGAGTTGGGCAGAAATATTTGGCAGTTGCAATCGGGAAAGATTCTGTTACAATGTTGACAGAGATTCCCGAGGAGCAGTTGATGCTGTCGAATGAGGGGAACAGTACGCAGATAGGATTTAAAGAATTGTTTGAAAAGGTACAAAAGAAAACTTTTCTGGAAAAAAAAGATGACCTAAATAAGAGTGAGTAGGCGATAAGGATGAGAAAATATTTTTCCGGACATCAAGTGAAAAAGCTAGTATGCCTGCTATTCTTGGCAGGCATATTATTTATCAGTGCATTTGTCCACGAGAAAGATATAGCATATGCTGCGGAGAGCGGCATAGGCTCTAGTATTGGCTCTAATCTGACTGGAGAAACGCAGGAGAGGACAAATATTAATGAACCTGGCATTTCCGAGTCACCCGATGATTTGCAGGAATTGAATATTGCGAATACAGTGACGATTACATATGGCGATGGTAATGGTACTTTAAATGGGGCATTAAGGATTTTGATTACCCTTACTTTGATTGCGATTGCACCGTCATTGATTGTTATGTTAACCTCGTTTGTCAGGATAATCATCGTCTTGCATTTTACGAGGGCGGCATTGAATACGCAGACAGCACCCCCCAATAATGTTTTGATTGGTTTGGCGCTGTTTTTGACATTTTTCATTATGCAGCCAACGATTTCGTCAATTTATACGGAGGCTATCGTGCCTTTTGAAGCAGGCGAGATCACACAGGAAGAAGCGGTGAATGCGGCAATCATACCGATAAGAGAGTTTATGTATCCGCATACGCAAACGAAAGATGTCGGATTATTCTTAGAAGTAAGCCGTACAGAGTGGGACGGCGAGAATTTGGATGATATTCCCTTTAGTGTATTGGTTCCAAGTTTTATTATCAGTGAACTTCGGACGGCATTTATCATTGGCTTTTTGATTTATATTCCGTTCATTGTAATAGATATGGTAGTGGCGTCTACTTTGATGGCTATGGGTATGATGATGCTGCCACCGACGACGATATCCATGCCGTTTAAGATATTGCTCTTTGTTCTGGCGGATGGATGGTATCTTGTGATTGAGCAGTTGGTGTGGACATTCTATTAAGGGAGGGGTTTTATGACAATAGATGACGTGACCGCGATTGCTTCGAATGCCTTGTTTACGATTATCAAATGTGCTGCTCCAGTGCTTTTGGTTTCTTTATGTATAGGTCTTATTGTCAGTATTTTCCAGACGGTGACGTCTATTCAGGAGCAGACACTTACCTTTGTACCAAAAGTCCTTGGCATTTTCCTGACATTGATCCTCTTAGGACATTGGATGCTCAATAATATGTCCGGATTTATGGTGGAGCTGTGGTCGGATTTTAGTCTCTATATTAGGTAGTGGCTATGATAGATATTACTTTCTCCTATGCAGATTTAGAATATTTTTTATTGATTCTGGTGCGTGTGAGTTTTTTTGTATATGTTGCTCCTTTTTTTGCAATGAGCAATACACCGAATCGGGTAAAGATCGGTTTTGCTATTTTCATATCCTATCTGCTTTTCCAATATGTTGACCATAATGAGGTCGTCTACAATACGGTGCTAGGATATGCGGTGGTTGTGCTGAAAGAAGCAGCCGTAGGCATTTTAATTGGATGGGGCGCACAGCTTTGCATGACAGTAGCAGCTTTTGCCGGTAATATTGCAGATATGGAAGTTGGCTTGTCTATGGTATCTTTGATGGATCCGATGACAAAAGAGAGCGCTACTTTCAGTGGTGTGTTCTATCAATACATGTTTACGCTTTTCTTAATTATTTCAGGTATGTATCGTTATTTGTTACAAGCGCTAATTGATACATTCACATTAATCCCTGTAAGTGGGGCGGTTTTTCATGTAGATTCCCTGTTAGAATCCATGATACGCTTCATGGGCGATTATATTGTCATAGGTTTTAGGATTTGTCTGCCGATTTTCTGTGTTATATTGCTTTTAAACTGTACTTTGGGCATATTGGCAAAAGTATCTCCGCAGATGAATATGTTTGCGGTTGGTATGCAGATGAAGGTCTTAGTAGGCCTTTCTGTCATGTTTTTGACGGTTCGGATGCTGCCGGATGCGGCGGATTTTATCTTTCAGGAGATGAAAGCGATTATTATGGCTTTTGCAAAGGGGATGACATGATATGCTTTTAGAATATAATCTCCAGTTTTTTGCCAAAGACGGGCCAGGCGGTGAGAAGACCGAAGAACCTACTTCTAAGAAGTTAGAAGATGCCAGGAAGGAAGGACAGGTTGCTAAGAGCAAGGAAATCACCAATGCGTTTGAGCTATTAGTGTTATTTCTTGTCCTGCGGTTCTGGACGGGATTTTTAGGAGAATCTTTTGTCGGTATGTTCCGCAACATTTATACGCAGATCCCGGAATATAGTAAACTCTATGATGGTTTTTTGCCGGAAGCTACCTTTAGGACAATTTTCATTAGGGTCATGGTCAGGTTATTGATTATGATAGGGCCGATTTTATTACTGGGATTTTTGGTAGCTTTTATATGCGATGTCGTACAGGTCAAGTGGAAGCCAACCGGCAAGCCTTTACAGCCAAAGTTTAGTAAATTGAATCCAGTGAATGGATTTAAACGGATCATTTCTCTAAACTCATTTGTAGAATTGATAAAAGCATTTGCTAAAATCGGCGTTATTGTATATGCAGTGTATTCTTATTTAAAGAATAATGCGCCGAGTATTTTTCTATTATATGATCTGTCGCTGAACCAGGCAATTGCCCAGATTGGAAGTTTAGTTGTTAGTTTAGGCTTTCGCATTTCAATCTTCTACATGATAGTTGCGGTTTTGGATTATGTTTATCAAAAGGTCAAATTCAAGAAAGACATGAAAATGACCAAGCAGGAAGTCAAAGATGAATATAAGAACCAGGAAGGTGATCCGCAGATCAAAGGCAAGCAGAGGCAGCGTATGCAGGAAGCTTCCAGAAGGCGTATGATGCAACAGCTCCCGCAGGCAGACGTAGTCATTACGAACCCTACTCATTATGCAGTGGCGATCAAATATGACCCGGAAGTCTATGACGCACCGTATGTTGTAGCAAAAGGAGCTGATTATCTGGCGCAGAGGATCAAAGACACGGCGAGGGAAAACCATATTGAAATTGTAGAGAACAAACCACTGGCCAGAATGTTATATGCAAATGTAGATATCGGCAGCGTGGTGCCGCCGGAATTGTATCAGGCAGTTGCGGAAGTGCTCGCTTTTGTATATCATTTACAGGGTAAAGTATAGGTTGAAAAATCAAAGATTTTTCAACCGCGAGTTTATGCCGACGCTGAGAGTAAGGCATGGCTATTAGATTGAAAATCCAGCCTGGCGGCAGGTTGAGAGAAAGGCATGGTTATTAGTAAGATAGGAAAGGAGGAGAGGATATTATGGGGAATTTAAGGAAGGCAGATATTGGCGTAGCTGCATATGTGCTGGCGGCGTTCATCATGCTGATCATCCCGATTAGCAATACGCTTCTGGATGTGTTGCTTGCTTGTAATATGGCAGTGGCTTTTACCATTTTGTTCGGCTGTATGTTTGCTAATGAAGTGCTGAAGATGTCATATTTTCCAACGATTCTGTTGTTTACCACAATTTTTAGAATCGCTTTGAACGTATCCTCGACTAGACTTATTCTGACGACCGGTGATCCCGGTAATGTCGTGCTGACATTCGGTCAGTATGTGGGTGGAAATGATATTGTTGTAGGCTGCATTGTCTTCATCATATTAATTATCATACAGTTCATGATCATAAATAAAGGTTCTGAGCGTGTTGCAGAAGTAACCGCAAGATTTACGTTGGACGCTATGCCTGGTAAACAGATGGCAATTGATGCGGATTTGAATACCGGCGCGATTACGGATGCGGAAGCGAAGCTCCGCCGCGAGAAGATCCAGGAAGAGGCCAGCTTCTTCGGCTCCATGGACGGTGCCGTGAAGTACGTCAAGGGAGATGCTACAGCAGGCTTATTGATTACAGCGATTAATATCATCGGTGGATTTGCGATGGGGGTATTAAAGCAGGGAATGGAAGTCGGGGATGCAGCGAATCGCTATACGATTTTGACAATCGGTGACGGCTTGGTCAGCCAGATTCCTTCGCTTTTGATCTCGCTCTCCACTGGTATTCTGGTTACGAAGGGTTCTAAGGATGCGGATTTTGGCACTGCATTGA
This sequence comes from uncultured Lachnospiraceae bacterium, assembly GCA_910578845.1. GTDB lineage: Bacteria > Bacillota > Clostridia > Lachnospirales > Lachnospiraceae > UBA3282. Next base: position 36,924 of record CAJTSL010000003.1, read on the forward strand.
TCGGGCAGCTTTTTGGGGTACCCAAAGTACTATATCTGGTTGGCGTGGTATTGGCATTTTTAGGAATCGTAACGCCGCTGAATCCGATTATTTTCATTGGGATCGGCCTTACGTTCATCGTAGTTGGAAGAGTCATTGCAGGTACGATTGAGACGGCGGAAATCGAGAGGGAAGTGGATGTCGAGGAAGCGGCGGCAGAAGAAATCAGGCAGCCTGAGAATGTGACATCGCTTTTGCAGGTTGACCCGATCGAGCTGGAATTTGGCTATGGCATCATTCCGCTTGCAGATGTGAACCAGGGCGGTGACCTTTTAGACCGTGTTGTTATGATCCGTAGGCAGATTGCATTGGAACTTGGTACGGTCGTGCCGATTATTCGTTTGCGTGATAATATCCAGTTGAATCCGAATCAATATATTATCAAGATAAAAGGTGTTCAGGTAAGTGAGGGAGAAATCCTTTTCGATCATTATATGGCGATGAATCCTGGATATGTTGAGGAGGAGATTACTGGTATCCCGACATTCGAGCCTTCGTTCCATCTGCCGGCTATCTGGATTACGGAAGGCCAGAGGGAACGTGCGGAGAGTATGGGATATACAGTTGTTGATCCGCCCTCTATTATTGCGACACATTTGACAGAGATCATCAGGCAGTACATAGCGGAACTGCTTACAAGGCAGGATGTACAGGGTCTTGTCAACAATTTGAAGGAGACAAATCCTTCCCTTGTGGACGAACTTGTGCCGAAGCTGCTTGGGCTTGGTGAGATCCAGAAAGTTTTGCAGAACTTGTTGAGCGAAGGCATTTCAATCAGGGATTTGCTATCTATTTTTGAAACGCTTGCGGATTATGCATCAACGACAAGGGATACGGATATTTTGACAGAATATGTCAGGCAGAGCCTTAAGAGGGCGATTTCCAATAAATTCTTCCCGGCGAATGAGACGACTAGTGTGGTAACGCTTGATCCGAAGTTAGAGCAGGAGATTATGGGAAGCGTGAAACAGACCGAGCAAGGGGCTTATCTGACGCTAGACCCTGCGAAGACGAAAGCCATTATGGATTCCGTTGGAGTAGAGACGAAGAAACTAGAAGATTTAGGCAAGATACCGATTGTGATCACTTCGCCGATCGTACGGGCATATTTTAAGAAGCTGACGGAAGATTATTTCAAGGATTTGGTAGTTGTCTCTTATAATGAAGTGGAATCTAATATTGAATTACAGTCTGTTGGGATGGTGACTGCATAATGATTATTAAGAAATTTTTAGGGAAAACAGAAGCAGAAGCGGTGGAGACTGCGAAAAAGGAATTAGGGGAAAACGTAGTCGTTATGAACGTCAAGAACGTGAAGCGCAAGGGATTCTTTGATTTCCTGAAACCGCATATGGTGGAGGTCACCATTGCATTGGAAGAAGAAAATGCCAATCGTGCCGATGCGGCCTCTGTAGATATGAAAGCAGCGGTTTCTGCTATTAATGATGTTGTCGTATCTAGCATCAATAATACGCCGGTGCCGTCCAATGAACCCCGTCAGTCCATGGGGTTATTGACGCAGCCAGAAGAGACCACGGATAAGAAAGAGAATAATGCGATTGAAGAGAAGCTAGATAGCTTGCAGTCTCTTCTAGAACAGCAGTTGCAAAAACCAGATGAAGAGAAAAAGGTAGAAGAGAAGAAAGCTGAGGAAGCCAGTGAAACGGATATGTTTATGAAGCTCCTCTATAAGACAATGCTGGAAAATGAGGTGGATGAGACATACGCCGGACAGATTATTGAAGAGATCGAGAAAATCAATAAACCCAATAGCCCGTTTGATTTTGCACTGGCAAATACCTATCAGAAGATGATCTTAAAGTTTGGCAAGCCAGTTGGCATCACGCCTTCGGAGAAAGGCGTGAAGGTGGTCTTTTTTGTTGGGCCTACTGGCGTTGGCAAGACGACGACCATTGCAAAGATCGCATCCAGGTTCCAAGTGGATGATAAGAAAAAGGTTGCGCTTCTGACGGCTGATACCTATCGTATAGCGGCGGCGGAGCAGCTAAGGACATACGCCAATATCCTGGATGTGCCATTTAGGATCGTTTATACGACAGAAGAGATAGAGCAGGCGCTGATTGATTTCAAGGATTATGATTATATCCTGGTAGATACTGCGGGGCATTCTTACCATAATACGGCTCAGAAAGAGAATATGTCCAAGATCATTCATTCCGTGGATGACTTGGTGGAGAAAGAAGTTTTTCTGGTCTTAAGCGCGACGACCAAATACAAAGATTTGATCAGCATAGCGGATGCTTATAAAGAGATGGCGGATTATAAGCTAATTTTCACCAAATTAGATGAGACGACAACATTAGGCAACTTACTGAATTTGAAACTATATACCGGCGCGGCGCTTTCCTATGTGACGCATGGACAGAACGTACCGGATGATATTGAGAATTTTAATCCACAAAAGACGGTGAAGAGATTACTCGGAGGAAAGAACTAGAGAGAAAAGGAGCATGGTTTTAATGGATCAGGCTGAACAATTGAGAAACATAATAAAAGCAAGCAGCCAGCCTCAGCGACCATTGGCAAGAGTCATTACCGTTACAAGTGGAAAAGGCGGCGTTGGAAAATCAAATGTAGCGATCAATTTAGCTGTCCAGTTTAAGAAGATGGGGCAGCGCGTTATTATCCTGGATGCAGATTTCGGACTTGCGAATATTGAGGTTATGTTTGGCGCAGTCCCAAAACATAACTTGTGTGATTTAATTTATCAGGGCAAAAGCATTAAAGAGATCATTACGTGGGGGCCTATGGATGTTGGCTTTATTTCAGGTGGCTCTGGGATTGCGGGCATGTCTAATTTGAGCAAAGATTATCTGACCTATATCATCAAGAATCTTACGGAATTGGATGAGATGGCAGATATTATTATTGTGGATACGGGCGCGGGCATATCCGATGCCGTATTGGAGTTTTTGGTGGCAAGCGGGGAAATTTTGCTGGTGACAACGCCGGAACCAACGTCAATTACGGATTCTTATTCTTTGGTGAAAGCATTAAACAGGCATCCAAGATATTCCAAAGATATTTCGCATATTAAGGTAATTGCCAATAAAGTGGAAAATGGTCAAGAAGGAAGGGTGCTCTTTGAAAAATTGGATACGGTTGTAGCCAGATACTTGAAAATACCGATTACTTATCTGGGGATGATACCGCAGGATGCACAGCTTGCGAAGGCAGTCATGCAACAGATGCCTGTTTCCATCCAGAATCCAGAGAGTAAGTCTGCACAAGCTTATGAGATGTTAGCGGCAAAGCTGATGAACAAAGAATTGAATAAAACATTGACGAAACGAGGAATGGCAGCTTTTTTCTCGCATATTATATCAAAAAGATGAGAGGCAGGAATCAAGTATATTAACTACGATATAGGAGATCAAAGGAAGGACATAAGCTATGCAAATTATACTATCGAAATTTATCGAGCCGGGCAACAGAATCGAGTTGCAGAAAGTAAGGAGATTAAAAGGCGAAGAGGATAGCAATCAGAAAGTTTATGTGAGCCAGTTAATAGACGTTATCTCAGATGACAGGATAGAAATTGCCATGCCGATGGAGAAGTCGAAGCTGATTTTATTACCGATCGACAGTGTGTATGATTTATATTTTTATACACGTAATGGTTTATACCAGTGTCATGCGAGGGTTGTGGACAGATACAAGGCGAATAATATGTTCCTCGTACAGCTTGATCTGACAAGTAATTTAAGAAAGCATCAAAGGCGGGAGTATTATCGCTTTAGCTGCGCGCTGGAGATGAATTCCAGGCCGCTAAAGGAAGAAGAGGTGCAGGCGATTGAGAAAGATGTTGACTTGTTATCTTCTGATATACTTATACCGGGATTGCCGTTGCAAAAAAGTGTGATTGCAGATATCAGCGGAGGCGGATTGCGCTTTGTTGCAGACTATGCCTATGAAGTCGATAGCCTGATTTTGTGCAAATATAGGTTATGGATAGACGGAGAAAGCAAAGAATACACGTTGTACGGAAAGGTGCTGGGTGTAAAAGAGGTAGATAAACGGCCAGGGTCTTTTGAACACCGTGTGCAATATGTCCATATGGATAAGGACAATAGAGAGGAAATCATCAAATATATTTTCAATGAAGAAAGAAAAACGCTAAAAATGATGAATAAAGACGCTTACTATAGTCGTTGATTGAGAAAGGAGCACGATCACAGATGAAAAATATATTAGTAGTTGATGACTCTGCACTCATGAGAAGGGTATTGTGTGATATAATTGATGGTGATGAACGATTCCATGTACAGGACAGAGCATCTAATGGGGTAGAAGCATTGGAGCTGCTCAGTACAAAGACTTATGACGCGGTTATTCTGGATGTTAACATGCCGCGTATGAATGGGCTGGAACTGTTAAAGGAACTACAGAAGCGTAATATCGCTGCCAGGGTGATGATGGTGAGCACGGATACCTGTGGTGGCGCGAAGACGACATTGGACGCATTGGAGTTGGGCGCTTTAGATTTTGTCCATAAGCCTGGAACGGCGATGGACTGTAGGACCAATGACTTTAAAGAGAGACTGCTGCGTACATTATCTGCGGTTGTGGATTCCAGGATATTGACATATGATAAGCCGACAGCTTCAAGGGATATCGTGCGGATGCCTGATAGGGTGAGTCCGTCGGTCATCAGGCGGAGTGTCTCTGTTTCTGGCAATAAGATTGTAGCGTTGGCAAGTTCTACGGGTGGGCCTAAAGCTTTGCAGTCGGTTATCCCGAAACTGCCAAAGGACTTAAAGGCACCGGTCGTGATCGTGCAACATATGCCAACAGGGTTCACGGCATCTATGGCGGAGAGGTTAGATTCTCTCAGTGAGGTACGTGTGAAGGAGGCAGCGGAAGGCGATGTGCTGGAAGCGGGCGTTGTATATATCGCAAAGGGTGGCAAACATCTGAATGTAGCGACAAGCGCAGGCAAATATACAATCCATTACACGGACGAGCCGAGCAGGGAAGGCGTAAAGCCTTGTGCCAATTATATGTATGAATCTCTGGCTGAAAGTAAGTTCGATCAAATCGTATGCGTAGTTTTGACCGGTATGGGGGCTGATGGTACAAAGGGAATCATGAATCTGAAGGAGAAAAAGAAACTGCATGTTATTGCGCAGGATGCGGAAACATCTGCCGTTTATGGGATGCCGAGGAGCGTTGTCAACGCAGGATTGGCAGATCAGGTGGTGCCGCTTGAACAAATTGCGCAGGAGATTATAATGAACGTGGGGGTAAAGTAGTATGGATGTAAGCCAATATTTGGAGATTTTCCTTGATGAAACAAACGAGCATTTACAGAATCTGAATACACAGATTCTCTCATTGGAGCAGGAACCTGACAATATGGATACCATCAATGAGATTTTCCGTGCGGCACATTCCTTGAAAGGAATGGCGGGGACAATGGGGTATAAGAGAATGCAGACTCTTACCCATGATATGGAGAATGTTTTTTCAGAGGTGCGCAACGGCAACATTACGGTAAAGGCAAGTATGATTGATATTTTATTCCAGTGCCTGGATGCACTTGAGGAATATAATACCAATATTAGGGAAAGCGCTGACGAAGGGACCAATGACAATGAGCCTTTGATCAAAGAGCTGAATAATATTTTAAACGGCGGCGTGGCAGAAGAGAAGGCTGTAGCGCCTGTCCAGGCTACGGCATCTGTAGGCGCGGGAACTGGCAGCGCAGAGCCGGCAGCAAACGTTGATGATGCAAGTAAGAAATGGCTGGGCATCCAGCTCGGGGAATCTGAGAAAACAGTTTTAAAAGAAGCTCTGAATCAGGGAAAGAAAGTATATGGCTTTACGGTAAGGGTATTCGAATCCTGTATCTTAAAAGCGGCAAGGGCATTCCTTGTTTTTAAGGCTGTAGAAGAATTTGGTGAAATTGTCCATTCTGAACCATCTGCGCAAGATATTGAAGACGAGAAGTTCGATTTGGATTTCAGTTTAATCGTGATTACAGATGCGCCGCTTGATAAAGTGCTTCAGGCTGCAAAGAGCGTATCGGAGATTGAAGATGTCATAGGAGATACTTATACGATCAGTGATAAAGCTTCTCCGGTCGGCGCAGATACAGAATCCGGTAAAGCAGAAAATGCAGAAAGCACGGAGAGCGTGAAAGAGGAACAGAAGAAAGAAGAACCGGTCAAGGCGGAAGTAGCAGCGAAAGAACATCCAAAGGAAAAGAGCGCAAGCGCTGAAGCAACTGTAGCGGCGGCTCCTGCTGTACAGCAAGCTCCTAGCAAGAATGAGAAGAAACCGGCAGCAAATAAACCGGTTGTCAATAGAACAGTCAGAGTAGATATTGAGAAGTTAGATACATTGATGAACTTAGTCAGCGAGCTGATTATTGCAAAGAACTCCCTTGTATCGGCATCTGCTACCGTAGAGGGCAATGCCAGCTCGGAAGTAAATAACCAGATCGAATATTTGGAGAGTGTCACGACATCCCTACATGAGTCCGTTATGAAGGTGCGAATGGTTCCGATTGAGAGCGTTGTGACCAAATTCCCGCGTATGATCCGTGACTTGTCTAAGAAGTTAGATAAGAAAATGGAGCTATATATGTCCGGTGAAGAGACGGAGCTTGACCGTACGGTAGTGGATGAGATTGGCGATCCGTTGATGCATCTGCTGCGTAATTCGGCGGATCATGGCTTAGAATCTGCGGAAGTCCGTAAGGAGAGAGGAAAACCGGAAGCCGGCTCGATTTTCCTGGATGCGTATCAGGACGGTAATAATGTTGTCATTGAAGTAAGGGATGACGGTAACGGTATTGATACAGAAGCCGTGAAGAACAAAGCGATTGAGCGTGGAGTTGTTACACCTGAGCAGGCTGAACTCATGAATGATAAGGAAATCATTGACTTATTGTTCAACGCAGGCTTTTCTACTGCTAAAACGGTATCTGATGTATCCGGCAGGGGTGTTGGCCTGGATGTCGTGAAATCCAAGATTGAAGCTTTGAGCGGTGAGGTTGAGGTCAAGACGAAACTTGGAGAAGGAAGCACATGGATTATCAGGTTACCGCTGACGCTTGCAATCATCCAGGCATTGATGGTTGTCATTGGAAATGAAAAATATGCCATTTCGTTAGGTTCCATCCAGACGATAGAAGATATCCCGACAGAGGAAGTGAAGCTGGTACAGAACAAGGAAGTCATCCAGCTTAGGGATCTTGTCATTCCACTGATCCGTTTAAATGAGATTTTGGATATTCAGAGCACGAAGGACCCGAATGAGAACCTGATCGTTGTTATTGTGAAAAAGGGCGATAAATTGGCGGGCCTTGTGGTTGATGAATTAATAGGACAGCAGGAAATCGTTATCAAGTCAATGGGCAAGTACATTAACAAATGTAAGATCATCAGTGGGGCAACAATTCTCGGTGACGGTGAAGTAGCATTGATCTTGGATACGAATACACTGTTTTAAACGGAAGGAGGAAGAGTAGAATGGAAGAATTAAAGGCAACCTGCGAGACAATACAGTATATAGTCATCAGATTAGGCGATGAGCAGTATGGCATTGATATCAAATATGTTGATAATATTCTAAGAATGCAGAATATTACAAGAGTGCCTAAAGTAGCCCCTTATTTGAAAGGTGTCATCAACTTACGAGGAGAAGTCCTTCCGGTCATGAGCATCCGTATTAAGATGGGCCTAGAGGAAGATGTAGCGACTAAGTCGAGCAGAATCATCGTCATTAAAATGGAACAACAGGGCATGATAGGGATCATCGTAGATGAAGTAAAAGAAGTTGTGACATTGGATGTGGATCAAATCGAAAAAGCGGCATATGATTCAAAAGAAGATAAAGATAATTTTATTTCCGGGATCGGGAAGTGCGAGGGTAGCTTGATTTCCCTGTTAGACTTAAGTTTAGTTGTGCCGGAAATTTCTTAGGAGGTTTTTACGCGTGAGTGAATTGAATTTTGACGAAATGTCTCAGGAGTATTTTGATGTCCTGAGAGAATTGGGTAATATCGGCGCAGGTAACGCAACAACGGCGCTGGCACAGATGCTACAGTGCAAAGTAGATATGTCAGTGCCGAAAGTCGGCCTTTTGGAGTTTAAAGAGGTAGGAGAGGCCATGGGTGGCGAAGAGCAGATCATGGCTGGCATTTACCTTGGCGTAGAAGGCGATATTACTGGTAGTATCATGTTTTTATTAGAAAAAGATTCGGCAAGGTTTTTGGTATCTAAATTAATGGGGATGCAGCCGGAGGGAGAAGAATTCTCCGAAATGGAACTGTCGGCATTAAAAGAAGTGGGCAATATCATTACAGGAGCATATTTGAATTCCCTTTCGACTATTACGAATTTGAAGATTTTTCCTACGATACCAGATATGACGGTGGATATGGCAGGAGCAATCATGAGTGTACCAGCGATCCAGTTTGGCGCTGTAGGCGACAGGATGTTACTGATTCAGACACAGTTTTTTGATGAAGTTGCAATTGATGGATATTTTATTTTGATTCCGGATTTAGAATCTTACAGTAAAATATTATCAGCATTAGGTATGGCATTATGACAATAGTAATAGTGAAGGTGGGAGATTCGGGAATATGGCTCAAGTGATAAAGGTCGGTATGGCCGATTTAAATGTATGTGTTAGTCCTGATGGCATTACTACATTAGGGCTAGGTTCGTGCGTTGGTATTGCAATAAGGGATCCTATGACGAAAATAGGGGGATTAGCGCATATCATGCTTCCAGACAGCACTACGATCAGAAATAATAGTAATATTCCTAAGTTTGCTGATACTGGTATTGAGGAGCTTGTGAAGCGGGTTGTAGCGAGGGGAGCAAACAGATCAAGACTAGTTGCCAAGATTGCAGGAGGCGCCCAGATGTTTTCTTTTGGCGGTGGCAATTCGGAGACGATCCGAGTAGGTGAGAGAAATGTAGAAGCTACGAAGAAAAAGCTTGCACAGTTGAAAATACCGGTTCTTGCAGAAGATACAGGAAAGAACTATGGACGGACCGTTATTTTTTATCCGGAAACAGGAGATTTTGTGATTCGTGCAGTAGGAAAACCGGAGAAGACGATTTAATTTCACGATTTGGTACGGATGGAAGGGCAAAGCATTGGAGAATGAAGAACAACAAACATTAATTACGGATATTGCGCAACAGGAAAAAGAAAGAGAAAGAGAACGCGAGCAAGAGCAGAAAAGGGCAGAGATCAGAGCGAAGAAGAGAAAGCTCATCCCTCCTTTTGTGATGCTTCTTGCGGGCGCGATCGCCAGCATTACGATGTATATTTTACATTATAAATCAAAAGATATGCTTGTGATCTTATTGTGCGTGCTGCTTGGATTTTATATTGCCGGAGAACTGTTAAAGTGGATGCTAGACCGTTTTGAAGCGCAGGTTGCGGAAGCGCGTAATGATGCGGGTGAAGTCTATGAGAAAGAGCCTGACGGGACGAATCGCGCTATCAGAACAAATGTACCAGAGCAGAAGGAAGAAGCAGGAGAGGCTGTACAGATAGGGAGAATGGAAGAGGACGACGAAGAAGAATTAATTTTCTAACGAAAATAAAACAAGTATAATGGGGAAATGTCATGGATGAGGCAGGTAAAAAGAAACTTTGGGAAGAATATGACAAAGCAAGGACTCCTGAAGTGAGAGAAAAAATCATATTAGAATACGCCCCGCTTGTTAAAATGGTAGCAGGGCGTCTTAGTATGTACCTGGGATATAATGTGGAATATGAGGATTTGGTAAGTTATGGCATTTTCGGTCTGATTGACGCAATTGATAAATTCGATGCTATGAAGGATGTGAAATTTGAAACATATGCCAGTCTGCGTATCCGGGGCGCTATTCTTGACCAGATTCGGAAGATGGACTGGATTCCCAGGACGATTAGGCAGAAACAGAAGAAAATTGATGCTGCGATTAAAGAAATTGAAGCAAAATATGGCAGGAGCGCGACAGACGAAGAGATTGCGGCAAATCTGGGGATTTCTAATACCGAATATGTGGATTGGCAGTCGCAGATGAAAGTCACCAATGTCGTGTCCCTAAATGAATTTTTAGAGCAGGGAAGTGAGATCCCTAACGATAACGCATATAACCGAAATGCGCAGTTCGATGGCCCGGAAGAGGTCATTGAAAGAGATGAGCTTAAAAGGATCCTTGCAGAGGCATTGGAACTTTTGACTGAGAAAGAGCAGAAAGTCATCGTGCTTTATTATTATGAAGACTTGACATTAAAAGAAATCAGCGCGATATTGGAAGTATCGGAATCCCGTGTTTCTCAGCTTCATACGCGGGCGTTACAGAAGATGAAGACGAAAATGGGAATTTATATGGGTATTTTGACAGAGAGACAATAGCCGTCAGCAAACGGCGCCACCATAAATGAGGTGAACATGAACGGATATTTCAGACTAATCCATGAGGAAGGAAAGACCGGCATTAAGTTTTTTCCGCCAACGGATGGCGGGGAAGCAGTTACCGTAAATGATGTAGTAGATTACTTGGCGAAGAAGGATATCGTGTATGATAAAAATACGCTTTATAAAGCTGTGGCGATATCTGCGGAGAAAGAAATTGTTATTTTACTGGAAAAGCGTACAACATTGCCAGAGCGGGAATGCTATAAGCTTACGATAACACCCGATAATATGAAAGCATACGTCAGGTTTTATGCACCCTCTGTTGGCGGTGGCAAAACGACGGCTGATGAATTGATCAAGGATTTGGAAAGCGCCGGGATACGGTATGGCGTTTTGAAGGACGTTATTCAATTATGCTTTGCAAGAAAAAAAGAGTATTGCAAGGATATTTTGGTTGCCGAGGGATTAGAGCCCGTGCATGGCAAAGATGCTTATATTGAATATTATTTTAATACAGATAAAAAGGCGAAGCCATCGTTAAAAGAGGATGGCAGCGTGGATTTTTTCCAATTAAATGTCGTACAGCATTGCGATAAAGGCGATGTATTGGCGAAGCTGATCCCGGAGGATCCGGGAGAATATGGGATGAATTTGCTCGGGACGCGCTTAAAGCCTCGGGATGTGAAGAAAGCAACCTTAAAATATGGTAATCATATTGAAATTTCAGAAGATAAGACAACATTGAAATCTCTGGTAAATGGCCATGTAGAGCTTATAGAGGGCAGTGTTTTTGTTTCCGATGTGCTGATCGTGGAAAATGTTGATAATGCAACCGGGAATATTGATTATGAAGGAAGCGTACAGATCAATGGCAATGTGTGTACGAATTTCCAGGTAAAGGCAAAAGGCGATATTGAAGTGCGGGGGGTTGTAGAAGGCGCTTTCCTAGAGGCGGGCGACAATATTATCATTGCCCGTGGCATGAATGGCATGGGAAGGGGCACATTAAAAGCAGGCGGCAATATCGTTGCGAAATTCTTGCAGAGCGTTAATGCGCAGGCGGACGGCTATATAGCTTCGGAGTCTATTTTGCATAGTACGATTATGGCTGGCACGGAAGTGAATGTAGACGGCAAAAAAGGATTTATCACTGGCGGGAAGGTATGTGCAGTCAATTGCATCAATGTGAAAACGCTTGGTTCCTCTATGGGAGCAGACACTTTGGTAGAAGTAGGATCAGATCCAAAACTTGCCATAAGGTTACAGGAACTGATGAAGAAGGTTGAAGAAGAGAATAATGCGATCCAGTCCATTCAGCAGATTCTTCTCTCTACGAAGCAGAAAATGGCGAAAGGCGTTAAATTATCGCCTGACCAGCTTAAATATGCACAATCGTTAGCTGCTTCAAACCAGCAGAAAGCAGAGGCTGTTACCAACTATATAGAAGAAATTGAGAAATTGCAGGGTCAGATGAAAGGAAAAGAGGGAGCCTGTATCATCGTAAGAGGTTCCGTTTATCCAGGGACGAAGATTTGCATCGGCGATGTTTCCATGGTAATCCAGAAAGAGTCGCAGTATTGTAGATTCGTGAAGGCTCGTGGAGATGTGAAACTGACAGGCATTTAGCGGCAATGGGAGTTGATGGTAAGGGAAAGGAGGATTAGCGATGGCGATAGGACAGATAGAGATACAGGGGCAGATTACAAGGGCGCAGGATTTTACGGCCTATAAGCATAATGAAGATACGAAAGGCATGGTGGATCAGTCTAATGTGGGCGCTACCTTTGCTAAGCATGTTGAGAACCAGGTGACGAAAGTCAACCGTGGCGAGCAGACCGAATATCAGAACAAAAAATTTGATGCCAAAGAAAAAGGCAGCAATGAGTATAAAGGTGACGGTGGCAGGAAAGGAAAGCAGAAAAAGGCAAAAGCAAAAGAGCCGGAAGGCAAGGTTCTGTTAAAAGGGGTAGGGCATTTTGATGTATCGCTATAACATGATGGAAGGATATGGTTATTAGAAATGGGCATTACGGAAATTGTTTTAATCATAGCAGGTGTTATTGTCCTTGCGTTAGGTTATCTTCTGCCTACTAAGAAGAAGGATATGGATGAGGAAGTCCTCTTAATTAGCGAGGACGAAGTCAGGAAGCTGGTAGACAGGGAAGTGGATGGAGCCAAAGCGCATATTTCCGATATCATAGATGAGACTGTTACTTATGCGATTGAGAAGACAGAACGTTCTATGGAAAGAGTTGCCAACGAAAAGATTATGGCAATCAATGAATATTCTGATACGGTACTGGAAGAGATTCATAAGAACCATAAGGAAGTCTTATTCCTATATGATATGTTGAATGATAAGCATGAGACATTAAAAGATACGATTTCTGAAGCTTCTGGCAACGTAGAAGAAGTCAAGCAGGCGGTACGGGACGTAGAAATATCCGCCAAAGAACTACAGGAATCTGTCAGGAATCTGGAGATGGCAGTTGAGGAAGCAGATGAATCTGCACAGAATGCCGTTAATATTTCACAGGGCGCAATTGACGAGATGAAGGATTATGGCAGAGCGTTCCTAGAGCAAATGGATTCATATGAAAGAAAAGCAATAGAAGCGCGGGAACAGGAGATGATGGCGCAGAAAATGCCGTCTTATGGAGCGGATACGGAAGAAAGTGCTTTGCCAGCGTCTCATGACTGGGCGGATGAAGCGGCTAGTATGCCTACAGCTTCTGAAATGCCGATGGCTGCTATGTCAGGTAATGAAAGTAAAAAAGCAGGTGCAAAGGCAAGTATTGATGATGGCTTCAAAACGGCGAAGGATTATTTCGCAAGTTATGAAGGAATGGGCTACGACGAAATTGAATATGAAGGAATGGACAATGAGGCGCAAGAACCTATACAGATAGAAAAAGAAACGCTACAGGAGGCGGATGATTTCTTTAGGCCGATAGCGCCGCCGAGAGTGGCGATCATTCACGATCCAGACGGTGATTATGTTGCGCCGCCACAGATGGAAGAGCGCATGCCGTTAGAAGAGAGAGAGCCGGTGAGTGAACGGCGCAGACCGTCTAGAAGAGAAAACCGGCAGACAGAAACGAAGTCGGTCAATATTCAGTTTGCCAAAGGAAAAGATGGCGGCAGGAATAGCAATGAGAGAATCTTAGAATTGCACAAGGCTGGAAAGTCCAATATGGCAATCGCCAAAGAATTAGGATTGGGGATCGGTGAAGTGAAGTTGGTCATTGATCTGTTTGAAGGAATGTAAGCTAAAGGACGATAAATGGCAGGTGAGCTATGGAATTGAAATATTATTTGCGAGGTTTGGGACTGGGGATCGTAGTAACAGCGATTATCATGGGTGTTGCTGGCCCTTCAGGGAAGAAGACGATGACGGACGCGGAAATCATAGCGAGGGCGAAGCAGCTTGGTATGATAGAGGACAGAGTCTTATCGGAAAGCGCCAAAGAGAAAGAAGATGCGCCTGATAAAGAGGATGGCGCAGATGAGGAAGAAGACCCCGATGCAGAGCCTGATAAGCCGGAAGCGGCAGGATCAGGTCAGACGGGAAAACAGGGACAAAATGATTGGACAGGCCAGAGTATGGATTTGTCACAAGCAGACGGGACAGACCAGGCGATAGCGCCAGAGCAGGATGAGAGTGTGAACGAGGTTGTAAATTTGGAACCAAATGACGGGGAAGATGATGGAATAGATGGCACTGATGAGGAGAGAACACCCGATGAGAGGGCGGATAGGACGGGGACGCTACCCAGTTCTGGTGTGCCGATGGTGATCACGATAGGGAGCGGAGACGGTTCCTATGCAGTGAGCAAGAAATTAGCAGATATAGGGGCAATTTCCTCGCCGGAGAATTTTGATACGTTTTTATGCCAGAACGGATACGACAAGAAAATCCGGACAGGGACATATACGATTCCTGCTGATGCCAGTGATGAGCAGATGGCAAGGATCATTACAGGAGCAGAATAGAGGCAGACAGGTTAAGGAGTTACTAAGATGAGAGGGGATCATTTTGGTAGCTCTATATTTTGTCTGAGCAGATAGAAGAGGTTAGAAACATGGAGAAAATCGTTTTTGTGCTCCCGGACATGCCGGGTGGCGGGACTGAGCGGGTCGTGGCGCTCTTGGCAAACGAATTTTGTAAGAGGGGGATCGAAACGGCTGTTTTATTGTTCGCTGGACATGAGACGGCATACCGCCTTGAAGAAAAGGTGGAAGTATTTTGTGCCGGAGAGCCTTCAAAAGGTAACATTTCCAGTATTATGAAAAGAATCTGGAAAATGCGGCAATACTATAAAAAGAACCGCAATTGCCAGATTTGGTCTTTTTGCGTAATGGGCTCCGTGTTTTCTGTAATTGCGGCATGGGGGCAGAAACATTATTTTCTGGTATCGGAACGGACCGATCCGAGCAAATGTAAGGAGAAAGGGATCCGCAATTTTGCCTATCGTTTTGCGGACGTGATTGTCTGTCAGACGAAAGAGGCGATCGAATACTTTCCAAGAGATATCGCGAAAAAGTCACTTGTGCTTCCGAATCCGATCGACATCGGGAAAAATGAGCCGTACGACGGAGAACGGGAGAAGAAGGTCGTAGCAGTGGGACGGTTACAGTATCCGAAGAACCATCATTTGCTTTTACGTGCTTTTGCTCTCTTTGCCCAGGAATATCCCGATTATACATTGGATCTTTATGGAAAAGGCAAGCAGGAAGAAGAGTTAGGAGCGTTAGCGGAGGAATTAAATATTAGTTCTAAAGTCATCTTCCATGGGTTTAGCAGCCAGGTGAAAGAAGAAATAAATGTTGCGGCTATGTATGTCCTTTCTTCAGACTATGAGGGTGTTTCCAATTCCATGCTTGAGGCGATTGCGCTCGGCGTGCCGGTAATAGCTACAGATTGTCCGATAGGCGGGTGCAGGATGTATATAGAGGATGGCGTGAATGGCATTCTAGTCCCGGTCGGCGAAGTGGAGCCGTTAGCCGCAGCCATGAAAAAAATTGCTTCTGATAAAGATTTTTCTGCAAAATTGAGCAGGGAGGGCCGTAAGCTCCGTGAGCAGAACCATGTGGCGCAGATTGCGGATCGTTTTTTGGAGACCATAAAAAATAGCAGGGGAAATGAAACGATATGAGCAGAATATTAATTATCAATCCTATTTTGTATACGTCAGAAACAAACCAGATCCCAAAAGTGAAATCCATCAAGGATACGATGATATATACATTATGCTTAGGGTTTCAGAAGATGGGACATCAGGTAACGTTGCTGGCGGCGAAGGATTATCAGCCAACGACAGAGGAAAGCTATGATTTTCCTATCGCATGGATGGATACGGTCTGGCATAAGGTTTTTCTGCCAAGGTGCCTTCCGTATATGCCTAAGCTCCGCAGTTATCTCAAAAGGCACCCGGGATATGATTTGATTATTGCCAGCGAAGTATTTGGCACTTGGTCGTATACGGCGGCGCGGTTATACCCGGATAAGACAATTCTATGGCAGGAGTTAGCGAAACACAATAATATCCTGCATAAAATGCCATCTAAAATATGGTATCGTACAGTTGCCGGGATTCTGATGCGAAAAGCAATGGTCGTTCCGCGTTCGGAAGCTGCCGCATCGTTTATCAGACAGTTTATGCCGCATGTTTCAGATATCTGCATTGACCATGGCGTGAACATGGACAAGATCCCGCCGTTAGGACAGATTGTGAAAAAGAAACGCTTTGTCGTGGTATCGCAACTCATTGCCAGAAAGCAGATTGACCGGACGATACTGCATTTTGAGAAGTTTATGCGGCAGGGACATAGCGATTATCAGTTATATATCATTGGCAAGGGAGAATTAGAGGAGCAGCTAAGGAACCTTGTCCGGGAGCGCCATTTAGAAAGCAATGTCCACTTCATGGGACAAATGGCGCATGAGAAGCTTCTGCCATTTGTAGCAGAGTCAGAGGCAATGCTGATATCTACGGTAAAAGATGACAATATGGTCTCCATTGTGGAGAGCATTGCGGCAGGCACGCCGGTTGTCACGACATCAGTACCGTTCACGTCCGTATATATCAAGAGAGAAAACTTGGGCATTGTAGCGGATCATTGGAATGAGAAGGCGCTTGAGAAAATCAGCAGGGAAAATGACATATATGTCAAGAATTGTCTCGATTACCGGGAGAAAGTGTCGAATACACATTGTGCCGGACAGTTTTTGGCATTGCGGCCTTGTAACGGCAGCCATTGAGCAGATAGAGTAGAAAATGACGGAAAACTATGAAATTCATGGAAAACCGTGCTGGAAATACTTGCACAAAGTGAGTTTCTATGATATGCTATCTAAGTATGTGTGAGTGTCACACATACGGAACAGAAAAACGCAAAAAACACATATGCCCATTATCTGTCGGTGCTTCCTAAAACGGAGTTAGCAGATGAGTCGGTAGATACCAGATAAGGCATGTGGAAGAAAACAACTAAACGGAGGTAAGAAACATGAGCGTTATTTCAATGAAACAGTTATTAGAGGCAGGCGTCCATTTCGGACATCAGACAAGAAGATGGAACCCTAAAATGGCTCCTTATATCTTTACGGAGAGAAACGGGATCCATATTATCGACTTACAGAAGTCTGTAGGCAAAGTAGATGAAGCATACAAGGCAGTTTTTGACGTTGCTTCCCAGGGTGGGACAATTCTCTTTGTAGGAACGAAGAAGCAGGCGCAGGATGCGGTTAAGACAGAAGCAGAGCGTTGTGGCATGTATTATGTCAATGAGAGATGGTTAGGCGGTATGCTGACTAACTTTAAAACGATCCGTTCCAGAATTGAAAGATTAAAAGCAATCGAGCTGATGTCAGAAGACGGTACATTTGATGTACTGCCTAAGAAAGAAGTCATCAAACTGAAAAAAGAATGGGATAAATTAGAGAAGAACCTGGGCGGTATTAAAGAAATGACAAGAATTCCTGATTGTATTTTTGTTGTCGATCCCAAGAAAGAAAGAATCTGCGTGCAGGAAGCGCATACGCTTGGCATTACTTTAATCGGTATCGGTGATACGAACTGTGACCCGGAAGAGTTAGATTATATCATCCCGGGCAATGATGATGCGATCAGAGCCGTAAAACTGATTGTTTCTAAGATGGCAGACGCTGTGATCGAAGCAAATCAGGGCGAAGAAACATACGTGGAAGAACAGCAGGCACAGGATGTAGAGAAAGAGCCTGAAGATATCGAGGAAGTAGCAGCAGAGGCTTAATCGGCCGGACAGAGAAGATGAGACGAATATAGGAGGGAATATAGAAGATGGCTATCACAGCAGCAATGGTAAAAGAATTAAGAGAAATGACCGGTGCAGGCATGATGGATTGCAAGAAGGCACTTGGGGAAACGAACGGGGATATGGAAGCCGCGGTAGAATATTTAAGAAAGAACGGACAGGCGAAAGCTGAAAAGAAAGCTGGCAGGATTGCAGCAGAAGGCCTTTGCCGCGTTGCGAAGAAAGATGATCAGACGGCAGCGGTAGTAGAAGTCAACTCTGAAACAGATTTCGTAGCGAAGAATGAAGACTTCCAGACATATGTAGAGGCTGTTGCGAATCAGGCAGTGAATTCAGATGCCGCTGATCTGGATGCTTTCTTAGCGGAAAGCTGGCATTTGGATAATGCTAAGACTGTAAAAGATGCGTTGGTAGATAAAGTAGCGGTAATCGGCGAGAACTTGAATATCAGAAGATTCAAGAAGGTAGAAGCGAAAGACGGCTGTGTTGTTACTTATGTTCATGGCGGTGGCAGGATTGGCGTTATTGTAGAAGCTGCTACAGATGTTGTAAATGACGCTGTGAAAGAAGCGCTGACGAATATCGCTATGCAGGTAGCTGCTTTGGCGCCGAAATATGTTTCTACAGACGAAGTATCCGAAGAGTACAAAGAGCATGAGAAGACAATTATCGCTGAGCAGATTAAGAATGACCCGAAGATGGCAGGCAAGCCGGATAAAGTCATCGAAGGCGCAGTAAACGGACGTCTCAACAAAGAGCTCAAAGAAGTATGTCTATTAGAGCAGGTATATGTAAAAGCAGAAGACGGCAAGCAGCCTGTAGCAAAATATATCGAGCAGGTAGCGAAAGAGAACAACGCGAACCTTTCCATCAAATCTTTTGTCCGTTTTGAAACGGGTGAAGGAATTGAGAAGAAAGAAGAGAACTTTGCTGAAGAAGTAGCAAAGCAGATGGGAATGTAATAAATTCATGACGCAGTAGAAAAGAAGTATGGGGAACCCTTGCAGATATGATCGGTATATCTGCAAGGGTCTTGTTATAGGAATAAGTAAGGGAGAAGGTAGAAAGGGGAAAGGAGACAGAAAATGTATCATTGTAATCTTCATTTCTATTTGGTGGGTTCTTATAGTAAGGCATTTGAAACTGTAAAGGGGATATCCCCGCTTTCTCATTTCACACATGCGTTTGTAGAAAGCGATGAGCTTGATCAGGATTTCATTGCGGGGGCGGATGTGATTATAGCAGATTTACAAGAATTGGATGTACGAGAGTCCTTAAAATCATTTCGTACATATAAGAAGCCGGAAGCAGAGCTTCTCTTATTGTTAGGCCAAGAACAGACTAGGCTGTTGGAGGAGGATTTTTCTGGCATTCAGGATATTTGGTATGTACCGGCTTCAGAGGAAGAAATAAAATTCAGATTTCTGCGTTGGCAGCAATCCTATAAAATGAGTAAAGACTTTTGGCAGACGACGAATTATTTCGAGACGACGATCAACAGTATCCCGAATCTTGTCTGGTATAAGGATAAGGAAGGCGTACATAAGAAAGTAAACAAGAGCTTCTGTCAGGCTGTTAATAAACCGATGGAACAGATAGAAGGACGTGGGCATTTCTATATTTGGGACATTGATCCGGATGAGTACGCTAAGGGTGAGTTTATCTGCATGGAATCAGAATATGAAGTGATGGAAAAGCGGGAGACTTGCATCTTCGAGGAAAATGTAAAGATCGGAGACAGCATGCGGGAACTGACTACTTATAAGTCCCCGTTGTTCGACATAGACGGCAGTGTCATGGGAACGGTAGGCGTAGCTGCGGATGTGACACAGGAGAGGCTCTATGAGAGAATGATCTTAAACAATGCCAATACCGATTTCCTGACAGGCTTATATAACCGGAGATATGTTTATCAGTTCATTGAGGAAAAAGAAGGAACGCCTTTTACGATATATTATATTGATTTGGATAATTTTAAGACGATTAATGACAAATTTGGACACCGGGAAGGCGACAGGGCGTTGACGCTTACGGCGAAGGTATTGAAAAATTGCATGCCGACGGATGTCATAACGAGGGTAGGCGGGGATGAGTTCCTGATCGTCGAGCTTGGGGAATATTGTACCGAAGAAGTAGAAAAGAAGAGAAAATGGCTGGAAGCGCAGCTAGAAGAAGTCTATAAGGCGGATGAGCATCTTCAGTATATCTCAGCAAGCATTGGTACCGCGCATGCAGATGCAAATGCAGATAAACACATTATTGACACGCTCGTTGGGGAAGCGGATGCATTTATGTATCGTGAGAAGAAGCGGAAAAAGCAGAAGAGAGCATAAGAGGTTAGTGTTCATAGCGATCATAACACGATAATAGAACGGGTAAAATCATAAATAGTTTATAAGATAGCAAAAAATGGATGTAGGAACTATTGAAAATAGAGCGATCGTCCGATATATTCAATGAAAGAAACGGATTTCGTAAAATGTCAAAGGAGGACGAAAAAATGAGCAAGATTGATGGGTATGGCGTATACCAGAACAGCTATTATAGCAATTCCGTGAAAAATTCTGCTACAAAGGGTGCAGAGAAAACAGACAAGTCAGGGAAAGCTGATAAGACGGAGTCTAAAGTGACATTGAGCGCTAAGGCGAAGAAGCTGTTGGAAGAACTGAAAAAGAATTATAAAAATATGGATTTCATCGTAGCTGATTATGAGAGCGACGAGGAAGCTGCTTCTTATCTGGCAAGAGGGACCAAGGAATACAGTGTCTTGATCGAGCCTGAGACGCTAGAGGAGATGGCGGCGGACAACGAGGCAAAAGAAAAATATACGGGCATTATTGATGATGCAGTTGGGCAACTGAAGGATATGGAGAGCCAGTTAGGCGACAAGATAGATGAAGTGGCACATCTTGGCATCTCTGTTGGCAATGACGGTAAAGTTTCTTATTTCGCGGATTTGGAAAAGGTTAGTGAAAGACAGAAGGATTTCATAGAAAAAACCAGGGCAAATAAGAAAGAAGAAAGGACTGCGCAGGCGAAGAAAGCGGAAGAGAGCGCAGCGAAAGGAAGAACAAAGAGAACGAGGGTAGAAGCAGATTCCGCGCAAGAGCTTCTAGAGAAGATCAAGGCAGTAGATTGGGAACAGGTGAAAGCGGAAGAGAAGCCTGTGACAGGAGGCAGATTTGATTTCACAATCTAATTTTTCCGGGAAACAGGGGATTTTGCAGAACAAATATTATCTGTATCTGACAGAGTTCTTCGCAGGAATGTCGGTTATGGCAGTAGAACTTGGCGCAAGTAGACTTCTTGCGCCTTATTTTAGTTCGTCCCAGATTGTGTGGACGATCATCATTGGCACGATTATGATCGCAATGGCGCTTGGCAATATTTGGGGCGGCAGGAGCGCGGATAAGGATCCGAACCCGGATAAGCTCTATATGCGCCTCATCATTGCCGCAATATGGATAGCAGCAATCCCGGCGGCAGGCAAGTATATCATTGTCGGTATTTCGGCATTGCTTGTCGTTACGATTAGCAACCATTTCCTGATCTGTGCGGCTTTTTTGGCGTGTATGGTCATCTTCGTGTTCCCGCTTTTTTTGCTAGGCACGGTGACGCCCTCGCTTGTCAAATATACTGTGGACAGTTTGGATGAGAGCGGTAAAACGGTAGGATCCCTGGGCGCTTTTAATACGATAGGGAGCATTATCGGTACTTTTGTACCAACGTTTATTACGATACCGGCGGTCGGGACATCGATCACTTTTTTGATCTTCGCAGGCATTTTATTGCTGTTGGCCCTGCTTTATTTCATGAACGTAAAGAGAAAGAAAAAGCAATGCATTGCGGGTGTTATTTTATTCCTGATATGCGGCGTCTCAGGTGCGTCAGGGCGTTTTGCATTCTGGGAAAATAACCTTTTGTATGAAGGAGAGTCCATCTATAATTACCTGCAAGTGAAAGATACGGATGATAGCGTCATATTATCCACGAATGTATTGTTCGGCGTACAGTCTATTATGAAGAAGGATGGAGGCGCTACGGGCATGTATTATGATTATGCCATGGCTGCTCCTGTCATGTCAGGGAAGACCGACGGTGATATTTTGATCCTGGGGATGGGGACTGGCACATATGCGAAACAGTGCAGCCATTATTATGGGGCGACGTCCATCGAAGGCGTGGAGATTGACGAAAAGATCACAGAACTTGCGGGGCGTTATTTTGAACTGCCTGATACAGTGAACGTAACGACTTATGACGGCAGGAGCTATTTGGCAGCGGTACCGGATGATTATGATGTGATCATGGTGGATGCTTATCAGGATATCACCATCCCGTTTCAAATGTCTTCTGTAGAATTCTTCACCTTGGTGAAGGACCATCTGAAAGATAACGGCGTCATGGTCGTCAACATGAATATGCATTCGGATGTAGAGGGCAATATCAATGCTTATCTTTCCGATACGATTGCCTCCGTTTTTGATTATGTATATACAGTGGACGTGGCTGGGACGACGAACCGGGAATTGTTCGCGACACAGAATCCAGAGGCAATCGCCGTGTTTGAAGCGGGCAGGAGCAAGATAGAGGACCCGGAATTACAAGTGATGCTGCAAAGAGTATCGGAAGGGATCGCGCCGTATGAGAAGGGCGGTTATCTCCTAACGGACGATAAGGCGCCGGTAGAACTGCTTGGCATGCAGGTGATTGATGATCTGATCCAGACAGAATTGGCATATTATAAAGAAATATTCAAAAAGGAAGGGATCCAGGGGATTTTGCAAGAATAAAAGCTTCCGGTTCCGGAGAAAATAGTGTGAGAAGAACTTTTTAACGCTAAATATCCGGGAAGGGAGCAAAACGATGGAATTTAAAAATAGTGAGACAAAGGACAACCTAATGCGTGCCTTTGCAGGCGAGAGCCAGGCGAGGAACCGTTATACGATTGCGGCAGGGCAGGCTAGGGAAGAGAAGCTTTATGTTGTGGAGGCGGTATTCCGTTTTACGGCAGAACAGGAAAAAGAGCATGCAGAAGTCTTTTATAAATGTCTAAACGAGATGGCGGGAGAAAATATTGCCATTGACGGCGCTTATCCGGTAGATATTTCAAAAGATATGGCGACGCTCCTTCGTATGGCAGAGCATAATGAATATGAGGAGCATGACGATGTCTACCGCAATTTTGCCAGAAAAGCAGACGAAGAAGGATTTTCTAATATCGCAGATACGTTCAGGCAGATTGCGGAAATAGAGAAGGTTCACGGCAACCGGTTCGGACAGTTTGCGAAATGGCTGGAAGAGGGCAAGCTTTTTGTATCCGATGCCGAATGCGCATGGATGTGCCTGGAATGTGGTAATATTTACCGCGGGACGCAGGTGCCGCCGGCATGCCCGGTCTGTCATAACGACAGGGGTTATTTTATCCGTCTAGAGCTTGCGCCTTATACAGGGAATTGTTGTATGTAAGGAAAATGGGACTGTCTGCTAAGACGGTTCCATTTTTTTTCATAACGTTTTTAATAAAATTACTTTTCGTAATTCGCAAGATGTGGTATTATAGATTAGGAATATTGAAAAATCACTAAGGAGCCGATGAAGATGGCAACGACAGACAAGGAAGAGCGGCTATTGAGACAGAAACGTGTCCGCCTTTTGAAGAGACTCATCATCTTCGTCCTCGCTATGGCAATATTGATTCCCACAGCGTTGTCTATCATTTTGGGGATACAGCTCCATATTACACGAAAGAAACTGCGCGAATTGCAGGAACAGACAATAGAAACGACTGTTATGTATCATACGGAGGCTCCGATAGAGACAGGGGAAGGGGCTGAGGTAGAAGCGGGAGAAGACATAGGAAGATATACGGCGGATGGCGTTGTCATCTCGAAACGTGAGAATGGAAACGGGCTGCCACTAGGAACAGACCAGGATTCTATGGCGCAAGATGATAGTGTCAGGAAAGTTTATCTGACATTTGATGACGGGCCGAGCAGCAACACGGGGCGCATCCTGGATATTCTTGCGGAATATGATGTGAAAGCGACTTTTTTCGTAGTGGCGAAAGAAGGAGAAGAATATAAAGCATTGTATAACCGGATCGTAGAAGAGGGGCATACGCTTGGAATGCATTCGTATAGCCATAAATATGACGAGATTTATCAGTCCATGGACAGTTATGCAGAAGATTTGAGCAAACTACAGGAATTCTTATATGAGACGACCGGCGTCTGGTGCAGGTACTGTAGATTTCCAGGAGGAAGCAGCAATACGGTCAGCCAGGTAGATATGCATGAGCTGATTGATTATTTGGATGAGCAGGATATTGTATATTTTGATTGGAATGTTGTATCGGGGGATGCAACAAACAGTTATATCGGCACGGATGCGATTTTGCGAAACTGTATGACGACTTTGCCGCAATATCAAGAAAGTATTATTTTGATGCACGATGCGTCAAATAAAAATACTACGGTAGAAGCGTTGCCGGCGTTGATAGAGCGTATTCTGGCAATGGAGGATACCGTAATCGTTCCCATCACTGAAGATACGGAACTGATACAACATATTAGTAATGACTAAAGAATGGAGGATTATAGAATGGGTTTTTTCTCAGATTTAAAGGATGACCTGTCGCAGGCAGTAAATGAACTGATGCCGGAAGAAGAGATGCAAGCTGCACTAGAGGATGAAGAGTTACAGGCTCTTCTGGAAGGGGAAGAAGAGGCGGCGGCAGTAGAGAGCGCTATAGCGCCGCAACCAGATAGCGGCATGCCTACTTCGGATGATTTGAGCGCAATGTTAGATAAGATGGAAGCAGCAGCGGCGATAGAAGAACCGGTATTGCCGGAAGAGCCGGTGGTAGAAGAACCGCTTTTTGAAGAAACGATACAGGCAGAAATTCCGGAGATACCGATCCCGGAGATAACCGTTCCAGAGACAGCACTTCCGGAGATTCCTGTCCCGGACATTACCGTGCCGGAAGAGGAAGCAACACCGGAAATAGCGGAGGATGTGAAGCAGGAAGAAGCAGAAGAAACGCAGCAAGATGAAGAAAGGGATGAGATTAACATGGAAATGCAGGGAAATGTAGTAGATGAAACAGCAGTTGTAACAGAAGGAATGTCGATTACGGGAGATATCGCGTCAGGTGGCTCTTTGGAGCTGATTGGCCGCGTGATCGGGAATATTGATATCCTTGGGAAGCTGAACGTTACGGGATCTATTCAGGGAAATTCCAAAGCGGCTGAGATTTATGCGGAAGGCGCACGGATTAACGGCGAGATCAACAGCGCCGGCAGCGTTAAAATCGGTCAGAGCTCTGTTGTCATTGGTAATATTTTTGCGAACAGTGCGGTAGTAGCAGGCGCTGTCAAAGGGGATATTGACGTGCATGGGCCGGTAGTTTTGGATACTTCGGCGATTGTCATGGGCAATATCAAGTCCAAATCCGTACAGATTAATAACGGTGCCGTTATTGAAGGTATGTGTTCCCAGTGTTATGCAGATGTCAATCCGTCCTCGTTCTTTGAAGAGATCAAGAAGAACAAAGAGAAAGATAAAGCAGCAAAGGCAAAATAACAGCATAGTAGCGTAGTAGCGGGAGAGAAAAAGACATGCAGCGTATTCTATTGAAATTAAGCGGAGAGGCATTGGCCGGAGAGAAAAAGACCGGATTTGATGAAGAGACCGTACGCATGGTTGCTTTACAGGTGAAGAAATTAATTGATGATGGCATTCAGGTAGGCATTGTCATTGGCGGTGGGAATTTTTGGCGTGGACGTTCGAGCGAGAACATTGACAGGACCAAGGCCGACCAGATTGGCAT
Source organism: uncultured Lachnospiraceae bacterium (assembly GCA_910578845.1). Classification (GTDB taxonomy): domain Bacteria; phylum Bacillota; class Clostridia; order Lachnospirales; family Lachnospiraceae; genus UBA3282. Next base: position 62,486 of record CAJTSL010000003.1, read on the forward strand.
GTTGGCAACAGTCATGAACTGCATTTATGTGTCGGAGATTTTCCGTTCCGTGGGCATGATGACCAATATTTTGACGCCTTTTGAATGTGGCTCTTTTACGAAATTGTTTTCCAAAGACAGGGCAAACAAATATTTTGCTAAGAACATGGTCGTCTTTTTTGCTGGTGGCACGGGACATCCGTATTTCTCAACAGATACTGGCGTTGTATTGCGTGCGATTGAAGTGGATGCTGATGTTATCCTGCTGGCGAAAGCGATAGACGGGGTTTATGATGATGATCCACGGACGAATCCGGCGGCGAAGAAATATGATGAAGTATCTATTGATGAAGTCATTGAGAAGAACCTTCAGGTGGTGGATTTGACGGCATCTATTATGGCAAGGGACAACAGAATGCCAATGTGGGTATTTGCGTTACATGAGAAAGACAGTATTGTAAATGCCATAAAAGGAGAATTTACGGGAACAAAAGTGATCGTGCCATAGGAGAATGGCATGAGAAGGGGAGCCTGGATAGTAGCAAGAGAATGGAGAGGAAGGTAGAGGATTAAAATGGACGAGCGGTTAAAGCCATATGATGAAAAAATGCAGAAAGCATATGATTTTCTAGTAACAGACCTTGGGACAATACGTGCCGGCCGTGCGAATCCGCATGTGCTTGACCGGATTAAAGTGAATTATTATGGAACGCCGACACCGATTCAACAGGTTGGCAATATCACGGTTCCTGACCCAAGAATGCTCCAGATCGCTCCTTGGGAGAAGAGTTTGATTAAAGAGATAGAGAAGGCGATCATGACTTCCGATGTCGGCATCACGCCAAGCAATGACGGTGCGGTGATCCGGCTTGTATTCCCGGATCTGACCGAGGAGAGAAGAAAGGAATTGGCTAAGGATATTAAGAAAAAGGGCGAAGAGAACAAAGTCGCGATTAGAAATGTAAGACGTGACGGCATGGATGCCTTCAAGAAGCTTGCCAAAGAAGAAGTCTCGGAAGATGAGATCAAAGAGCTTGGAGACCAGTTGCAGAAGCTGACAGATAAATATGTCAAAGAAGTAGACAAACTGGTAGAAGAAAAATCGAAAGAAATTATGACAGTCTAGGCATGAAATAAGAAATCATAAAGAGGGGATTGTGGAGTAGCGGTATTCTGCCATCCCTTTTTATGGTTTTTTTATGTGAGAACAGATGGAGGAAGCGGCATGGAAGACGGCATGAAGATACCAAATCATGTGGCGATTATTTTAGATGGAAACGGCAGATGGGCGAAGCGCAAAGGCATGCCAAGGAATTATGGGCACGTCCAGGGAGCCAAGACTGTGGAAGTCATTTGCGAAGAAGCTTACCGGATGGGCATACAGTATCTGACAGTATATGCCTTTTCCACAGAGAACTGGAACCGGCCACAGGAAGAAGTGGATGCGCTGATGAAGCTTCTGCGTAATTATATGAAGACATGTCTGAAAACGGCAGCGAAGAATAATATGTGTGTGCGCGTCATTGGTGACAAGACAGGGCTTGATACGGATATCCGGGAGAGGATTGCGCAATTGGAAGAAGCGACCAAAGACAATACGGGCTTGCATTTCCAGATTGCACTCAATTATGGTGGCAGGGACGAGATCGTACGTGCAGTGAGAGCGATTGCAGGGAGCGTGCAGGAAGGCGGCCTGCGGCCTGACGAGATTTCAGAGCAGCTTATAAACGATGCGCTAGATACTCATGGACTGCCGGAGCCGGATTTACTGATCCGTACCTGTAACGAACTGCGGATCTCTAATTTCCTGCTATGGCAGCTTGCCTATACGGAATTCTATTTCACGGATGTGGCATGGCCTGATTTTTCAAAAGAAGAATTGGAAAAAGCTATAGCGGCATATAATAAGAGAGACAGAAGGTATGGCGCGGTGTAAAGAGAAAGAATCGTCCTGGCCGTCATCTGCGGTATAGGACAATGAAAGAACGATAGAAAGGCATGGTATTTTAAATGTTTCGTACAAGGTTGCTCAGTGGGATCGTATTGGTCATTCTTGCTTTTGTAATGATCGCATCGGGCGGAATCGTGATGGCTGCGTCATTATGCATCATATCCATGATTGCTTACCGTGAATTAATAAAAGCTATGGGAGTGAACAAACAAGACAGAGGCGTGAATGCGTTAGAGTTGTTTGGCTATGTCATGATTGTGCTTTATTATGCGGCATTGTATGTGGGGATGCGTGCAGAGAAATACAATAAGGATATGATATATGGCATTCTGGCGACGGCTCTGGTAGCGGCGCTTTTGGTATTTTTGTTCTGTTATGTGTTCCGTTTCCCGACATATCATGCCGGACAGGTGATGGCAGCATATTTTGCATTTGTCTATGCGCCTGTTCTCTTATCTTTTCTCTATTTGATCAGAGAAGGATGGGAGCATGGGTTCTATTTGGTCTGGCTGGTATTCTTGTGTTCGTGGGGAAGCGATACGTGCGCTTACTGTGTGGGCGTATTGTTCGGGAAACATAAGATGGCGCCCAAATTAAGCCCTAAGAAATCGGTGGAAGGCGGGATTGGCGGTGTGGTTGGAGCTGCCATTTTATTCGGCTTATATACCTACTTTGTCATCAACCCTTTTTCAGCAGAAGACTATATGCTGCACTGGGGCGGCGCTATGTGCCTTGGCGCGTTTGGGGCGCTTATTTCAATGATAGGTGACTTGGCGGCATCGGCAATTAAAAGGGACAATGAGATCAAAGACTATGGGAAGCTGATACCGGGGCATGGCGGCATCATGGATCGCTTTGACAGTGTGATTGTCGCAGCGCCGCTTATTTTCTTCGGTTTGGTATTCATCGCTTAGGTAAGGAAGAAGGGTAGGTTTACAACGTGAAAAAGATAGCAATACTAGGTTCTACCGGCTCGATAGGAACGCAGACATTAGAGATTGTGAGGAATCATCCTGATCTGGATGTCGTGGCGTTGGCAGCGGGGACGAATGTAGAGCTGATGGAACAACAGATCCGGGAGTTCGCCCCGCGTAAAGCAGCGATGTGGAGCAAAGAGGCGGCAGCAGATTTGGCGCTCAGGGTCGCAGACCTGGGTGTAGAGATCGTGAGCGGCATGGAAGGGCTGATAGAAGTCTCCGTGATGGAGGAAGCGCAGGTGCTGGTGACTGCAATAGTCGGCATGATCGGCATCCGCCCTACTATTGCAGCGATTGAGCAGGGCAAAACGATCGCGCTTGCCAATAAGGAGACGTTAGTGACGGCAGGCCATCTCATCATGCCGTTAGCAGCAAAGCGCGGCGTTTCCATTTTGCCGGTTGATAGTGAGCATAGCGCTATTTTCCAGTCTATGAACGGTGAGAACAGAGAGCGGATTCATAAGATCATCCTGACGGCATCCGGCGGGCCATTCCGGGGGAAGACGACAGAGGAACTGGCGCATATGACAATAGAGGATGCACTGAAACATCCGAACTGGTCTATGGGCAAGAAGGTAACGATAGACTCGGCTTCCCTTGTTAATAAGGGGTTAGAAGTCATGGAAGCAAGATGGCTGTTTAACGTGGAGTTGGAGAAAATCCAAGTGGTAGTGCATCCACAGAGCATCCTCCATTCCGCAGTGGAATATGTAGATGGCGGCATCATGGCACAGCTTGGCATGCCCGATATGAAGCTGCCCATCCAGTATGCGCTTTTCTATCCGGACAGAAGGCCGATGGACGGGAAGAAAGTGGATTTCTTTGCCCTAAAAGAACTTACATTTGAAGAACCCGATACGAAAACATTCCAGGGCTTGGCGCTGGCCTATGAGGCGGCGAAGACGGGCGGCAGTATGCCGACGGTATTCAATGCGGCAAACGAGAAGGCAGTCGCCTTATTTGTCCAAAGAAAAATAGGATTTTTACAAATACCGGAATTAATCGGGCAGTCTATGGGACATCATAAAGTAATAAGCAATCCTTCCGTGGATGAGATTCTGGGAGCAGAAGCGGAAACATATGAATATATAGAGCAGGTGATGAGTTGACAAAAGGAATTACAACGATTATATTATTTATCATTATTTTCAGCATTGTCGTTATTTCGCATGAATTCGGGCATTTCCTGATAGGGAAGCGGAATGGGATCCGTGTCGTAGAGTTTTCGATCGGGATGGGGCCGAATTTGTTTTCCTTCCAGAGAGGTGAGACTAAGTATGCCCTCAAGCTTCTGCCCATTGGCGGCGCTTGTATGTTTGACGGGGATGATGGCTTGGCGGAAGAAAAAGGCGAGCCGGATGAACACTCCTTTTTAAGGGCCAATGTCTGGGCAAGGATTGCGACTATCGCAGCAGGGCCGATATTTAATTTCCTGACAGCTTTTATCTTCGCCTTGGTTCTGGTTGCCTTTAATGGCGCTGACAGACCAGTGATTCAGCAGGTCATGGAAGATTCTGCGGCTGAAGAGGCCGGCCTTCTTGCAGGGGATGAGATTCTTCGCATGAATGGCGAGAGGATTCATGTTTATCGGGAAATTGACTTGATTTCTGCGCTTAACCGGGGCGAGTCCGTCTCGATGCAGATAAAGCGAGGCGATTCGGTGCAGGATCTGACACTGAGCCCACGTTATAGTGAGGAAGATGGCAGATACTATATCGGGCTGATCGGGAGAGGAGAATATATTAAGTGTAACCCGTTGCAGGTATTTCAGTATAGTGCATATGAGATCCGCTATTGGGTGAAGATGACCTATAAGAGCCTTGGGATGTTAGTACAGGGCCGGGTGACGAAAGATGAGGTATCCGGGCCAATCGGCATTGCGCAGATGGTAGGGGATAATTATGAAGTTGCGAAAGCATACGGGGTTTCTACGGTTATTTTCACGATGATCAATATTATAATTTTGCTTTCCGTTAACCTGGGGATTCTGAATCTGTTGCCGGTCCCGGCATTGGATGGCGGCAGGCTGGTATTCCTGTTTTTGGAGGTGCTGCGGGGCAAAGCGATCCCGCCGGAGAAAGAAGGCATGGTACATTTTGCAGGTCTTGTAGTGTTGATGGTACTGATGGTCTTTATCATGTACAACGATATCATGAAGCTGATCCATTAGTTATCTTTCAGAGTTTTTTCTGCGAAATGACTAAATCAGGTATGAAATTTTTGGGAAAATTGTATTCTTGTCAAAGAATACAATAAGGTATTATAATAAATTATGTTTTCGATTAGGCCGTGCGGCGCTAATGATGTGTCGGCGGCCTGTCTTTGGAAATCATTGCAGGGTTCCCTGCATATATCCGGATAATGAACAATAAGATTTGAGAAATGGGGAAGGAGCGTGGTAAATGTACTATGATACAAGTGTATATTGGGATAAAGGACCGCTACGGGAAATGAACCAGGATTCCCTTATTGTGCAGCAAGTCCTGACATCCCGTGGAAGAGTCTTGCTTGCGGCAGTCTGCGATGGGATGGGTGGCGTTGACGAGGGGGAACGCGCGAGCGGCTATCTGACGGAAGCATTGGTCACATGGTTTTATGACAGCCTTTTGGATGCAGTAGCGAAGAAGAAGCCCTCATGGGCGATCAGGCATTCGGCGGAGCGGGAAATCTATCAGGCACAGGGCAAGATGCAAAAATATGCCGGGCAGCATTCTTGCAAAATGGGAACGACTTTATCTATGCTGCTTCTGTGGGAGAAAAAATATATGCTATGGCATATAGGTGACACCCGCATCTACCATTTATATGGGAGAAAGAAGGGGAGAAAGAAAAAGCAAATGGAGCTTTTGACGAAAGATCATGTGTACGGTGGCAATATGTTGACAAAATGTGTAGGAAGCTATGGTTTTTTCATGCCTGATTTTAAGATGGGAGCGGTAAAGAAGAAAGAGGGCTTCTTGCTTTGCAGCGATGGCTTCTGGCATAAAATAAAATCCGGGGAAATAGAGGAGGCGCTCTCACCGGAGCAGATGACAAAGGAGCGGTGTGATAAGCGCTTGCGTGAGCTTGGCAGCGTGAGCATGAGACGAAAAGAGACGGACAATCTCTCGGCAATTTATATTATTACGAGATAAGATGTAACGGTAAAGAGAAAGGGAAAAGGACGTCAATATGGAGAAAACCCTTATGGGAAAGTATGAACTACGGGAAAAAATAGGAGAAGGAGGAAGCAGTGCAGTCTATTTGGCATGGGACAGGCATCTGGAATGCATGGTGGCGGTGAAAGAGCAGAAGCAGCCGAAAAGCATGCAGGAAGAGACGATGCTAAAATGGGAGCGGGAGATGCTAAAGACGTTAAAACATCCGATGCTGCCAGCCGTATATGATTATTTCGGGGAGGACGTACAATATCTGGTGATGGAATATATTAAAGGAGAGAGCCTGCGCCATTATATAGAAAAAGAAGGGAGCATCCCTGAGCAACAGGCATGTGAATGGGCGATTCAGTTAGCGGAGCTGCTTATGTATCTGCATACGAGGAAGCCGCCTGTGATATACCGGGATCTGAAACCGGAGAATATCATTGTATGTCCAGATGGGAATCTTCGTGTCGTGGATTTTGGCACGGCGTTACTTGCCAGTTACGGATTGCGCTATCAGGATAATCTGGCAGGCACGCTTGGGTATGCGGCGCCGGAACAGCTAGGCAAAGGAGAGGCTGGCGGCGCTAAAGCAGATGAAAGGAGCGACATCTATACGTTGGGGGCGACATTATATCATATGCTGACCGGGCATCATCCGTCTCTTCCGCCCGCAGGTATCAGGGCGTTGCGCAGCATGAAGCCGGAATTGTCACGCAGAATGGAACAGATTGTCATAAAATGCACACGCCCGGAACCGGATAAGCGGTATCAGAGCGTGGAAGAAGTCAAAAGAGACTTATTATATAAAAAGGTACGACGCAGCAGGCTTATCATCGCAGAGCGTCCCGGGAAGACAAAAGGCGCGGCGATCCGAAGGATAGAGAAGAATATCTGGCTGACGGAGAAAAAGACGACGGGATTATTCGGGATGTTGATTTTGTTAGGAAGCTTTTTCCTTAGCAGTTCCCTATTGTCTGTAAAAGGCAGGGAGACACCGCTGCCAGTCGTTGTATATAACGAGCAGGGGCAGAAGGTCGTTATCCGTTATGATAGTGTCTATCAGCCGGATGGCAATCTATTGTTGGAATTGGGGCATGAGCTGTTTGATAACGGAGGGATATGGGAACTGTCCGTAGGCTTAAAGAGCCGGGGAGACGGACAGCGGAGGGAGCGGGTTTTTTACATACAAGGGGATGGCTAGCAAAACACCTTTCCTAATTTATCCGTTTGATGTACAATAGAGAATATCATAAGAAAGGCAGGGGATGTGTAGAATGCATCGGAATAAGACAAAGCTGGTAGCGATTGGCGACAGAGTAATTGGCGCAGGGAATCCTGTTTTGATACAATCAATGACCAATACAAGGACAGAGGATGTGGAAGCGACTGTATCGCAGATTTTACGTTTAGAGCGGGCAGGCTGTGAGATCGTGCGTGCAACGGTGCCGACAATGGAAGCGGCGCAGGCTCTGGCGAAGATCAAAGAGAGGATACACATCCCGCTTGTCGCTGACATCCATTTTGATTATAAGATGGCGATTGCCGCAATCGAAAACGGAGCGGATAAAATCCGTATTAACCCGGGCAATATCGGAAGCAGGGAGAAGGTAGCGGAAGTAGTCGCCGCGGCAAAAGAGAGAAATATTCCGATCCGTGTTGGTGTCAACAGCGGCTCTTTAGAGAAAGAACTGATCGAAAAATACCATGGCGTGACGGCAGAGGGCATCGTGGAAAGCGCACTGGATAAAGTGCATATTATCGAGGGGCTGCACTATGATAACCTTGTCATTAGCATTAAATCTTCAGATGTCTTAATGTGTGTAAAGGCGCATGAGATTTTGGCACAAAAGACGCTATATCCTTTGCATGTCGGCATCACGGAATCAGGGACATTAGTAAGCGGTAATATCAAGTCAGCAGTCGGGATTGGCATTATCCTGCACCAGGGGATCGGGGATACGATCCGTGTTTCTTTGACAGGAGACCCGGTAGAGGAGATTAAGTCGGCGAAGCTAATCTTGAAGACATTAGGGCTGCGAAGCGGAGGGATTGAAGTGGTCTCTTGCCCGACTTGTGGCAGGACGAAAATAGATTTGATCAGCCTAGCCAATCAGGTAGAGGAGATGGTAGCGGATATTCCGTTGGAGATCAAAGTGGCGGTGATGGGGTGTGCGGTGAACGGGCCGGGAGAGGCAAGAGAAGCGGACATCGGTATTGCCGGCGGCGTGGGAGAAGGCCTTTTAATTAAGCGGGGAGAGATTATTAAGAAAGTGCCGGAGAGCGAACTATTAAACGTGCTGCGTGACGAATTGCTGCATTGGGAAGTGTGAAAGGGACATCTGTATGTCTAAGAAATTTTTTGAAGTATTCCCGACCTTAAAATTGGAGAGGGGAATCAAAGATTTATTTGAGCAGGTAACGGTGGAGAAAGTATCGGCAACAAAGCGTAAGGACTTTTTGCGGATTTATATTTCTTCGGATAGGCTGATCCAAAAAGAGGATGTGTTCCGGGTAGAGCAGGAAATGAAAAAGCAGTTTTTTCCTAATGCGCCCATGACGTTGCGCATATATGAGCGGTATCATCTGTCCTTGCAGTATAATCCGGAGAAACTGATGAACATTTACCGGGAGAGCATCTTGTTGGAGCTGCGGGAATATTCACCGATTGAATACAATCTGTTCAAGAATGCCGATATTGCTTATCCGCAGGAGAATCAGATCCTGCTAACGGTAGAAGATACTGTCCTTGGCAAAGAAAAGGCGGAGGAACTGGTGCGCATCCTAGAGAAAATCTACAATGAGCGGTGCGGACTGTCCGTGGAAGTGTTGACAGATTATAAAGAGAAGAAGAGCGGGAAGCATAGGGAAGACGATGAGCAGAAATTTGCGATGCAGATAGCGGAAATATCGGCACGCGCGCTGTATGGAAAAGCAACGGGAGAGCTTGCCATGCAGGATAGGGAGGATGCAGGCATAGGGGCACAGCCAGGAGCGATGGACACGGCTTTGGCGAATGCTACGGACAGTGCTATGGCAACGAATAAAATGTCGGGCGCCAAAAAGGCGGTTGATGTAAATGAGACGGGAAGCGGCAGACCATTTAAAGCGCCGGCAGACAAAGGGATGCGTCCAAAGGGCGGCGATTCGAGGCGTCTTCTGAAACGTTCCGACAATCCCGATGTTTTGTATGGCAGGGATTTTGAAGAAGAAGCAATCCTGATGGAAGAGATCATCGGGGAAATCGGTGATGTTACGATCCGTGGCAAAGTCTTGAACATGGATAAGCGTGAGATTAAGAATGAACGTACCATCCTGATCTATGATGTTACAGATTTTACCGATACGATGACGTTGAAGCTGTTTGTCCCGAATGATCAGGCTGATGAGCTGACTGCACAGATGAAACCGGGCGCTTTCGTGAAGATTAAGGGCACAACGGTAATTGATAAATTTGACCATGAGCTGACGATTGGCTCTGTCTACGGCGTAAAAAAGATTCCTGATTTTACGGTGTCCAGAATGGATACGAGCGTACGTAAGCGCGTTGAGCTTCATTGCCATACGAAAATGAGCGATATGGACGGCGTATCGGAAGCCAAGGACATTGTAAAACGCGCTTACCAATGGGGGCATCAGGCGATCGCAATTACGGATCATGGCGTATTACAGGCGTACCCGGATGCCAATCATGTGTGGGAAGATTTATGGAAGGCAGAGAAGGGAAAGAGAAAAGAAGCCGGAGAAGAAGAGCCGGATAAACAGGATTTCTTTAAGGTCATCTATGGAGTGGAAGCATATCTTGTGGACGATTTGAAAGAAATTGTCACAAACGATAAAGGACAAGGGCTTGGCGGAACTTTTGTCGTATTCGATATCGAGACGACAGGATTTTCTCCTGTCAATAATAGGATCATAGAAATTGGCGCAGTCAAAGTCATAGACGGGAAAATTACGGACCGGTTCTCGGCGTTCGTAAATCCGGACGTGCCGATTCCCTTTGAAATTGAAAAACTAACGGGCATCCAGGATGAGATGGTCATGGATGCGCCGCGCATCGAGGCCGTTTTGCCACAGTTTCTGGAATTTTGTAAAGATGCTGTCCTAGTGGCGCATAATGCAGGGTTTGATATGAGCTTTATCATGGAAAACTGTGACCGGCTAGATATCGAACATGATTTTACTTATGTCGATACGGTGGGGATTGCCAGGATCCTATTGAATGAGCAGGCGAAACATACGTTAGATGCGGTAGCGAAGACGATGGGCGTTTCTTTGGAGAACCATCACCGTGCAGTGGATGATGCAGAAGCAACGGCGGAGATTTTCGTTAAGTTTATCCCGATGCTGGCACAAGAAGGCGCCGATACTTTACGGAAAATCAATGCGCTTGGCAAATCCAGTCCCGAGATTGTAAAGAAGCTGCCTACGTATCATACGATCATCCTGGCGAAGAACAATGTAGGGCGCATGAATCTGTACCGTTTGGTTTCGGAGTCTCATTTGCATTATTTTGCCAGAAGGCCGAGGATACCCAAAAGCCTTTTGCAGGAATACAGGGAAGGTCTCTTGCTCGGGAGCGCCTGCGAAGCCGGGGAGCTTTACCGCGCTCTTCTGGATGGAAAGGCGGATGTGGAAATCGCCAGGATCGTCCGATTCTATGATTATCTGGAAATACAGCCGCTTGGCAATAATCAGTTCATGATAGAATCCGAGAAATTGTCACAGATTAATTCCATGGAAGATATCATGGAAATGAACCGTAAGATTGTAAAATTAGGGGAGGAGTTTAAAAAACCCGTTGTGGCGACGTGCGACGTACATTTCTTAGACCCGGGAGACGAAGTGTACCGCCGGATCATTATGACCGGGCAGCATTTTGCAGATGCGGATAATCAGCCGCCTTTATACTTTAGGACGACGGAAGAGATGTTAAAAGAGTTTGCTTATCTTGGAAGCGATAAGGCGATGGAAGTCGTTGTTACCAATACGAATATGATCGCCGATATGATAGAATCCATGTCTCCGGTCAGGCCGGATAAATGTCCGCCCGTCATTGAGAACAGTGATAAGCTCTTGACGGATATCTGCTATAAGAAGGCGCATGAGCTGTATGGAGAGACACTTCCACAGATTGTAGAAGACCGTCTGAAGAAAGAGCTGCATTCCATTATCTCTAATGGTTTCGCAGTCATGTACATCATTGCACAGAAGCTCGTATGGAAATCGGTAGAAGACGGTTATCTGGTAGGGTCTAGAGGTTCTGTCGGTTCTTCTTTCGTGGCGAATATGGCAGGCATTACCGAAGTAAATTCTCTAAGCCCGCATTATTTATGCCCGAAATGCCATTATTATGATTTTGATTCGGAAAAAGTAAGAGCATTTAGCGGCGGCGCAGGCTGTGATATGCCGGATCAGGACTGTCCGGTATGTGGGACACCGCTGCAAAAGGAAGGATTTGATATCCCATTTGAGACATTCTTGGGATTTAAAGGGGATAAGGAGCCGGATATTGATTTGAACTTCTCCGGAGAATACCAGAGCAAGGCGCATAAATATACAGAGGTTATTTTTGGCTATGGGCAGACATATCGTGCCGGGACAATCGGTACGTTGGCGGACAAGACGGCATTTGGCTATGTGAAGAACTATTATGAAGACCATGGCGAGCGGAAGCGGACATGTGAGATCAACCGTCTTGTCGCCGGATGTACTGGCGTCAGGCGAAGCACGGGACAGCATCCGGGAGGCATTGTCGTCTTGCCGGTCGGGGAAGATATTAATTCTTTTACGCCGGTGCAGCATCCGGCAAACGACCAGGATACGACGATTGTCACGACACATTTTGATTATCACTCGATCGACCACAATTTGTTAAAACTTGATATCCTTGGGCATGATGATCCTACGATGATCCGAATGCTACAGGATATAACAGGAAGAGACCCTGTCACGATCCCGCTAGATGATAAGCAGGTCATGTCACTTTTTAAGTCAACGGAAGCGCTTGGCATTACGCCGGAGCAGATTAACGGCTGTAAATTAGGATGCCTTGGCATTCCGGAATTTGGGACTGAGTTCGCTATGCAGATGGTAATTGACGCCAAACCGAAATGTTTCACGGATCTGGTACGGATTGCAGGGCTTGCACATGGGACTGACGTATGGCTGGGAAATGCGCAGACATTGATCGAAGAAGGTAAGGCAACGATATCTACAGCGATCTGTTGCCGTGACGATATTATGATTTACCTTATCCAGATGGGAGTAGAGCCGGCGCTTTCTTTTACGATTATGGAGAGCGTGCGGAAAGGAAAAGGATTGAAACCGGAATGGGAGGAAGCCATGAAGGCTGCGGATGTGCCGGATTGGTATATTTGGTCATGCAAGAAAATAAAATACATGTTCCCGAAAGCGCATGCCGCGGCATATGTCATGATGGCGTGGCGCATAGCGTACTGTAAGATCAACTATCCGTTAGCATTTTACGCTGCCTTTTTCAGTATCCGCGCCTCCGGTTTTTCTTATGAGCTGATGTGCCAGGGATTAGAATATTTACAGAATGTCATGGCGGATTATAAGCGCAGGAGCGATACGCTTAGCAAGAAGGAACAGGATTCTTACCGTGATATGAAGCTTGTGCAGGAAATGTATGCGAGAGGATTTACGTTTGCGCCAATTGATATTTTCTCGGCGCAGGCGAGGCTTTTCCAAGTGGTGGATGAGAAAAGGATTATGCCTTCGCTAAGCAGCATTGACGGCATGGGTGAGAAAGCGGCGGACGCAGTTGTGGAAGCAGCAAAGGATGGGCCGTTTTTATCAAAGGATGATTTCCGTGAACGGACAAAAGTATCTTTGACGGTGACAGAATTAATGAGCAGTTTGGGGATCCTTGGCGATTTACCGGAGTCAAACCAGATCAGCCTGTTTGATTTTGCAATGTAACCTGTTCATGCAATGCAATATATTCTTACAATATAATAGTACTCTTATGATAGAACATATGCACGATGTAGGCGGTGGATTATTTACAAATCCTGCGTGAAATGCTATACTTTTAGAAAATATACTAGTTACCCAAAGGAGGATTATATCATGTCACATGACGCAAATGGCCACGTTGGCCTTTCCGCAGAAGAAGCATTGAAAAAATTGCAGCAGGGCAATGAGAAATACATAAACGCTTCTTCCAATCCGGGAGACGTTTCCCCCGCTATCCGTAAAGATACATGCGAGAATGGACAGCACCCATATGCAATTGTTATTACCTGTGCAGATTCCCGTGTCATACCGGAGGCAGTTTTCTCAGCAGGGATCGGAGAGCTTTTTGTAATCCGTGATGCTGGCAATGTTATGGATGGCTTCCAGCTTGGCAGTGTGGAATATGCGGCTGACCATCTCGGAACGAACCTGGTCGTTGTTTTAGGACATACCCAATGCGGCGCTGTAGGGGCGGCTCTAGGCGGAGGCGCTGAGGGCTTCATTAAGTCGATCACAGATGAGATCAAGGCGGCAATCGGTGATGAAACAGATGCTTATAAAGCGAGCTGCCTCAATGTGAGAAATAGCATAGCGAAAATTGAAAACGGCTTACAGATCCCGGCAGGCGGAGAGAAGAACGGCTTACGGGTAGTGGGAGCGATTTACCATATTGAAGATGGAAGCGTAGAGTTTTTGAAATAAGCCTAAGATACGAAGAGGGCATCCGGGTGTGTAAAAGAACCGGATGCCTTTTATGTTCCCGTTTTTTCTTAGGTTCATATAATAAAGCATAGAAAAAAAGGAGAACTTCTGAGTTATGGCGATTGGTTATTTAGTGATACAGGCAAGGACCGCCCATGAGGCGCTTCCCCTTGCAGGCGTACAGATCAGGATCCTGGATGACGAAGGGAGAAATGTTTATGAATTGACGACAGATGAAAATGGGGAGACGCCGCTTGTTTCTCTAGAGACAGTGGATAAGAGCCTGTCTCTGGATCCCTATTATCCAGGGATGCCATATATAGGCTATGATGTGCATGCAATGGCAGCAGGTTTCCAGTCCGTTTTTATTTCCGGTCTGCCAATCTATGACAGGGAAACGGCGACCTTGCCGCTTACCATGTTGCCGATGCAGGAGAGGCAGCGCAGTCCGGAGACAAGGGAAATAACGCTAGGACCTCCCGCAGCTTCTATGAGGCAGGGACGCTATCAAGAGGCGCCTGTCGATGAGCCGCGTGTGCTCAGGCAGGTAGTCATTCCCAATCCGATTACGGTGCATTTAGGCGTTCCGGCTTCTTCGGCGGCTAATGTACAGGTATCTTTCCCGGATTATGTGAAGAATGTTGCAAGCAGTGAAATCTACCCGACCTGGCCGGAGGCATCTTTACGTGCCAACATATACGCCATTATTACGTTTGCGCTAAACCGTGTCTTTACGGAATGGTATCGGAGCCGTGGGTATCAATTTGATATTACGAACAGTACGGCATATGATCAATATTTTGTGTATGGCAGGCCGACTTATGAATCAATTAACAGGGTCGTAGATGAGATCTTCAATGAATATGTACGCAGGCGTGGACAGATTGCGCCGTATTTTACTTCGTTTTGCAATGGCACGACAACGACCTGTGGAGGGTTGTCACAATGGGGGACGGTAACGTTAGCACAACAGGGGCGCTCGCCGTTGCAGATATTGCGCACTTATTATCCCGATGATGTAGAGATTGCAGAGACAGACGCGGTTACGGGCGTTCTGGCCTCTTATCCTGGGACGCCGCTAAGAGTAGGCAGCAGAGGATTGGATGTAGAGACGATCCAGACGTATTTAAACCGCATCCGCAGGAATTACCCGGCAATTCCTGCCATTACAGATGAAGCAGGCGTATTTGGCAACAGTACGCGTGCGGCAGTCACGAAATTCCAGAGTGTTTTTAGCTTAGAGGCGGATGGGATTGTAGGAAAAGCAACCTGGTATAAGATCTCCGAATTATATACGGCGGTGACCAGGCTCGCAGAGCTTGACAGTGAAGGGACGTCCCTTGGAATTGGCACAGTGCCGCCTAGCACCGTTCTCAGACAGGGGTCAAGGGGAGCGGACGTCCTTACGTTACAATTCCTATTAAACATGATCTCGGAATTCTACCCGACGGTGCCAAGCGTTACGCAGGACGGTATCTTCGGGAATGCGACGAGGCAAGCAGTCATTGCTTTTCAACAGATGATGCAGCTTTCGCCTGATGGCATCGTTGGGACGGATACATGGAATGCGCTATACCGTACCTATCTGGGCATCGAAGAGAATGTGCCGGGGACGGGGGGTTCTGGTGGCGCAGGCGGAGGAAATGTGATTGAGTATGTTGTGCGTCCGGGAGACACGTTATGGATGCTTGCAAATCGCTATGGCACTACAGTAGAGGCGATCAAAAGGCAAAGCGGCATAACAAGCGATATGCTGAGCATCGGGCAAATATTGCGGATCCCGGTTGGTACGGTCACTTCCTATTTTGAATATACAGTGCGTCCGGGCGATACGTTATGGATTTTGGCGAACCGTTTTGGGACTACGGTAGAAGAGATCAAGCGGTTAAATGGATTGAGCAGTAATTTATTGAATATTGGGCAAGTATTGTTGATTCCGTCAGCATAGATGGAATAAGCAGCTTGGCAGCAGTAAAATGCTCTGCCATAAAAAAGATTGGAAAAGCGAGGAAAATCTGCTATAATGAACAAAATATCTAAGAAATCCATGAAATAATCAAGAATAGGAGACTGGTATGCGAGTAGAAGATTTTATGCAGAAATTTAAGAAAGCCATACAGAAAATCAGTGCGATACTCGAGCAGTTTGTAGCGCTTATGGTGCTGGCAGGGATTTTACTTACTATAGGCAGCTTGTTAAAAGATTTTGCCATTTTCCGTGCTTTATTAGATGATGTATCGGTTTTTCAGGCATATTTGGAAGATATTTTCATGATTGTCATCGGCATTGAGTTTTTACAGATGCTTTGCCGTCCCAATTCAGATAATATTATGGAAGTATTGATTTTCCTTGTAGCACGTCATATGATTGTCAGTGAAACGACGCCTTTTGAAGATTTCGTATCTGTGATCAGTATCATACTTTTGTGCGTCCTTAGGCGGTATCTGCATAACACAAGGGTAAAAGAGCAGACACAGGATGAAGAAGGCATAAAGAAAGAGGAAGAGGAGCTTTCGGACTCTTTGTAGAGTGGAACCGCAGATTTCAATCTGCGGTTTTGCTAAGGATGTTTAGAAGCGGTAGCCATAATCCGTATGGAAACATAAGGGGATATAGAGCGATGTTAGCTTGATCAGGCGAGCACGCAAACAGCCCTTATTAGGGCTAATAATAAACCACCACTTGAAGTGGTGGTTGTTAACTAATAAAGCGGAATGGGGGAGAATTTATGGGGGCATTTCATATTAACAGGATGCTTTTTCCGGAAGGGAAGAGAAAGGCGCTGACTTTCAGTTATGACGACGGGCGCGTGCATGACAGAAGGCTGGTGAAGATGATGGATGAAGCGGGCGTAAAAGGAACCTTTAATCTCAACACACGCAATCTTGGCATGGTGGAAACAATGGAGATTGATGGCAGGTGCGTTGATGATTCCACAATCACGGCAGAGGAAATCCCGCATCTGTTCAAGCGTCATGAAGTGGCGACACATGCATCAAAACATAGCGCCGTGACAGCGTGTGGAAGCGCAGCATTATATGAAATTTTAGAAGATAGGAAGATATTAGAGGATATTGTCCCTTATATGGTCTTAGGACATGCTTATCCGTTTGGCATCTATGATCAGGATAGCTTTGCAATGTTGAAAGCCGCAGGCATCCGTTATGCCCGGACAGTCGTTTCGACCGGAGGCTTCGGGCTGCCTGGGAATTTCCTGGAATGGCATCCGACTTGCCACCATGCCGATGGGCGCTTGATGGACTTAGCCAGGGCGTTTTGTGAGAAAGATCCTCCTTATGGGGATCCGCAGCTCTTTTATGTCTGGGGGCATTCATTTGAATTTGACAGACAGGATAATTGGGAAATCATGGAGAATCTTTTGTCGTATCTGTCCGGTTATGCGGATCAGATCTGGATGGCGACGAATATGGAAATTGTCGATTACGTGACAGCATACCAGAATCTTGTTTTCTCGGCTGACGGCATGAAAGTTTATAATCCTTCCGTTCATACGGTGTGGATGGAGTCAACGGGAGAGATTTACCAGGTTCCTTCAGGCGAAAGAATTGTATTTGCAGCCACGTCATGACCGGGAAGGAAAGGAATAATGCATAAGATAGGGATTATTTCGGATACACACGGGATCTTACGCCCACAAGTTCTGCAAGAGCTAGAAAGATGCGAAGCCATTTTGCATGGCGGCGATGTGAACAAACGGGAAATTTTAGAGGAATTAGAGAAAATAGCGCCGGTATATGTTGTCCGTGGGAATAATGACAAAGAGTGGGCAGCGGACATCCCGGAATCACTCGCCGTTACGCTTTATGGAATCCGTTTTTTCATCATACATAATAAGAAGCAAATTCCCAAGGACATTCAGGATACAGATATTGTCGTCTATGGACACTCTCATAAATATGAACAAATACGCATTGACGGCAGGCTTTTCTTAAACCCAGGCAGTTGTGGCCCCAGGCGGTTTACGCAACCTGTGACCATGGCAGTTTTATGGATAGAAGATAATGGGTCTTTCCAGATAGAGAAAATAGAATTAGCGCATAAAACCGCGGATGCAGGAGACATGCCTTCTGACTTAAGGCGTGTCATTGCCTGTGTCATGAAGGAGACGGATAAAGGGAGAACGGTAAAAGAAATTGCCCGCCGCGCCGGTATCCGTGAAGAACTTGCGGAGCAGATCTGCCGGCTATACCTGACCCATCCGGGAGTGGATGTGGAGGGGATTATAGGTAAGATGAGGTAGAGCCGGCACGGTTGTTGCC
>CAJTSL010000003.1:80505-128551 GCA_910578845.1 uncultured Lachnospiraceae bacterium
GCGGTTAAGACGCCGCCCTCTCACGGCGGAAACAGGGGTTCGATTCCCCTACGAGCTGTTGACTGTTTATAACAGCCCAACCCTAGAAAAAGCTATGAATACTGAATAATCAGTATTTATAGCTTTTTTTATCCTCTAGCGGCTGGGATGCCTTCACTTTATCTTTTCTGATTTATTGGCTGTATGCCTTCTTTTCTGGAATTGTGGGTCTGATTTTGATTTTCTGGCGTGACCTTTTGAGTGATGCTATTGAATTGGTCATGATTCTTTTGTTCTTGAACCTGTTCTTGCTTTTTCTTATCCATTTTTGTCACCTCATGGATAGTATTCGCGGTTTGATGCAAAATATACAGAAAATAGATATATACCCAATGTGCCTGTTTCGGATTTACGGAATTATTCTTACAAATTTTTCTTGCATCTCATTTCGTTTGGTGTTACACTGATATAGTCATAAATAATAGTTACGATAAGAGTGGACTGGCGAGTCCACTCTTTTCATATGATAGGGAACGATATTGCATGATGGAGGTTACGAATGTCAAAACGAGAGACTTATGAATCTAGGACAGAAGCGCTTCTAAGCCCCATTGCCGGACAGTTCGGGGTGGAGATTTATGATATAGAATATGTCAAAGAAGGAAGCGATTGGTATTTAAGGGCATATATTGATAAGCCGGATGGCGTCAATATCAACGACTGTGAGAATGTAAGCCGCGCATTGTCGGATGAACTGGATAGGGAAGACTTTATACAGGATGCATATATTCTGGAAGTGAGCAGCCCAGGCCTGGGCAGGGCGCTGAAGAAAGATAAGCATCTTTTAAAGAGCGTTGGAGAGGAAGTAGAAATAAAACTATATAAGCCGATCGACAAGCAGAAAGAATTCCAGGGGTTTTTGAAGGCTTTTGATGCAGATACCGTTACGATCACAATAGGCGAGGAAGACAAGGAGTTTGCCAGAGCGGAAATAGCGCTTATCAGGCTGGCGTTTCATTTTTAGAAAATACAAGGAGGATACTGGAAAAATGAACAAGGAATTAATGGAAGCATTGGATATGCTGGAGAAGGAGAAAGAGATCAGCAAGGAGACATTGTTTGATGCGATTGAAAATTCATTGCTTACCGCCTGCAAAAACCATTTTGGCAAAGCAGATAATATTAAAGTAGAAATTGATAGACAGACTTGTGATTTTCTTTGTTATGCGGAGAAAGAAGTTGTGGAAGAAGTAGAAGATGATTGCTTACAGATTTCTTTAGAAGACGCGAAAGAAGTTTCTGCTAGGGCAAAACTTGGCGATATGCTTCATATTGAGATCAAGTCAAAGGAGTTTGGGCGCATTGCGACGCAGAATGCCAAGAACGTTATTTTGCAGAAAATCCGTGAGGAAGAAAGAAGCGTTATTTATAATCAGTATTATGAGAAAGAAAAAGATGTCGTGACCGGTATCGTGCAGCGTTATATTGGAAGGAACATTTCCATCAATCTTGGGAAGACGGATGCGGTCCTCAATGAAAGCGAGCAGGTACGCGGTGAGAACTTTAAACCGACGGAGAGAATTAAGGTATATATCCTGGAAGTAAAGAATACACCAAAAGGGCCGAGGATCTTAGTCAGCCGTACACACCCGGAGCTTGTCAAGAGGCTGTTTGAAACGGAAGTGACGGAGATTAAGGACGGTACCGTAGAGATTATGAGCATTGCCAGGGAGGCGGGCAGCAGGACGAAGCTGGCGGTACGCTCCAATAATCCGAATGTAGACGCAGTAGGCGCTTGTGTCGGCTTAAATGGCGCCAGGGTCAATTCCATTGTGGAAGAGCTTCGGGGAGAGAAGATTGACATTATTAACTGGGACGATAATCCGGGCAATCTGATCCAGAACGCTCTGTCTCCGGCCAAGATTGTCGCTGTTTTTGCGGATCCTGACGACAAGACAGCCAAAGTTGTCGTGCCGGATTACCAGTTATCACTTGCGATTGGTAAGGAAGGGCAGAATGCAAGGCTAGCGGCAAGGCTGACAGGATATAAGATCGACATCAAGAGTGAGACGCAGGCGAAAGACGCGCCGGGATTCCGTTACGAAGATTATATGTATGACGAAGAGGAATATGAAGAGGAATATGACGGCGAAACATATAATGAGGCGGAATATGAAGGTGGCGAATATCATGACGGTGAGTTTAACGAAGGGGATTATCCCGAAGAAACCGGAGCGGAAGGAGCCATTGAAGAGGAATCCGTAGAGGACGTTGGCATTGATGAAGCAGATGCGGAAGAAGGTCTTGTAGAATAGAAAGGGTATTTTCTATGGCGAAAAAAATTCCTATGCGGCAGTGTGTAGGCTGTGGAGAGATGAAGAGCAAAAAAGAAATGATGCGGGTCATAAAGACCGCTGAGAATGCCGTTGTACTGGATATGACAGGTAAGAAAAACGGTAGAGGGGCGTATCTTTGCATGACGGGAGAGTGCCTCGCCAAGGCAAGGAAAAATAAAGGACTGGAACGGTCTTTTAAGATGAGTATTCCGGATGAATTATACGAAAAACTGGAAAAGGAGTTTAATGAAAATGCATAAGGATAGCGAGCCGGAGGAAAAGAAGGTGTTATCTATGCTGGGTCTGGCGACTCGTTCCAGAAATGTTGTCAGTGGAGGGTTTGCAACGGAGAACGCAGTGAAAGCAGGGAAAGCATTTCTGGTTCTGGTAACAGAGGATGCTTCCGATAACACGAAAAAAAAGTTTCGGAATATGTGTGAATTTTATGAAGTGCCTTTTTATCAATTTGGGGAAAAGGAAGCGATTGGCCATTCTATGGGAAAGCAGGAGCGGACTTCCCTGGCAGTTACCGATGAGGGATTTGCAGACTCGATACGGAAACATTTAGAAGATTTAATCATTAGACGGAGGTAGTGAGCATGGGGAAAATGAAAGTGCATGAGCTTGCGAAGGAGCTGGAAATACAGAGTAAGGAAATAATAGCTTTTTTGCAGGATAAAGGATATGAAGTAAAGGTTGCGCAAAGCTCGATAGAGGACGAAGCCATCGGGCTTGTCCGAGGGCAATTTGGAAGCGCGGCGAAAGCCGTAAAAGATAAAGCGGATCAGCCGGTGTCGGAGAGCAGACAAAAGCAAGAAGTGGCGCAGAAGCCGGGTGAGAACCGCCCACCGGCAGAAGCCGCACAGAAGCCGGGTGAAAACCGCCCACCGGCAGAAGCTGCACAGAAGCCGGCAGGAAATAGCCAGCGACCGGATAACGGACAGAAGCCGGCCGCAAATGGACAAATAGATACAAAAGGAAAGCAGCCGGTAGCAGAAAACAGGCAGCCGGCAGCGGAAGGAAAACAAACAGTGACAGAGAACAGACAACAGCCGGTTGGTGGAAAACAAACGGCAGCAGAAAACAGGCAGCATGCGGCGGGGGAGCCGAAGAAGAAGAAAAACATCATTTTCGTGAGCAATCCGCATAACTCTAAAATGCCCGGCAACAGACCGGTGCAGGGAGACAGGAAGCCTGCGAATGGCAATCGCCCTGTGACGCCGCAACAGCCTCCGCACCAGATCATTCGTCCAACGCAAAAACCGATCCCGGTAACGGCGGAACCTTATGAAGTAAGGCAGAAGCAGCAGCAGGAGCGCCGTATGGAGCGCAAACAGCAAGAGAAGCAAGAAAGGCTTAATCGCGAGCGGGAACAGAGAGAGCAGCAGGAAAAACAAGAAAACAAGGATAGAGCAAATGTCCAAAGCAAACCGACGAATCAGGAAAAACCGCATTATAATCATGAAAATAGAAGGCCTGAAGGCCAAGGCAGGCAAAATTATAATAACGCTCAAGGCGCTAACAGGGGCGGCGCATCTTCTGGCGGCAACAACCGCAATTTTAACAATAGCGAGCGTCCTCAAAGAGGAAACAACGGGCAGGACAATCGATTTAAAAAGGGTGGCAATAACAAAGACTTTATGCCAGAGACCCCTATCAAGGACACCGAGAAGCATAGAGATGAGGAGAAGCGCAGGATTGGCCAGGAGAAAGATAAGCGCTCTAAGAAGGATTTAATCTATGAAGAGGATGATGTAAATAGCAAGAGCCGCAATAAAGCAGGCCGTTTCATTAAGCCGGAGAAAAAGGTGGAAACGGTTGTAGAGGAGCAGATCAAAGTCATTACGATCCCGGAATCCCTGACCATCAAAGAGCTGGCTGACAAGATGAAGATACAGCCTTCTGCGATTATTAAGAAGCTTTTCTTACAGGGGCAGATTGTAACGGTGAATTCTGAGATTTCGTTTGAAGACGCGGAAAATATTGCGATTGATTATGAAATCATCTGTGAGAAAGAAGTTAAGGTTGATGTCATAGAAGAGCTTCTCAAAGAGGAAGAAGAAGACGAGAGCAAGATGACGACAAGGCCTCCGGTCATTTGTGTCATGGGACACGTTGACCATGGTAAGACCTCCTTGCTTGATGCGATCAGGAAGACGAACGTAACGGATAAGGAAGCCGGAGGCATCACACAGGCAATCGGCGCTTATACAGTTACTGTCAACCATCAGAAGATCACCTTTTTAGATACGCCAGGACATGAAGCGTTTACGGCGATGCGTATGCGTGGCGCAAATTCAACGGATATTGCGGTTTTGGTAGTAGCGGCGGATGACGGCGTCATGCCACAGACGATCGAGGCGATCAACCATGCGAAAGCGGCAGGGATAGAGATCATTGTCGCAGTCAATAAAATTGATAAGCCGAATGCGAATATCGACAGAGTGAAGCAGGAAATGACAGAGTATGAGCTGATCCCGGTAGATTGGGGCGGTTCGACGGAGTTTGTCCCGGTTTCTGCAAAATCCGGTGAAGGCATTGAGACTTTATTGGAAACGATATTGATTACGGCTGAAATTATGGAACTAAAAGCAAACCCGAACCGGCATGCCAGAGGCCTTGTCATTGAGGCGGAGCTTGATAAAGGACGCGGGCCGGTGGCGACTGTGCTTGTGCAGAAAGGTACGCTGCATATCGGGGATTTCATTTCCGCAGGCGCAAGCCATGGGAAAGTCAGGGCGATGATTGACGACAAAGGAAGAAGGGTGAAAGAAGCCGCGCCTTCCATGCCGGTAGAGATCTTAGGCCTTTCCGATGTGCCAAGCGCCGGGGAAGTATTCATCGTGCATGAGAATGACAAATCGGCAAAATCTTATGCGGAGACTTATATGGCACAGCATAAAGAAGAAATGATTGCAGATACTAAGACGAGAATGTCTCTAGACGATTTATTTAGCCAGATTAAAGAAGGCAATTTGAAAGAGCTGAACCTGATTGTCAAAGCAGACGTACAGGGCAGCGTGGAAGCGGTGAAACAAAGCCTAATGAAGCTCTCGAACGAGGAAATTGTCGTTAAGTGCATCCATGGCGGCGTGGGAGCGATCAATGAGTCTGATGTGACGCTTGCCTCTGCATCTGCGGCGATTATCATCGGCTTTAACGTTAGATTAGATGCGACGGCAAAGGCAACAGCGGAGCGCGAAGGCGTGGACGTTAGACTGTATAAAGTCATTTACCAGGCGATTGAAGATATCGAAGCGGCAATGAAGGGCATGTTAGACCCGATCTTCGAAGAAAAAGTCATCGGCCATGCGGAAGTGCGTCAAATCTTCAAGGCATCTGCAATCGGGAACATTGCCGGCTCTTATGTATTAGACGGCGAATTCCAGAGGGGATGCAAGATCCGTATTACAAGAGCGGGAGAACAGATCTACGAAGGCGGCCTGGCATCTCTTAAGAGATTTAAAGATGACGTCAAAGAAGTGAAAGCAGGATTTGAATGCGGCTTAGTTTTCGAGAATTTCGATAAGATGCAGGAATTAGATATTGTAGAAGCTTATATTATGGTAGAAGTACCGAGAACATAGACTGGAGGGAATGTGTCTATGCGCAAGAACAGCATAAAAAATACGCGTATCAATGGCGAAGTGCAGCGCGTACTGGCGGAGATCATCAGAGGAGAACTGAAAGACCCGCGGATTGGTGAAGTGACTTCCGTTGTTGCGGTAGAAGTGGCGCCTGATTTAAAGACTTGCAAAGTATGGGTCAGCGTGCTCGGGGATGAGCAGGCACAGGCGGATACGCTTGCGGGCCTAAACAGTGCGGAAGGATTTATCAGGAACCAACTGGCGAGAAAGATCAATCTGCGCAATACGCCGCAGATACGGTTCATTATGGATCAGTCGATTGCCTATGGCGTGTCAATGTCGAAACTGATCGATGAGGTGAACGGACAATAAAAGAAATTCTAGGTGAAAGGAGTAATATAGTATTGATGAAAATAATAGATGAAGTACGGGATGCGAGAACTATTGGGATAAGCGGACATGAAAGACCGGACGGGGATTGCGTCGGTTCCGTTATGGGACTGTATCTTTATCTGAAGAAGGCGTTGCCAGGAGCTGAGATCGATGTGTATCTGGAGAAGCCAGCGGAGATTTTCCACTGTATCCATCGCATTGACGATATTCGGTCCGAGTCCCGGGCAGATATGGTTTACGATGTTTTCTTCGCATTGGATTGTAATGCGGAGCGTCTAGGCGATATAGGAGCGGTTTATCAGAACGCGCGAAAGAGAATCAATATAGACCACCATATTAGCAATACTGGCAGCGGCGATATCAATATTATTGAGCCGGAGAGGAGCTCTACTTGTGAACTGCTCTATGATTTATTGGAAAAGGAGCAGTTGGATGAAGAGATTGCGAAAGCGCTCTATATTGGCTTAATCCATGATACGGGTGTTTTCAAATATTCCAATACTTCTCCGAAGACGTTACAGATTGCGGCAGAGCTGATTCAGTTTGGATTTGATTTCCCGAAATTAATTGATGAGACTTTTTATGAAAAAACTTATGTACAGAGCCAGATTATGGGCAGGGCAATTTTAGAGAGCATCCGCTTTCTTGGTGGGAAATGCATTGTCAGCATGGTGAACAAAAAGACCATGGGATTTTACCAGGCGCAGCCTAAAGACCTGGATGGCATTGTGAACCAGCTCCGCATTGTAAAGGGCGTTGAGTGTGCGATCTTTATGTATGAAGTCAAGCCGATGGAATATAAAGTAAGCCTGCGTTCTAACGGCATCGTGGATGTTGCGGCAATCGCCGTACAGTTTGGCGGCGGTGGGCATGTGCGGGCAGCAGGCTGTTATATGAACGGCACATATCATGACGCTATCAATAATTTGTCCATACATATTGAGGAACAGCTAAAAGAACATGGCATGATGAGGGCAGAAGATGTATCACGGGATTATTAATATCAACAAAGAGGCCGGCTATACTTCTCATGATGTTGTGGCAAAATTACGCGGCATACTAGGACAGAAAAAAATAGGCCATACCGGAACGCTTGACCCGGATGCGGTGGGAGTGCTTCCGGTATGCCTGGGTGTGGGAACGAAGCTTTGCGATATGTTAAATATTACGGAGAAAGAGTATGTTGCTTCCATGCGCCTTGGCGTGACAACGGATACGCAGGATATGACGGGAAACATTCTTAAGCAGGAGCAAGTGCGTGTCCGGGCAGAGCAGATTGAAGAAGCAGTTTATCATTTTAAGGGCGATTATGAGCAGATCCCGCCAATGTATTCCGCATTGAAAATAAACGGCAAGAAGCTCTATGAATTGGCGAGAGCCGGCAAGGAAGTGGAACGGCAGGCTAGATGTGTACAGATCAAAGAAATCGAAATACAGAAGGTGGATATACCGTTCGTACAGATCCGTGTGGTATGTTCGAAAGGCACTTATATCCGGACGCTTTGCGATGATATTGGCAAACGTTTAGGATGCGGTGCTGCGATGGCGTCTTTGCAAAGGACCAGGGTAGGGGAATTCCGGGTGGAAAATGCGTTGCCTTTATCCATGGTAGAGAGGCTGCGTGATGAAAACCGATTACAAGACTATATTGTACCGGTAGCGGATATGTTTCCATGCTTAGAAGCGATAAAAGTTAAAAGCCAATATCAGAAGCATCTTGCTAACGGGAACTGCCTTGCAAGGCAGATGGCGTACGAAGGCCATGATTTAGTGGATGGCGTGCAAGTGCGCATATACAGCGAAGCAGGTATATTCTACGGCATTTATCGTTATGAAGGGAAAGAGGAGATGCTTTACCCGGTTAAGATGTTCATATGCGATATGTGAGGAAAGGCATGGGTTTTATATGCAGATCATACAGGGAACAACAGATTTTATGCTGCCGCAGCAAAGCGTGGTCGCGATTGGGAAATTTGACGGCATCCATTTAGGGCATCAGAAATTGTTTGCCAAAGTGTTAGAGCAGAAAGAAAAAGGGCTTCTGGCAGTTGCTTTTTCTTTTGATCCGCCTCCTAGAGCTTTTTTTGGCGGAGAAGACGTACAAGAGCTGATGACGAGGGAAGAAAAGCGGACGGCGTTTGTACAGATGGGGATTGATGTTTTAATCGAGTTTCCTTTGAACAAAGAGACGGCGGCGACAGAGCCGGAACGTTTCGTGGAAGAATATATTGTCGGGAAGCTGCGTGCATCTGTCATTGCGGCAGGCACAGATTTATCGTTTGGGAGTAAAGGAGCCGGGAATACAGCGCTTTTGGAAAGCCTGTCGGGAACGTATGGCTATCGGGTGGAAGTCATTGACAAAGTCCGGATGGACGGAGAAGAAGTTAGCTCCACAGCAATTAGGGATGCCATCGGCAGAGGCGATATGCAAAAGGCGGCAGCCTTCCTTGGCTCTTCTTATCAGGTCAGTGGCGTGGTATCCCATGGCAGGCAGATTGGCAGGCAGCTAGGGATGCCGACTGTAAACTTGTTGCCACCTGGGGAAAAATTGCTGCCGCCTAACGGGGTGTACTATTCCCGGGTGTGGATGGACGGGGTATGTTATCCGTCGATCTCTAACATCGGTTATAAGCCGACAGTCAGTGCCACTAAAGTCATAGGGGTCGAGACGTATTTATACGGTTTCAGGGAGGATGCTTATGACAGGCAGATTACTGTCGATCTGCTTCTGTTTAAAAGAGCGGAGCAGAAGTTTGACAGCATAGAGCACTTGAAAGCGCAAATGAAAAAAGATATAGAAGAAGGCGCCATTTTCCATGGGATAAAATAGGCAGGTTATCAGAATGTAACATGGAATGATACTATATGCTTGCAATATTCATAAAAAATATGACTTGTCAGGTAATATGATTTATTTTAGAATAAAATTATATGGGATTTAGGAAGACGTACAAAGGAAGGATAAATAACGAACATGAATCTGGAAATCATTCTTTCCATGGCAGGCGGTCTGGGGCTTTTTCTCTTTGGCATGCGGGTCATGAGCGAGAGCATCGAGAAAGTTGCCGGCGCTAAGCTCAGGCAGATACTCGAACAGTTAACAACAAATCGTTTTAAAGGGATCCTCGTAGGCATTATTTTCACAGCGATCATCCAATCTTCATCTGCCTGTACGGTAATGGTGGTCAGCTTTGTTAACTCCGGCCTGATGACATTATACCAGGCAGCAGGCGTTATCTTTGGAGCCAATATCGGTACGACAGTGACTTCTCTATTAGTTTCCTTTAAATTAGAAAAAATAGCGCCGGTCATTCTTCTTATGGGCGTGATTCTCGTGATGTTTTGCAAGAAACAAAAGATTACGAAGTTTGGAGAGATTATCGTCGGCTTTGGTATTTTATTTATGGGATTAAGCACTATGTCAAGCGCCATGTCAGGCATGAAAGATTCTCCGGCTGTCTTAAATATGTTTGCGTCCTTGAAGACGCCGATATTGGCAGTGCTGCTTGGGACTGTACTGACAGCGGTGATCCAGAGCTCTTCCGTGACGGTCAGTATCATGGTATTGATGGCAAACCAGGAGCTTTTGGGACTGGATATGTGTATGTTCATTATTCTGGGATGTAACATTGGCGCCTGTACGTCGGCATTGCTTGCTTCCCTGACAGGAAAAAAGGACGCCAAGCGGGCAGCGTCGATCCACCTGATCTTCAATGTCATCGGAACGGTTTTAGTTTACATAATCTTTAGGTTGGATGTCCACCAGATCGTCGGGATCCTGGTGCGGATTGCGCACAATGATGCAGGGCGCGTGGTAGCGTATGCCCATATTGCCATCAAGCTCTTCCAGGTCATCATTATGTCACCTTTCATCGGCGCTATAGTAAAACTGACTTATGTCCTTGTGCCGGGCGATGATAAGAAGATTGGCTATCGTGACAGCCATCAGTTGAAATATATTGGTGAAAAGGTTGTCTTTAACCCTGCAACAGCGGTGGTGGAAGTCATCAAGGAGCTAGACCGTATGGCTTCCCTGGCAAGTGAGAACTTAAACCGTGCCATGAATGCGTTGATCACGCTTGATGAAGAAGAAATCGCAGAGGTGCATGAAGTAGAAGAGAACATAGATTTCCTCAGCCATGCGATCACGGATTATCTGGTGAAGATCAACCAGACAACGCTCCCGATCGAGGACTTGAAAAGCATCGGCGCATTGTTCCATGTCGTGAATGATATTGAAAGGATTGGCGATCATGCAGAGAATATTGTCAATGCAGCGGAACGGAGAAATGAAACCGGTGTTTCTTTCAGCAAAGATGCCCAGGCGGATTTGGGACTGATGTTAGATATGGTCAATACAATGTTACGGTTTTCTCTGGAAATGTTCGTCAGAAGCTCGGAAGAGCATGGAGAAGATGTGACAAACCTTGGAGAGGCGATTGATGAGAAAGAGAAAGAGTTACAGCAAAAGCATCTGGAGCGCTTAACGAATAATGAATGTACGCCGGAAGCGGGCGTGTTGTTTTCCGATATCATATCCGGGTTGGAAAGAGTCGCGGAACATGCGATCAATATTGCTTTTGCTACGCTGGCAGCGGACTCTTAAGCTTGTAACATCATAGAAAATGATAAAACATCTATTTTCTTTCATTACTGAGAGAATAGATGTTTTTTTCTATGCATCAAGATAGATTTATTATGATGATCAATAGAAATATTTTACCAAAATGGCCATTTGTATGATATCATATAGGTACAACTCCTGTACTGGTGGATATGGTTAATTGTTACTAGGCATTTCAATGGTGCCATGAATCGGAGAGGTTGTTTTCATAAAAGAATCTTGTAGTTATGATGGGGTTGGTGTTTCAAGAGTGCCTATTTTATAAGTTTGAAAGGCGATATTCTATGAAGAAGAAAGTATCTATTGAAGAGCAAAAGTTGAAAGGTTTTCGGAGTCTGACAACCATGTTTATACTAATCATCTGTGTTCTCGTATCCGTACCGGCAATCGGGCTGACTGGTTTGGGGGTCTATGAAATCAGCCAGTCCTCTGATGAATCCGTGGGGTTATATGAAACTTCCATGACAGACGGCTATAAGATGGAAATCAAGTCTCAGGTCCAGGGAGCGATAGCGATCATACAGAGTTATTACGACCGGTTCCAAAGCGGGGAGCTAACGGAAGAAGAAGCACAGACGATGGCCAGGGATGCGGTGCGTGCCATGCGTTACCGGGATGATGCATCCGGTTATCTATGGATAGACGGTGCCGATTATACGTTGATCGTACACCCGATCCTGACAGAGCAGGAAGGGAATAACAGATATGATATGACGGATCAGAACGGTGTTAAGGTGACGCAGAACATTGTATCGTCCGCAGAAGCCGGCGGTGGATATAATGAATTTTACTTTACCAAAGCGGATGGTGTGACAGTGGCTCCTAAGCTCGCATACTCCCAAATGTTCAAGCCTTGGGGATGGGCAGTTGCTACCGGGAATTATATAGATGACATGAATGCGCAAATTAGCAATGTGAAAGACAACATTTATCATAAGTTTTCGCAAATGCTTACCATTTATGGTGTTTCGGCAGTGGCGATGTTGATTGTGGCATTATTGATATCTGCTTTGATCGGGATCCGGATTACCAAAGATATCAAGCTGGTGAACGAAGGCCTTGGGCAGGTTTCTATGGGGAATTTGAGGCTCGATCTGAACCCTGCCCTGATGAGGCGTGCTGATGAGATTGGAGCGATGGCTCGTTCACTTGAAAATGTACATAAGTCTCTGACAGATATGATTGGAAACGTGATCCATACCGGACAGAGCTTAAACCAAAGCAGTGAAAAATTCTGCGAGAAATTTGAACATATTTCAGAAAGCATTAAAGATACGAATCAGGCTATTGATGACCTGGCACAGGGCGCGACCAACCAGGCCAATGATACGGAAACGGTAAATGGCAAGATTGTAGAACTGGATGGGGTCATTGAAACAGAGAAGAACGATATTTATAAATTAGAGGAAACGGTTTCCTCCATGACAAAACATTCGAAGGGCGCGGCTGAGAGCATTGGCGAATTAGAGCTGATCACGAAAACAACCATTGAAACAATTAATATCGTATCTGAACAGACTAATAGGAATAATGATTCCGCTGTCCATATCAACAAAGCGATAGAGATTATCAAGGGGCTTGCGAACCAGACGAACCTGCTTTCGCTCAATGCCAGCATAGAAGCTGCCAGGGCAGGAGAATCCGGAAGAGGGTTTGCCGTTGTGGCAGAAGAGATCAGGAATCTTTCAGAGGAATCTTCGAACAATGCGTTGGAGATTGAGCGGATCGTAAAAGAGTTGGTTGATAATATTATCAGTTCCGTTAGCAAAATGAATGAAGTAATGCGCAATGTGCAGAAGCAGCAAGAATGTCTGAATGAGACGAGAGCAGCGTTTACGCTTTTAACAGAGGAAGTCTCTCTTGTTGGAGAAGTTACTGGTGAGATCAATGAACAAACAAGAATTTTGAACGCGCTCAAAGAGATTGTTACGGATTCTGTTAACAGCCTTGCCAGCGTAGTAGAGGAGAACGCGGCTTCTACTGAAGAAACGAGCGCCGGTATGGCTCTTTTGTCCGAGACAATCGAGGAATGTACG
The DNA here is from genome assembly GCA_910578845.1 of uncultured Lachnospiraceae bacterium. Classification (GTDB taxonomy): domain Bacteria; phylum Bacillota; class Clostridia; order Lachnospirales; family Lachnospiraceae; genus UBA3282. Next base: position 93,461 of record CAJTSL010000003.1, read on the forward strand.
GAAGATACCCAGAATCTAGTGAACCTAAGCCATCTGTTGAATGAACAGGCAAGCAGATTCCAGTTATAAAAGATAAAACCGTTTGTTCATACTCCGCTTAAGCTTTTTTGTTGACAACAGTTGATAAAATTGTTATAATGACAACATGTTTGTAATAAATGTAACAAATATGTAACAAATGTGAAATGATTTCGAAATGTCAAAGAAGCTGTTAGCGAGGTTATGAGAGATGAAACGCAAGGATATGTATTATCTTTTAGTATGTGCTATGTTGTGTCAGCCGCTTTATGTTTTTGCGACGGAGAACGGGACAGAGACGTCCGTGCAGGCGGAGGCACAGCCAGGCGAGACTGCCGATGTAGGTTCTCTTTTAGAGGATCTGACAGCAGGAGCAGATTTGTTTGGAGCCGGGACAGATATGACGGATCAGGACATGCCTGGAACGGGTACAGAGGAGAAAGAGCCGGTAGCGGATGGGCTAGGAACAGATATGGAAGGGCAGGATACGGAGGCCGGAGACGCCGAGGATCTGTATGCGGATGCAAGAACGATAGAGAAGGATACAGGGACAACGGATGGACAGGAGGCGCTTGCAGAGGGATCCGGACAGGATATGGAAGCTCCGACAAGCATAAGGGATATTATGGGCGATCCGGTTGGCGCTTCTCTTATAGTAGAAGCTAAGAGAACGGAAGAAGAATATGCGCAGGCTTATGAAGACGCCAAAAACGCCAATTGGGGATATACCAATCTGGGAATTGCCAATGTGGACAATAACCTGAACATCAGGGCGATCCCGGGAGAAGACGGTAGACTGGTGGGCAAGCTGCCGAAAGATGCAGCCTGCGAGGTGTTGGATTCGGACGATGAGTGGGCGCATATAAAATCCGGGGAAGTAGAGGGATATGTAAGCTGCGAGTTCCTTTTGACTGGATTAGCGGCGAAGCATCGCGCAGAAGAATTGGTATCGACAATTGCTACAGTTGTTACAGATATATTAAATGTTCGTGCAGAAGCAAACACGGACGCAGAAATCATTACCTCGATCCCGAACGGAGAAGAACTGGAAGTAGTGGAATCGGAAGGGGACTGGATCCGGGTATATCTGGATGATGAAGAAGTCTTTGTAGCGGCAGAATATGTGCAAGTTGATGCGAAACTGGATACCGCGATCACAATGACGGAACTGCTCTATGGACAGGGCGTTTCGGATGTGCGGGTAGATTTATGCCAGTATGCGAAGGAATTTCTGGGAAATCCTTATGTTTGGGGCGGGACCAGCTTGACAAACGGTGCGGACTGTTCCGGTTATGTTCTTAGCATTTTCAAGAAGTACGGTGTTACGTTACCGCATTCTTCCAGAGCGCAGGCTAACTACGGCACAACGATCAAGCTTTCTGAGGCGCAGCCAGGAGATCTGATCTTTTACGGTAAGGGACAGACGATCAACCATGTGGCGATTTATATTGGCAATGGGCAGGTCATCCATGCCAGCAGTCCCAAGACGGGCATTCGTATTTCTAATGCATCATACAGGACGCCGTTAAAGGTCGTACGCATTTTGCAGGTTTAATTCTTTGGTTTTGCTTGGTGTTTTAGCGGAGCATGCAGGTGTTTGTAAAATTCTTCTTGTCAAATGGGACACGGTATGGTAGAATACTTAAGTATGGAATTTAGCCGATGCCCAGGATAGGGAGGGTTCCAGCCCATTCTTAGTATTTGGCGGTTTAATGGAGGAAGGAGAACATCATGATTTCTAAGGAAAAGAAAACAGCAATTATCAAAGAGTATGGAAGAAGCGAAGGAGATACTGGCTCACCGGAAGTACAGATCGCGCTCCTGACAGCAAGGGTTCAGGAACTGACAGATCATTTAAAAGAGAATCCGAAAGATCATCATTCCAGAAGAGGTCTTTTGAAGATGGTAGGCCGGAGACGTGGATTGCTTTCTTATCTGAAAGATAAAGATATCGAAAGATATCGTTCGCTAATTGAAAAATTAGGACTGAGAAAATAAAGAAAAGGCGGAACTAAGGCTGGCAGTTGTCAGCCTTTCCGCCTTTCGTTGTTTTTTATTTTGGTATTACCGGGTGGAAGAATCATCCGAGACCACAGACATGCGCATAACGGACAATCCAGAGCGTGCGGGAAATCCGTATATTGTTATGTGTGCGTCTGTAGTTTCGGCATCTTCTACCTGATAGTGATAGAATAATAAAAAGGAGAGATGACTATGTATAAGAGTTACACAATGGAACTTGCCGGGCGTACGCTGCGCGTAGATATCGGCAGAGTAGGGAAACAGGCAAACGGATGCGCTTTTATGCAATACGGGGAGACTACCGTATTGTCTACGGCGACTGCTTCAGAGAAACCAAGGGAGGGAATCGACTTCTTCCCATGCAGCGTTGAATACGAGGAGAAACTGTATGCAGTAGGGAAAATACCGGGCGGTTTTAACAAGCGTGAAGGAAAAGCTTCTGAGAATGCGATCTTGACAAGCCGTGTGATCGACAGGCCGATGCGTCCTCTATTCCCGAAAGATTATAGAAATGACGTTACGCTGAACAATATGGTCATGAGCGTTGACCCGGCATGCCGCCCTGAAATTGTGGCAATGCTTGGCACGGCGATTGCGACTAGTATTTCGGATATCCCGTTTGACGGCCCGTGCGCTATGACACAGATGGGCATGGTAGATGGAGAATTCATTGTCAATCCGTCCCAGGAGCAGTGGGATAACGGAGACTTACAGATGACGGTTGCTTCTACCGCACAGAAAGTCATGATGATTGAAGCCGGTGCCAACGAAGTGCCGGAGGCGAAAGTATTAGAAGCTATTTACAAGGCGCATGAGATCAACCAGACGATCATCGCGTTTATCAATCAGATTGTGGCGGAAGTCGGTAAGCCGAAACATGCCTACGAGAGCTGCGCGATTTCGGATGAGATGTTTGAGGAGATGAAGAAAATCGTAACGCCCGAAGAAATGGAAAATGCTGTTTTCACGGATGAGAAACAGGTCCGCGAAGAGAATATTAGGAATATTACGGAGAAATTTGAGGAAGCTTTTGCGGAAAATGAAGACTATCTTGCAGTCCTTTCGGAGGCTGTATACCAGTATCAGAAGAAGACGGTGCGTAAGATGATCCTGAAAGACCATAAACGCCCGGATGGCCGTGAGCTGACACAGATCCGTCCTCTGGCGGCTGAGGTCGATATTATCCCGAGAGTGCATGGCTCGGCTATGTTTACCCGTGGACAGACACAGATCTGTAATGTATGTACGTTGGCGCCTTTGTCTGAAGTACAGAGGGTTGATGGGCTTGATGAGAACGTAACGGCGAAAAGATATATGCACCATTATAACTTCCCGTCCTATTCTGTAGGCGAGACAAAAGTAAGCCGTGGGCCGGGACGTAGGGAAATCGGACATGGCGCCCTTGCAGAGCGCGCGCTTATACCAGTGCTTCCTTCGGAAGAAGAGTTCCCTTATGCGATCCGTACGGTTTCTGAAACATTTGAATCAAACGGTTCTACTTCTATGGCGTCCACCTGTGCTTCCTGTATGTCTCTGATGGCGGCAGGCGTGCCAATTAAGAAGATGGTAGCGGGTATTTCTTGTGGCCTTGTGACAGGCGAGACTGATGATGATTTTGTTCTGCTTACCGATATCCAAGGCCTGGAAGATTTCTTCGGGGATATGGACTTTAAAGTGACCGGTACCCGTGAAGGGATCACGGCGATCCAGATGGATATTAAGATCCATGGCTTGACCAGGCCGATCGTAGAGGGCGCGATCGCAAGATGCCGGGAAGCTCGTGAGTTCATTATGGAGAACTGTATGGAGCCTGCGATTGCAATGCCTAGAAAAGAAGTTGGGAAATACGCGCCGAAGATTATCTCCATCCAGATTGATCCTGAGAAGATCGGTGACGTCGTTGGACAGCGTGGTAAGACAATCAATGAGATTATCGCCCGTACAGGCGTGAAAATCGACATTACGGACGATGGACAAGTATCCGTATGCGGTACGGATAAGGTGATGATGGATAAGGCAGTTGATATGGTTAAGATCATCACGACTGACTTTGAGGAAGGACAGATCTTCAAGGGAACGGTTGTCAGCATCAAAGAATTTGGCGCATTTATCGAATTTGCACCAGGCAAAGAAGGAATGGTACACATTTCCAAAATTGCCAAAGAAAGAATCAATCATGTAGAAGATGTATTGACATTGGGTGATAAAGTAACGGTAGTCTGCCTTGGGAAAGATAAGATGGGCCGCATTAGCTTCTCGATGAAAGATGTAGCGCAAGTATAGGATCAGAATTAATCAGATGATCAATTAGCAAGATGATATGTTAGTAAGATGATATGTTAGTAAGATGATATGTTAGTAAGATGATATGATAAAAGAGTTGGCAAGATTGCCAACTCTTTTTTATCGATCAGATCTATACAGGTATATGCAGATCTATGCTTTATACGCTTTCATGGAAAGTACGGCTGATAACGTCTGCCTGCTGTTCCGGAGTCAATTTGATGAAGTTTACTGCATACCCGGATACACGGATTGTGAGCTGCGGATAGTTCTCAGGATGTTTCTGTGCATCTAAGAGCATATCGCGGTTCAATACGTTGACATTCAAATGATGTCCTCCCTTTGTTGCATAACCATCCAATAATGATACTAAGTTGTCTACCTGTGCTGAATTGTTCTGTGCCATAAGTTTTCCCTCCTATAATATAAAAATGATAATCATTACTGTTTCTATTTCTATCATACCATATATTTTGCGAATGTCTATTACTTTTATTCCTAAAATTGTATTTTATCAGATACATAAATAATAATGGCAAAATTTTACAACGGATCATGCTGCTAGATTATGTTGCCAGATCGCGCCAATGCAAATAAATAATGCTTTTATGCGGCATATATGATACAATAGACGCAGGCTTGGTACTATAATAAGCCGTAAATGACATAGTTTGGAGCCCGTCCGGTGCGGGCGGATAGGAGTGTGGATGAAATATCTGATAGTTGTGGATATGCAGAACGATTTTATTACTGGAAGCCTTGGCACGAAAGAGGCGGAAGCGATTTTACCTAAAGTGATCGAAAAAACGCGTAATTATGACGGAGAAATTATTTTCACAAGAGATACGCACACCGAGGCGTATCTGCAAACACAGGAAGGGAAGAACCTTCCGGTGAATCATTGCCTGTTAGGGGACGAAGGGTGGCATCTGGAAAATGGATTACAGGATCTCATAGAAGAAGCTGGCAGGACGGTCAAGATTTATGATAAGCCGACATTTGGCAGCGTAGAGCTGGCTGCGGATCTGGCGCGTGCAAATGAAAAAGAAGCGATTACGGAAATTGAGTTATGCGGGCTATGTACGGATATTTGTGTCATTTCCAATGCGCTCTTATGTAAGGCGTTCCTGCCGGAAGTGCCAATCTATGTTGATGCGTCCTGCTGTGCAGGTGTGACGCCCAAGAGCCATGCAAATGCGTTAGAGGCGATGAAGATGTGCCAGATTTATATCAAGGACGAAGAGGGGAAAGAAGAGGGATGAGCACACAGTTTAACGAAAGAAATATTTCCATGGTCATGGATATGTATGAGCTGACAATGGCAAATGGATATTTCCGTGAGGAGTATCAGGACACATTAGCGGTTTTTGACGTATTTTACAGGAATAATCCTGACAATGCGGGCTATGCCATTTTCGCCGGGTTAGAGCAAGTGGTGGAATATATACAGAACCTTCATTTTAGCGAAGAGGATGTGGAATATCTCCGGTCTCAGAATCTGTTTTCGGAAGCATTCCTGCAATACTTATTAGCTTTCAAATTCAGGGGCGACATTTACGCAATGCCGGAAGGTACGGTCATGTATCCGAATGAGCCGATTATGACAGTTGTGGCGCCGCTAATTGACGCCCAGCTCATTGAGACCACGATTTTGCTGGAAATCAACCATCAGTCGCTGATCGCGACGAAGACAAACCGTATCGTCCAGGCGGCAGGCAAAAAGCCAGTATCTGATTTCGGGGCCAGAAGGGCACATAATGTCGATGCGGCTGTTTATGGGGCGCGGGCGGCATATATAGGCGGCGCCGCTTCAACGGCGACAGTCCTTGCCGGGAAGATGTTTGGCATCCCTATTTCAGGTACGATGGCGCATAGCTGGGTCATGACTTTTGAGAGTGAGTTTGATGCTTTCAAGACATACGCAGAGACTTACCCGGATGCAGCGCTCTTATTGGTTGATACGTATGATGTCCTCAAAAGTGGTGTGCCCAATGCCATTCGCGTAGCCAAAGAGATTTTAGAACCGATGGGCAAGAGATTGAAAGGCATCCGTTTAGATTCAGGGGACCTTGCTTATTTATCCAAAGAAGCAAGGAAGCTTTTAGATGCGGAAGGATTAGAAGACTGTATCATTGTAGCGTCTAACAGCTTGGATGAATATACCATTACGTCTTTAGGCAGGCAGGGGGCTATGTTAGATAGCTATGGCGTCGGTGAGCGGCTGATCACTTCCTATTCCTCGCCAGTGTTTGGCGCTGTGTACAAAATGGTAGCGATCCAAAAGGACGGCGGTTTTGTGCCGAAGATCAAAGTATCCGAGACGATAGAGAAAATTACCAATCCGGGCATGAAGGAAATCTACCGGGTATATGATGCAGAGGGAAAAGCGGTTGCGGATTATCTGACGCTCAAAGAGGAAAAAATCGTTGACGGAGAGTCCATACGCTATATTGACCCACTCAAATATTGGAAGAACAGAAGTTTCGTAAACTGTACGTTTAAGCCGTTGCAGAAACAGATCTTCCGGAATGGCGAGCTTGTCTATGACCTGCCACCGTTAGAGGAGATTAAAGCCTATGTGAGAGCGCAGCTTACCAATGAGATATGGGAAGAAGAACAGCGGTTTGAGAATTCCCATACTCATTACCTGGATATGAGCCCGGCTATGTTTGAGCTTAAAATGGGCCTGCTGCATGAAGCGAACAAAGATTGACATTTACCAAAACTATGAAAAAACTATGAAATAAACGGAGAAGTAATTGACAAAAGGAAGTGGTTTGCGGTATCGTGAAACAGGTAACTGTTATGGAAGGATAAGATGGAGTAATGAGTTTAGAAGCAGAAATTACACAGGAAGAGTATGATAGCCTGATCAAGCCTTATTCGGAAGCGCTGACGATCATCCAGATCCGGCTAAACAGCTTGAATACGGAGTATAGAAGCCGGAGCCGCGAATATCCGATACATAATATCCAACAAAGGATTAAGAGCAAAAGCAGTATCATAAAGAAACTTGAGAAGAAGAACATACCGGTATCTGCTGGCAGCGCGCGGGATGAGCTTACCGATATTGCCGGGATCAGGGTCATATGTTATTTTGAAGACGATATATATAGTGTCGTGTCTGCGATCCGAAAGCAGAGCGGCATCCTGATCATCAGAGAAAGGGATTATGTCAAGAATCCGAAAGCAAACGGCTACAAAAGCTATCATATCGTAGTAGGCGTACCGGTCTATACATTAGAAGAGACGCAGTATTATCCAGTAGAGGTGCAGATTAGGACGATCTCTATGGATTTCTGGGCGAGCATGGAACATCGGATCTGTTATAAGAACGGGCGCAACCGGGAAGTTTCGGATGAGACGAGAGAGATTTTGAAAAGCTTTGCAGATGAGCTGAAAAAGATAGAGATCAGCATGTGCGAAGAAAGTATGAAAACATAAGTCCTGCCCCATAAAGGGCAGGATTTATGTTTCCCAGGCAATCGTCATATTCCCGGGAATTGCTATAATCTCTCGTTATATTTCTCTTCGCAATATTTGCAGCGGTAGATTTCTGCTTTTTCATCGGCGAGAAAGAAGATATGGGGAAGCCCTTGTTCGATGGATGTGATACAACGGGGATTTTTACATTTGATGATATTCTTGATCTCCTTTGGGAGTGTCAGTTCTTTTTTATCCACCAATTTGCCGTCTTGAATGACGTTTACGGTAATATTATGGTCTATGAAAGCGAGAACGTCCAAATCCAGTGTATTGATGTCGCATTCTACTTTCAGGATGTCTTTCTTTCCCATTTTATTGCTGCGTGCATTTTTGATAATGGCAACCATGCAGTCTAGCTTATCGAGCTGCAAATGGTGATAGATGGATAGGCTTTTTCCGGCGGGGATATGGTCGAGGACATAGCCTTCTTCAATTTTTCCAACATTTAACATAGTAGTATAAGCTCCTTTTCTTGGTCATGTGCCAGTGATATGGCAATTTAGTATATCCTTAGGCAAGTCCTAGCAGTGTCAGTATTAATGCCATCCGGACATAGACGCCGTACTGGACTTGCTTGAAGTAAATGGCTCTTTCGTCGTCATCCACTTCCACCGAGATCTCGTTGACACGGGGCAGCGGGTGTAGGATGAGCATATCGTCTTTGGCGAGCGACATTTTCTCTTTATTCAGAATATAGAAATCTTTCAGGCGCACATATTCTTCTTCATTGAAGAACCGTTCTCTTTGTACGCGGGTCATATACAGCATGTCCAGATCAGCCATGCATTCTTCTAAGCGGATGACCTCCTGGTAACGGATGCCGCGTTCGCCTAGCATATCTGTAATATAATCCGGCACTTTCAATTCCGGTGGGGAGATGAAGACAAAATGGATATCCGGATAGCGTACTAAGGCATTGATCAGGGAGTGTACGGTCCTGCCAAACTTAAGATCGCCGCATAGGCCGATTGTAAAATGAGTGAGCCTTCCTTTTAAGGAGCGGATAGTCAACAAGTCCGTTAAAGTCTGGGTTGGATGTTGATGCCCTCCGTCACCGGCATTGATAACAGGAATAGAGGATTTGCTTGCCGCGACCATGGGAGCGCCTTCTTTGGGATGGCGCATGGCACAGATGTCCGCGAAGCAGGAAATGACCCGGATGGTATCGGAAACGCTCTCGCCCTTCGAAGCGGAGGAAGAGGCAGCATCTGAAAATCCGAGGACTTGTCCCCCAAGGCTAAGCATAGCGGATTCAAAGCTCAGCCTTGTGCGCGTGCTTGGCTCATAAAAACAGGTAGCCAATTTCTTGCCTTCACAGGCGTGTGCATATTTACCGGGATTTTTTTCAATATCATTCGCAAGGTCAAATAGGGCGTCTAGCTCTTCAACCGTAAAATCCAGAGGGTTCATTAAATGTCTCATGTAAGCTAATTCTCCTTTTTTGATGTAAATTTTAGATTCTTATGCTCAAAAAAATAGAAGAGAAAATATCCCTTCTATTTTCATGGTCATGATTGAAAAGATAATAAATCATCTACAGTTTTTCTCTTAGGCGCAACAGGTGCTTCATCTGGATAGCCAATAGGGATCAAAGCAACAAGTTCTCTGTCTTCCGGAATCTGTAGAAGAGACTCGATGACAGACTGGTCAAAAATGCCTAGTATAACAGAGCCTATGCCTTTTTCATGGGCAGCCAGACAAAAAGACTGGGATGCAATGCCAGCATCAAACATCTGCCATGTATCCTTACGGGGCGTAGTATAAGAGCCGTCTCTTTCATAACCGCATCTGTTCTTGATGACAGTAATGGCAATTAACATCGGCGCGTTGTCGATAATGTTACCGTTGTTCGGAAACTGTGTGGTCCCTTCTTTGGCAATTTTATCTTTTAATGCTCCTTCTATGGCAATATATCTGGTAATCTGCGTATTCTTCCAACTAGGGGAAAAGGACGCTGTTTCTATGATTTCGGATAGTAATCCATGCTCGATCTTATTGGGTTTGAACTTCCGGATGCTTCTGCGTTCTTTGATACATTCCTGTGCTGTCATAAGATACCTCCTTGTGGTGATGATTTGTTTATCATGTGACGTGTTATGTAAGACTTACAATATTTTGTATATCATACCATAAAGAGGAAGCGGTTTCAATAAGTTTATTGCCGCAGATGTTATAACGTTATTGTGGATTGCCTGCTAATATGCTATATTAATAATAAGAAGATAAAAAAAGTCAGAAAATCAAAAAATAAGCATAGAAAGGTCAGGACGGCATTATGGGATATCAGGAGAGAAAAAGATGGTTGTTTTTGGGACTGCCTTTTACATTTACAAAATATACGGTAGAGGAAAATGTGATTACGATCAATAGTGGCTTTTTGAATACACGTGAAAATGATTGCTACATGTATAAAGTACAGGATGTTGAATTAGAGAACAGTTTCTTAGAGCGCATCTTCGGGCTGGGCACGGTTGTCTGCTATACTGGTGATACGACGCACCCGAAGCTTCTGTTAGAGCATATTAAGAATGCGAAAGACGTGAAGAATTTTATCCTGGAAGAATCGGAAGAGGCAAGGAGAAAACGCCGTACGTTGAATACGTTGGATATTGGTTCTGTTCCTATGGACGATGCAGACTGATGTAGCGGAGCGTTAGCGCCGCTACATTAGCGCTTTTTAAGCCGTTCGCTTTCTAAAAGCAGGCGTTCGAACAACAAGCCGGAAATGAACCAGTACAAGGTATAGTCTAGACGGATCACATTAGCGATATTCCAACGGGAACGCTCATAATTCCAAGGACAGATGCCTTTCCTGCGAAGCAAGAGGCCGGATGCGAATTCACCGGAGAAAATAATGCCTGTATACACGAAGCCGCGGAATATGAAGTTTTTGCCTTTGAGCAGGCGGCTGACGGGAGCAAGGAAAGCAGCCATTCCATAAATCGGGAACATCCAGATGGATGTGATGCCAGAGAGCTTCATCTCTCGCCGGCGAAAGGAATGGAAAGCTGTGAAAATGATTTCCAAGAACCAGCCAAGCAGTCCACAGTGGATAAAATTATGGATAAAATTTTTCATATTCACAGGTTTTCCATAACAGGCATAATTATACATCATTGGCAATACAAAATGAAAAAAGGTACTGATCTGCGATGAAATATAAAGAGGCAATGGCATATGTGGAATCCATACAACATTATGGCAGTGTGCTTGGACTTGATAATATGAAGCATTTATGTGAGCGTCTGGGTAATCCACAGGATAAACTGAAATTCGTACATATTGCGGGGACAAATGGAAAAGGCTCCGTGTTAGCATATATCTCCACTGTTTTGCAAGCGGCAGGTTATCGTGTAGGAAGATACATTTCACCTGTTATCTTTGAATACCGGGAACGTTTTCAAATCAACGGGAAAATGATTTCCAAGATCGCTTTCGGCAAGTATATGGAACAGGTAAAAGAAGCGGCGGAGCAACTAGTGCAAGAGGGGCTGCCACATCCGACGCCTTTCGAAATGGAAACAGCGGTTTCTTTTCTGTGCTTTTTGGATAGAAAATGTGACATAGTCGTGTTAGAAACCGGCCTTGGCGGCAGCTTGGATGCGACTAATATTATTAAGACGGCGCTTTGCTGCGTCATTGCATCCATTAGTATGGATCATATGGCTGTCCTGGGGAATTCCTTAGAGCAGATTGCATGCCAGAAGGCGGGGATTATAAAAGAAGAAGTCCCGGTAGTCACTTGTAAACAGGCGCCAGAGGCAATGGAGGTCTTAAAGGATAAAACAAGCCAGATGCACTCTGCGCTGTTGCTTGCTGACGTTGCGGATGCAAGGCGGGTCAAATACGGGATAAAAAAACAGTCGTTTTCCTATAAAGGATACCGGGACCTGGAAATTACGATGGCCGGGCGATGCCAGATTGATAATGCCGTATTGGCGTTAGAAGCCATAGAGGCTATCGGCATAATGGGATTCCCGGTGCCGGAAGGAGCGCTCAGACAGGGACTGCTCACGACAAAGTGGAGAGGCCGGTTTGAAGTAATAGGGCAAAAGCCGCTATTTGTCGTAGATGGCGCGCATAATGAAGATGCAGCGGCAAGGCTCGCGGAATCTATTAGATTCTATTTTACAAATAAGAGAATCATATATATAATAGGAATGTTGGAAGATAAGGAATATGATAAAGTCCTAAGATTAACGTCTTCGTTTGCGGAGCATATGATTACAGTAACGCCACTGCATAATGCGAGGGCGATGGATGCATGTGAACTGGCGCGCGCCGCAGGGGCTTACCATAACAGTGTGACAGCCGCGGATAGCCTAGAAGAGGCGGTGGAGCTTTCTTATCTCTTAGCTGGGAAAGATAAAGATGCGCTTATTATCGCATTTGGCTCTCTTTCTTTTTTGGGCAGCTTGATCCATATCGTAGAACATAGGGATACAATCAGGAGAGATTCTCATGGTAAATCAGAAGAAAATTGAAGAAGCAGTGAAATTATTCTTAGAAGGCATCGGGGAAGACCTATCCAGAGAAGGGCTTTTAGAAACGCCAGAGAGGATTGCGCGGATGTGTACGGAGATTTTTGCCGGTATGGATGAAGAGCCGTCGGCGCATCTGACGAAAACATTCCCAATTGAAAATAATGAAATTGTGATAGAGAAGGATATCGTATTCTATTCTGTCTGTGAGCATCATCTATTGCCTTTTTATGGGAAAGCGCATATTGCTTATGTACCGGATGGCAGTGTAGTGGGGCTTAGCAAGCTTGCACGGACGGTGGAAGTCTATGCCAAACGTCCACAGATACAAGAGCAGATGACAGCACAGATCGCAGATTCCATTATGCGGTATTTGAAGCCACAGGGAGTGATGGTGGTCGTGGAAGCGGAGCATATGTGCATGACGATGCGTGGCGTGAAGAAACCAGGGAGTAGGACCACGACAATCGTAAAGAGAGGATGTTTTAAAGAAGACCTACAACTCCAGAATGAAGTTTTCCGGATACTTTGAGCAAGGCATTACCAGCAACAGAAAAGAGAGGAGAAGCTGCGATGGAAATTGGGACAAAAGAATTCAAAAACAAGGGACATACTTATGTGATGGGAATTTTAAATGTGACACCGGATTCCTTTTCGGATGGCGGAAAGTTCAATCAGATGGACAAAGCTCTTTTCCGGGTTGAGGAAATGATAAAAGAGGGCATGGATATAGTGGATATCGGTGGAGAATCGACAAGGCCGGGGTATAAGATGATATCGGATGAAGAAGAAATAGCACGTGTCATTCCGGTCATTGAAAAGGTTAAATCCAGATTTGATATACCAATCTCTTTAGATACCTACAAGAGCCAAGTGGCAAAAGCCGGGATTGAGGCGGGAGCAGATATGATTAATGATATATCTGGCCTCCAATATGACGGAAATCTTGCAAAAATAATTGCGGAGGCGGATGTCCCCTGCTGTCTGTCGCATTGCCGTAAAGAAGCAGTCTATACAAACTTCATGCAGGAAATTCTTGCTGACCTTTCTGATACGGTGCAGATCGCTTACCAGGCGGGCATAGAAGGGGAGAAAATCATGATAGATCCTGGGGTTGGCTTTGGTAAGACATTCGAGAATAACCTAGCAATGATTAACAGGCTGGAAATATTGCATAGCTTTGGTTATCCTATTCTGCTTGGAACAAGCAGGAAATCCGTCATTGGCTTCGCGCTTGATTTACCAGTGACGGAACGGGTGGAAGGCACATTGGTGACAACAGTGTTTGGCGTTATGAAAGGCGTCATGTTCGTGCGTGTACATGATGTAAAAGAGAATGTAAGGGCCATACGGATGACGGAGGCAATTTTACAGGGACGTTGAAACAGAAAATAAGACTAAAAAGGAGCGGGATGGCAGATGGACGAGATCAGGATTGAGAATTTGAAAATATATGCGTATCATGGGGTTTATGAAGAGGAAAATGAAAAGGGACAGAACTTTTATGTGAATGCGGTCCTGTATGCGGATACCCATAAGGCGGGACAAGAGGATCAAAAGGAACTGATAACCAGTTACGGTGACGTGTGTCATTTTATTTATGATTTTGTTAGCACGCATGTATTTAAATTAATTGAAACAGTAGCTGAGAAGACAGCGGAAGCGGTCTTATCGGAATTCCCGCTGCTCGAAGGCATTACACTAGAAATACGTAAACCGGAGGCGCCGATCGCGTTGGAATTTGAATCCGTTTCCGTTAAGATTACCCGTATGTGGCATACGGCATGTCTTGCCCTTGGCTCTAATGTAGGTAACAGACCTGCTTATATCAAAGATGCCATTGAGACGTTAGGAGCTGATGTAAAGAGCCGTGTCATATGCGCTTCGGAGCTTGTCCGTACGAGGGCATACGGTGGCGTAGAGCAGAATGAGTTTTTCAATGGGGCGCTGGTGATGAAGACATTGTATACACCGGAAGAGCTCTTAGACAGGATCCATGAAATAGAAAATGCAGCGGGACGCGAACGCAAGCAGCATTGGGGCCCAAGAACACTTGATATTGATATCATTTTCTATGATGATCTGATCATGTATACGGACGTCCTACAGATCCCGCATGTAGATATGCAGAATAGAGATTTCGTATTGGAGCCGCTTTCCCAGATTGTGCCATATAAGGTGCATCCGATCTTAGGCAAGACTATAGTGCAGCTATATGAAGAAGTACAGAAGACAGGAGAAAGACATATCATTGAACCAGATTATTTACAGTAAGCCATTGACGTTAGAAGAAGCGCGTGCCGTTTATAACGCTCATGCACAGCATGATTTTCCTGACAATGAGCTAAAGCCTTTTTCCCTGATAGAGAAATTATGGAATAACGGATGTTATAAAGGGTGCGGGTTTTATGAAAAGGGAACAGGCTTATTATGTGCTTATGCATTTACAATGGCGGATCAGGACACCAATATGTTATTGTTAGATTATTTCGCAGTTTGCAAGGAAATGCGGGAAAAAGGGTATGGCAGCATGGCGATCTCTTTGTTAAAACAGGATTATACAATGTGGGATGGCATGATTTTCGAAGTAGAGGACGATGATACCGCAATAGCGGAAGAGGAAAGGCATATCCGTAAGAGAAGGATCGCTTTCTATGAGAAGAACGGTGTTGTCATGACGAAAGGAAGAAGCGAAGCTTTCGGTGTGGACTATAAGCTCATGGTGATGGCGCTTGGAAGCGAAGCGGCGGGAGATCGGCTGGAAGAAAAAATAACATCTGTGTACAAAAAGATGTTGCCCCAAAAAGTATTTGCAGAGAGTTTCCGTATTCGGAATGAAAGTTAAATACAGCGGTTAGGACGGTTCCTGCCGTTAGCAAATACTGTTATAATTACATTTAATAAAAACACCCCGCGGATTTCCCGGGGTGTTTCGTTTGTCTAATGATTAGTGTTAAATGTTTGAAGCGTTATTTTATTTCATGTTTTCCATAACAGCATTCCTGGCGGCGTCGAAGGTAGTGACGGATACCGGGCCAAAAGTACTTGTCTGGTAGACTGGAATGGGTGCGTCATATTGGTTGAAATATACATATTGAGAGGTAATATTAATATTTTCATAGACGCCTTGTGCTACGATTTCCGGTTCGCTGCCGTCTATATACATCCTTTTTAGTGCCGGATCCGATGTAGAGCTTTTCTGATAATAGATGTAATTATAATATACATTGAAGAAATCAATGCGGTCATCTGTCAGTACTTCAATGACATCCTCTGACATGGAGTAGCGGCATAGGCGGTAATCATTGTCTACATCCATATAGTAGATATAACCGTCCTGATAAACCGGGTTCCAGATGTTAGCCTGCCATATGGAAGAGATGGAATCGCTTGCCGTGCGCAATGTGTAGAGGGCGTGATCATTCTGCGTGCCGTTGAAATAGATGATGCCGTTGGCATAAGAAGCAGGATTGATCACATAATCCGCGACTGTCGCTTTGTCAGTCTTATCAATCTTGATCTTGGTAAGCTGCGTGCCGGTCTTATTATTGTAGTCCTGATAATAGAGGTAGTTGCCGCATAACTGCATGGTAACGGCATATGTCCGGTCGAGGCAGACTGTTTTCTTGCCGTTTTTCTCACTGCGGTATATGCCGGCGGTGCGTCCCATGTAGCCGAGCCCTTCTCCGCCGCTTACGCCGCTCTCCATATAGTAATAGAGATACTTGCCGGCGGCATTGATGGAAGCGACCGAGTTGGCGTTTAGCTTCTTCATATTAGAGCCGTCAGGATTCATTGAATAAAGGGCGTTATTATCGTAAGCGTTCGCAAAATATACGATGCCGTCCGATTCGCAGAAAAGACCGCCGTTATTTAAATTGCCTGCGGTATTGCCGACCGTATTCTCATCGTTCATCGGTATTTTGCTTGTCAATAGCAAGATAATAACAGCAAGCGCGAAAACGGCGACAACACAACCGATAATCAGAATGTTTTTCTTAGTTGTTGACATATAGAATCTCCCCATTTCCCAAAATTTAAGTGAAAAATAAAGTATAAAAAAATATTTTATATAAGTATAGTATAGTCGTAAACCTGCTTGCTATCAAGTAGGTTTTGTTATAAGATGTTATATAGAAGATTCTTAGCTTAAAAGAAAAAGATTTTAGAAAAACGGGAAGGGAAAGTAAGGCTTTATGGACTTGGTAGAATTAAGAGAGAGAATTGATGAAATTGATGAACAGATTGTGGAACTGTATGAGCGGCGGATGGATATTGCTTCTCAGGTAGCGGATTACAAGATGGAGACTGGCAAGAAAGTATTTGATAAGGAACGCGAAAATGAGAAATTAAGTAAAGTCAGGGAACTGGCACATAATGATTTTAATAAATATGGCATACAGGAATTGTTTGAACAGATTATGTCAATGAGCAGGAAGTTACAGTACCAAAAGCTTACGGAACAGGGAAATGCAGAGAGGCTGCCTTTTATTGGCGTTGATGAGCTTAAGATAAAAAAAGCAAAAGTCGTTTTCCAGGGTGAGCAGGGCGCATATTCCGAGATGGCAATGTGGACGTTTTTCGGTGAGAATGTAGACTGTTTCCATGTAGATACTTTTCGTGACGCAATGTGCGCATTAGAAGAGGGCAGCGCTGATTATGCCGTGTTGCCGATTGAGAATTCTACGGCTGGCATTGTCAATGAGATATACGATTTATTAGTAGAATTTGAAAATTATATTGTAGGAGAGCAGATCGTTCAGATTGAGCATTGCCTGTTAGGGCTGCCGGGGGCGAACAAGGAGATGATCCGGACTGTGTATTCCCATGAGCAGTCACTGATGCAAAGCGCGCGTTATTTAATGGAGCACCCGGACTGGGATCAGGTCACCATGCAGAATAATGCGTTTGCGGCGAGGAAGGTTCGGGAAGATGGTGACATGAGCCAGGCGGCGATCGCAGGCGAAAACGCAGCGAAGGCTTTTGGATTAAAGGTGATGGAGCGGGGCGTGAACCAATCCCAGACCAATGCAACAAGATTCATTATCGTGACAAACCAGAAAATTTTCATGAAAAATGCAAGAAAAGTCAGTATTTGCTTTGAGATCCCACATGAGAGCGGCTCTTTGTACCATATGCTTTCTCATTTTATCTATAATAACCTGAACATGACTAAAATTGAGAGCAGGCCGTTAGAGGAGAGGAATTGGGAGTACCGCTTCTTTATTGATTTTGACGGAAATCTTGCAGACAGCGCTGTGAAGAACGCCCTGCGGGGGATTCGTGAAGAAGCGCGGAACATGAAGATTCTGGGGAATTATTAAGGCATATAAGAATTATTTTAGGAGAAAATGGCATGAGGACGGAAGAATTAATTATCTATAAGGATTTTGCGCAAGGGGAATTGCTGCAAGATATGGTGCATTTAATGGAGGCTTACCATGAAGAGCACGATCGGGCGCTTTGTTATGATTGCATGCACAGGCTCGTTGAGATGGCGGCTTCCCACGGTTTTTATGGTAATCTGTGGCACACATTCTTGGCGAACCTTCTTGTCAATAATGAGAACAGCTATAGTATGGCATGCGAGATCAGAGGCAGTGTGGAAGGCACCATTAACCAGATGGCATTGCATGATATCCGGATTTTTAAGGAATTATATGATTATGATTTTACAAATATGATGCAAGTATTGCAAGTACCGGAATTTGCGATGATCTTGTCTTATACGGCGCCTTCTCAGGCGAGTAAAGTCTATAATACGCGCATCCGCGACAGAATCTGTCATCTTGCGGAACTTTTTAACGGTGACGACACACCGGAAGCGATGAAGGAGACGCTGACTACATTTTATAAAGAATACGGAGTAGGAAAGTTTGGCCTGCATAAAGCTTTCCGCATAAGGCACGGAGAGGATGGCGTTATGATTGAGCCAATCCTTAACATCACGCATGTCCAATTAGATGACCTGGTAGGATATGAGATTCCTAAGAAGAAGCTGATTGATAATACGGAAGCTTTCGTAAATGGGAAAAAGGCCAATAACTGCCTGCTCTTTGGGGATGCGGGTACCGGAAAGTCTTCCAGTATCAAGGCGATTGCCAACCAGTATTATGAAAGAGGATTGCGCATCATTGAAATTTATAAGCACCAGTTCCAGGACTTACACGATGTCATTTCCCAAATCAAGAGCCGTAACTATAAATTTATTATCTATATGGATGATCTCAGTTTTGAAGATTTTGAGATCGAATATAAATATTTGAAGGCGGTCATAGAAGGCGGCTTGGAGAAAAAGCCGGAGAATGTGCTGATTTATGCAACGTCTAACCGCAGGCATTTGATACGGGAGAAATTTAGCGATAAAGAGGACAGAAGAGACGATTTGCACGCAGGTGATACCGTACAGGAGAAATTGTCCCTGGCGGCACGCTTTGGCGTAACGATTTTCTTCTGTGCACCGGATAAGAAGCAATTCCAACAAATCGTGAGGACGCTCGCGAAGCGTTACGGTGTCGTGATGGAAGAGGAAGCGCTGCTATTAGAGGCTAATAAATGGGAGCTTGCCCATGGCGGCTTATCTGGCCGGACAGCGCAACAGTTTATTGATTATCTGCTCGGAAAATGTGAAGAGAGCCCTTGAGCCTGTGGCAGTGGGAACTTCAATTTGTTAAATCAAGATTATAATTGCGGGATGTGAAAGGAATAGATTAGGTATGAAGACGTTTGCGGCGATTGACGTAGGCTCTTATGAGCTTTCAATGAAGATATTCGAGATTTCCAAACAAAACGGGCTACGGGAGATTGACTGCGTCAGGCATCGGATCGATTTAGGGACGGATAGTTTTTCGTCTGGCAAAATCGGATATGGCAGAGTAGAAGAACTCTGCCGTATCCTCCGGGAATATAAGGGGATCATGGAAGGATACCATATAGACGGCTACAAAGCTTATGGCACCAGTGCGATCAGAGAAACGGAGAACACCATTATCCTCTTAGACCAGATTGAACAAAAGACGGGGATTAAGATAGAAATCCTAAGCAATTCCGAGCAACGGTTCTTAGACTATAAGTCAATTGCCTCTAAAGGCAAGGTATTTAATAAAGTTATTGAGAAAGAAACCGCGATTTTAGATATCGGAGGAGGCAGCATCCAGATATCTTTATTCGTAAAAGATTCCCTTGTGACGACACAGAACTTGCGGCTTGGCATTTTACGCTTGCAGGATAATATGAGCCATCTGAATTTAAAGCCAAGCCAATATGAGAATATTATTGATGAATTCATCAGTTCCCAGCTTGCAGTTTTCAAGAAGTTATATTTGAAAGACCGGAAAATCGAGAATATGATTGTCGTGGATGATTATATTTCGGCGGTCGTAGAGCGGAAAATAGCGCGTCTTTCCAATGATTGTATTGATGCGTCGGAGATGGATACGTTCATGGAGAACGTGCGCTCAAAATCTGTGATTGAAGCAGCCAGGATCCTGGATATGCCGGAGGAGAACGTTCCGCTATTATATATATCCAGTGTGCTGTTAAACCGCGTAGTGAAGGTAATGGGCGCAAAATTAATCTGGGTGCCGGGCGTTACATTATGTGACGGCATCGCGTATGAGTACGGAGAGAAGAATAAGATTATCAAGGCAAATCATGACTTTGAACAGGATATCATAGCCTGTGCGCAGAATATCAGCAAACGGTATATGGGCAGTAAGAGAAGAAGCGAAACGTTGGAGAAGATTGCATTGACGATCTATGACAGTATGAAGAAAGTACACGGACTTGGGAAAAGAGAACGGCTGTTATTGCAGCTTGCTACGATTTTACATGACTGTGGGAAGTACATTAGCCTGACGAACCTGGGGGAATGTTCTTACAATATCATTATGTCAACCGAAATGATCGGCCTGTCACATTTGGAACGAGAGATCGTGGCAAATACTGTCAAGTATAATCATATGGATTTTGACTATTATGAAATGATAGGACAGAACTCTAACCTTGATAAAGAGGCATATTTAAAGATTGCAAAATTGACTGCTATCTTGAAAATAGCCAACGGCCTTGACAGAAGCCATAAGCAGAAGTTCAAAGATATTAAGACTTTGCTACAGGACGAGGAATTGATTATCACCATTGATACGGCGGTAGATATCACTTTGGAAAAAGGGCTGTTCCATAAAAGAGCGGAATTTTTCACGGAAGTATATAGTGTAAGGCCCGTGATCCGGCAAAAGAAAGGGAACATTAATTAAATGATAACGAGAAATGCTGATAAAAGGGGAAAGGATGAAACGTGATATGGGGGAAACAGTAGATTTTTCGAGTGCGGAATACTATACGAACAGGGAACTTAGCTGGCTGCTTTTCGATAAAAGGGTGTTGAGCGAAGCGCAGGATACGGAAATTCCCTTATTTGAGCGGCTGAAGTTTTTAAGCATTTCCGCTTCTAACCTGGATGAATTTTTCATGGTCAGGGTGGCGTCCCTGAAAGATATGGTAAATGCAGGCTATCATAAAAAGGATATTGCGGGGCTGACGCCACGGGAACAGCTTGCTATGCTCAATCAGGAGACGCATGCGTTAGTGCGAGAGCAGTATGATACATATAATCATTCTCTGCTTCCTCGTTTAGAAGAAAACGGGATGCACCTGATCGGGAGGCATGAGGATCTGACTGAAATACAGGCGGAATATGTCGATCGCTATTTTGAGGACAACGTGTATCCGGTCCTTACTCCGATGGCGGTAGATTCTTCCAGGCCGTTTCCGTTGATCCGTAATAAATCTTTGAATATCGGCGCGCTCGTGAAGAAAAAGAGCGGCGAAGACGAGCTAGAGTTTGCGACCGTACAGGTGCCAAGCGTCCTCTCAAGGATTGTCCCGCTCCCGATAGAAGAGGGCAAGGCATTTTTGCTACTGGAAGAAGTGATTGAAAGGAATATCCATAAGCTCTTTTTGAATTATGATATTGTATGCGCTTATCCTTTCCGGATCATGCGCAACGCGGATCTGTCTATAGAAGAAGAGGAAACGGCGGATCTATTAAAAGAGATTGAGAAACAGTTGAAGAAAAGACAGTGGGGGCAGGCAATCCGGCTGGAAGTGGAAGCGGGGATGGATGCCAGGCTTTTGAAGATCATTCAGGACGAGCTGCATATTGGTGAAGAAGATATTTATCCGATTGACGGCCCGTTAGACATGACCTTTTTAATGAAAATGTATGGGATGAACGGTTTCGACGAATGGAAAGAGCGCCGTTACGCACAGCCTCAGATCGTGCCGGAGCTGCCGGAGAATGCGGATATCTTTGCGGCGATTAGAGAAGGGGACGTTCTTATGTATCATCCCTACCAGACGTTTGAACCGGTTGTCCGTTTTATCAGGCAGGCGGCAAAAGACCCGGATGTGCTTGCCATTAAGCAGACGCTCTACCGTGTCAGCGGGAATTCACCGATCATCGCCGCTTTAGAACAGGCGGCGGATAATGGGAAACAAGTTTCCGTGTTGGTAGAATTGAAAGCAAGATTTGATGAAGAGAATAATATTGTCTGGGCGAGAAGACTGGAAAAAGCGGGATGTCATGTTATTTACGGCTTATTAGGGCTGAAGACACATAGCAAGATCACGTTAGTGGTCCGCAGGGAAGAAAACGGCATCCGGCGTTACGTGCATTTAGGGACAGGGAATTACAATGATTCGACTGCCAAGCTCTATACGGATATTGGGCTGCTCACTTGTGCAGAGATAATCGGAGAAGATGCCACCGCAGTCTTTAATATGCTTTCCGGGTATTCGGAGCCTCGTTCGTGGAATAGGCTTTCTCTTGCGCCACTTTGGTTAAAAGACAGATTTCTCTATTTGATCGCGCGGGAAAAAGAAAATGCAATGCAGGGCAGGAATGCGCATATCATAGCAAAAATGAATGCGCTTTGTGATAAGGATATTATACAGGCGCTTTATGAAGCAGGCGCGGCAGGCGTCAAGATAGAGCTGATCATCCGTGGGATATGTTGTTTGAAAGTAGGATTGCCCGGTATCGGCGAAAACATCAGTGTCCGTTCTCTTGTGGGAAATTATCTGGAACATGCCAGGATCTTCTATTTCGAGAACGATGGCAGGCCAGAATATTATTGTGCAAGTGCAGACTGGATGCCGAGGAACTTAGAGAGGCGCGTTGAGATCCTGTTCCCGATCGAGAAGCCGGCATTACAGGATAAAATCATGCGTATCTTACAGTATCAGTTACAAGATACGGCAAAAGCGCATATCCTGCTTTCGGACGGCACCTATCGGAAGATAGACAGGCAGGGGAAGGCCGGCTTCAATTCCCAGTTGGCATTCTGCGAAGAGGCGAAACTGGCTGCCAAGAAGCAGGAAGAAGTCGCGGATAAGCGTGTGTTCATCCCGGAGATGCGCCACTGACCATGGCTTTTGGCGTAGGAAAAGAACTTAGGTAATTGTAAAAGGGTTATTTCATGCTGCGAGTCTGGTCAAAATGAACCGAAAAGGGAAAAAGAACTTTGTGAAAGGATAAGGTACGTATTGATGAAAGTAATATTGGCATCTGCCTCGCCGAGGAGGAAAGAACTCTTAAGGCAAGTAGGCATTTCCTTCAAGACAATGCCCAGCGGGAAGGAAGAAGTGATTACGAAAGAAGCACCGGCGGATATCGTGGAAGAGCTTTCTTACCAAAAAGCAGTTGATATCTGTAAGACCCTCTCGGAAACGATGCAGGAAGATTTTGTTGTAATCGGTGCGGATACGGTAGTCGCATGTTGGGGACAGATTATGGGCAAGCCGGGCGACAAAGACAACGCGTTCCGTATGCTGCAGGAACTACAGGGGAAAAGCCATCAGGTCTACACGGGCGTGACGCTAGCCTGGAAATATAAGGATATGCCGGCAATGTTCCATACGTTCCACGAATGTACGGACGTCACGGTTTTTCCCATGACAGACGAAGAAATCAGGAGATATATAGATTCCGGAGAGCCGATGGATAAGGCAGGCGCTTATGCGATCCAAGGGAAGTTCGCCGCCTATATCCAGGGAATCTGCGGGGATTATGCGAATGTGGTAGGTTTGCCGATAGGCAGGGTATATCAGGAGATGAAAAAAAGAAATCTGATAGAGACGACATAGAGGAAGGAGGGAGAGAATATGTTCGATGATGCGGTACTTAGATGCTTTTTGGAGAAACAGGAGCAATTGTTCCCAGATAAAGTTGCGGAAACGCTAGAGGCTGCAGATGATTTCTTAGAGGAATGTATGGCGGTAGTGGTCGATTCCGTGCAGGAAGTATGGGATTATTTTGACGAAGCGGGAATCGACATGGAAGGCGCCGACGAAGATGAGATACTGGAAGCTGACGAAGTCTTTGAAATAGGTGACGGCAGGTATTTGATCGTGGAAGGCTAAGCGCCTACAAAAGCCTGCACCGGTGCAGCCGCTTGCGGATGAATGCCATAAGCGCAGGCGATACAATGTATTAGGAAAAGAGGATGGATTGCATAAAAAGAGCAAGACCGTCGTTGTCGTTATCAAGACCGGTAATGACATCGGCGGCCTCTTTTACTTTTGGGGAAGCGTTTGCCATGGCAATCCCACACCCGGCAGCTTCTAACATGGAAATATCATTTTCAGCGTCCCCGGCGGCATAGGCATCACTTACAGGCACGCCAAAATGGTTACAGACAAAGTGGACGGCATTGCCTTTTCCCGCGTCTTTGACAAACAACTCTAAATAATAGTCATTGGAGAAAATAGAACGGACTTTATCCGCCGCCCAGCCGGAAATCGCATCACTAAAAGCCATCAGCCTTTCCCGCTCGTGCAGGTCGATGGCAAGCATTTTAAATGGCTCTTCGGTCAGGACAGAAGCATAATCCTTGGCAAGGATAAGGGGCAGATGGATTTTCTGTCTGTAATACCGGATTTCCTCGTCTTCCGAGGAAGAAACGACAGCATCGCCGATATAGGTATGGATGTGGAGGCGCAGCGCTTTTGCCTGTTCTTGCAGATAGGATACATAGGAAAGCGGCATTCTTTTCTCCAAGACCGGTTTTTGGCTATCGCAGTCATAGATGAGCGTACCGTTGTAGGCGATCACGAAAATACCGGGATAAGAAAGCCCGGCTTGCTCTTTGATTTCTAAGATGCTCTTAAGCGGCCTGCCGGAAGAGAGGACTAATTTATTCCCTGAGAGGATAAAACGATCCAGGAAAGCTTTTGTCTTCCGGGACACCGTGCTTTTGTTATTGAGTAATGTGCCGTCTAAGTCGGTAAATAATATTTTCATAGGAACGCTCCGGTTTTTAAGCATTGTTTTATAAGGATTGTCTTATAGGGATTGTATGGATACTTTTGGCCATGGATATCGGCAGGATCGCAGGTTGATCGGTTTTAACGCCCTAGCGCTTTTTTCATATCTTCTAGGAAGCATTCCGGGACGAAAAGCTTCCCATACCCGGAAGCCAAGTCCAGTCCTGGCTTATTTTCACCATGGAAATCTGAGCCGCCACTTGGTAAAAGCTCGTATTTTTTCGCAAGATGGAACATATCGCGCTCATCTTGTGTGCTATAAGAGCTATAGAGCGTCTCGATCCCCATTAGCCCGGCTTCTTTTAAAAGACGGACCAGGGCATCCAGGCTTTCTTTGTCCATATGATAGAGCGGAGGGTGGGCAAGGACCGGAATGCCGCCGGCTTCTAAGATCAGAGAGACTGCTTGCATGGGCGTTACCTTTTCCCGTGGGACGAAATACGGACAATCATCCCCGACATATTTGGCAAATGCCTCGGTACGGTCAGAGACATAGCCATGTTTCGTCAGATAAGCGGCATAATGTGCCCTTGTTATGACTGCGCCCGGATTTTCCTCGCATAGTTTCTGATATGTGATGTCAATGCCTGCGCTTTGCAGATTGGCGCACATTTTCATATTGCGGTTGATACGGGAATCCACAAACGACTGTAACTTTGCGCGGAATGCAGGGGCATCGTAGCGGATGTAGAGACCCACCACATGCACGTCCCGCTCTTCGTATTTCGTGGAAAACTCGATGCCCGGGACGACTTCTACCGGCTTATCCGCCGCATAAGAAAGCGCTTCGTCAAGGCCTTCAATCGTATCATGATCTGTTAAGGCAAAAGCGGCAATGCCTTTTTGCAAGGCATAGTCCACTAATTGCGCTGGGGTATAAGTGCCATCTGAACGATCAGAATGCACATGCAAGTCTACTGCTCTCATCAATCTTCCTCATCCGTTGCCGTGCTCGTATATACTGTACGCTTCCTAGCCATTTCATCACTTTCCAGATACTCGTCATAAGTCGTGATCTTATCAATCAATGAACCGTCAGGCAGAATCTCCATGATACGGTTAGCGGTTGTCTGTACGACCTGATGGTCATGGCAGGAGAAAAGCTCTACGCCTTTAAATTTGATCATCCCTTCATTGAGTGCCGTGATGGCCTCCATGTCAAGATGGTTGGTGGGTTCGTCGAAAATAAGACAGTTCGCGCCGCTGATCATCATTTTAGAGAGCAGGCAACGGACTTTCTCGCCACCAGAGAGGACTTTGACTTTCTTCACGCCGTCATCCCCGGCGAATAACATACGCCCAAGGAACCCACGGACATAAGTGGCATCTTTGATGGCGGAATAACCGGTCAGCCATTCCACAATGGTATAATTATTGTCAAATTCAGCGGTGTTATCCTTCGGGAAATACGCCTGCGAAGTCGTTACGCCCCATTTATAGTGTCCCTCGTCCGGCTCTAATTCTCCCATCAGGATTTTGAACAGAGTAGTCTTGGCAAGCTCATTGCCGCCCACAAAAGCGATTTTGTCATCATGACCGACGATAAAGGAGATATTGTCCAATACTTTTTCACCGTTGATTGTCTTGCTGATGCCTTCTACGGTCAGGACCTCGTTGCCGATTTCGCGTTCCGGACGGAAATCGATATAAGGATATTTCCTGCTGGAGGGCTTGATATCGTCTAATTCGATTTTCTCTAAAGCCCTTTTACGGGAAGTAGCCTGTTTGGATTTGGAAGCATTAGCTGAGAAACGGGAAATGAATTCCTGTAATTCTTTAATCTGTTCTTCTTTCTTCTTATTAGCTTCCTTGCGCTGTTTGATGATAAGCTGGCTGGACTCATACCAGAAATCATAGTTGCCTGCATAGAGCTGGATTTTGCCATAGTCGATGTCAGCGGTATGCGTACATACTTTATTCAGGAAATAACGGTCGTGGGAAACGACAATGACCGTGTTTTCAAAATTAATCAGGAATTCCTCTAACCATGCAATCGCATCTAAATCCAAATGGTTCGTAGGCTCGTCTAAAAGAAGGATATCGGGGTTGCCAAACAGCGCTTTGGCAAGCAATACCTTCACTTTCTCGTTACCGTTTAAGTCGCTCATCATTTGATAATGAAGATCCGTTTCGATGCCAAGCCCGTTAAGCAGCATAGCCGCATTGGACTCGGCGTCCCATCCGTCCATTTCCGCAAATTCCGCTTCCAGTTCGCTTGCCCGGATGCCGTCCTCGTCGGAGAAGTCTTCTTTCGCATAGATAGCGTCCTTTTCTTTCATAATCTGGTATAGCCGTTCGTTGCCCATAATGACGACGTCCATAACCGGATAGCCGTCATATTTGAAGTGATCCTGCTCTAAGACGGACAGGCGTTGGCCGGGCGTGATGGCGATGTCGCCGTTAGTCGTTTCTAACGCGCCGGAGAGGATTTTCAAGAATGTGGATTTCCCTGCGCCGTTTGCGCCAATCAGGCCGTAGCAGTTTCCTTCTGTAAATTTGATATTAACATCTTCGAACAGGGCCTTTTTGCCCACTCGGTATGTTACGTTGTTTGCACTAATCATGTTTTTTGGACCTCATATTTTCTCATATTTTGTGCAAAGGACTGGCATTGTTTGTTATGCGCCGGGATTGCACGTTATCTATTATACATAAATCCTTGATTTTTTCAAGGAAAGTTATACATAAGGCGGGAAAAATATGCCAAATGGGAAGCCGGGGAGCAGTGGGACGAGATCTAGGGGGGATAAGAAAACGGAATTCCTATCTTGCAGTTTTTTGTTTTTTCATTATAATCAAGATAGAGTGATCTATAGGGCGGAAAGGTATGGTTTAGTATGATTATAGGTATGATAATGCAAAAAGCTGTCATGATAGTAATAGGTGGCGTTATCCTGTTCTCTCTTTATTTATTATTAATTATGCCGCGTATTTGGAGAAGGCCTAACAGGCTTCCGTATATGGGCGTGTTATATGCGCACCGCGGCTTACATGATAATACGACATTGGCGCCGGAGAATTCCATGAGCGCGTTCCGCAAAGCAGTAGAAGCGGGATACGGCATAGAATTGGACGTGCAGCTAACAAAGGATGGCATCCCGGTTATTTTCCATGATTTTACCTTGGAGCGCATGTGTGGCGTGCCGGGCAAAATTGATATGATGACATACGAAGAATTACAGAAACTTACCCTCATGCAGACGGAGGAGAAAATCCCCACGCTGCGGGAATTCTTGGACATGGTGGCGGGGCGTGTCCCGCTTATCGTAGAACTGAAGATAGAGTGGACAAACTTATCCCTTTGCCCCATCGTGCAGAGGATGTTAAAGGATTATCAGGGCGTATACTGTATCGAATCATTTAATCCGCTTGCGCTTCTATGGTACCGGATCTATCATAAGGAAGTCATGCGCGGACAGTTGTCTACGAATTTCAGGCGTGACGGGAATTATAAAAATGTGCTGCATTTCATGCTCACCCATTTGTTGGTCAACTGGGCGACCAGCCCCGATTTTATCGCTTATAACTGCCAGTTCAAAGAAGAGCCGGGACGGCGGATTTGCCGGAAGCTATATAAGAACCTGGCGGTCGCGTGGACGGTAAAGAACCAGAAGCAATTAGAGAGCCTGGGGGAAGATTTCGATTTATTCATATTCGATAGTTTTATTCCGCATGAGCCAAAAACTTTTCATCAAAATAAGGAAAAAATTGGTGCGTGATAATGAAAGATATGCTATGATTAGGTATAAGTATGCGGGTAGCACTTAATGTTTTGGAAAGGAGCATGGTTATTAATATGGAGAAATGGGTGTATTTGTTTGAGGAGGGTAACGCAGATATGCGTAATCTGTTAGGTGGAAAGGGCGCGAACCTGGCGGAAATGACAAATCTGGGATTACCGATCCCTCAGGGATTTACCGTTACAACGGAAGCATGTACGGATTATTACAACAATGGCAGGCAGATTTCAGACGAAATACAGAAGCAGATTTTTGATGCATTGGAGATTTTGGAGAACAAACAAGGAAAGAAATTCGGTGATACGCAAAATCCTTTATTAGTATCCGTCCGTTCCGGCGCAAGGGCATCTATGCCGGGCATGATGGACACCATCTTAAATCTTGGGCTGACTGACGTTGCAGTGGAAGGCTTTGCAAGTAAGACCGGAAATCCAAGATTTGCTTATGATTCTTACAGAAGGTTCATTCAAATGTTTTCCGATGTTGTTATGGAAATTCCCAAATCCTATTTTGAACGAATATTGGACGAGATTAAGGAGTCGAAAGGCGTTAAATTCGACACAGATCTGACGGCAGATGATCTGAAGGAGATCATCACGAAATTTAAGGCTATCTACAAAGAGAATAAGGGAGAAGACTTCCCGCAGGAGCCGAAGGTACAGTTGATGGAAGCTGTAAAAGCCGTTTTCCGCTCTTGGGATAATGAAAGAGCTATCGTTTACAGAAGAATGAACGATATCCCGGGTGACTGGGGGACCGCGGTCAATGTACAGGCAATGGTATTCGGGAATATGGGCGATACTTCCGGTACTGGCGTTGCTTTTACAAGGAATCCTTCCACGGGCGCGAAAGGGATTTATGGAGAATACCTGATCAATGCACAGGGCGAGGACGTTGTAGCGGGAATCCGTACGCCCCAGCCGATCACAAAACTGGAAGAAGATTTGCCGGAATGCTACAAGCAATTCATGGAAATAGCGAACAAGTTAGAAAACCATTACCGCGACATGCAGGATATGGAATTTACAATTGAAGACGGAAAACTTTTCTTTTTACAGACGCGTAATGGGAAAAGAACGGCACCGGCGGCAATCCAGATTGCCTGTGACCTTGTGGACGAAGGCAAGATCACGCCAGAAGAAGCCGTTTTGAGAATTGAAGCAAAATCATTGGATCAGTTGTTGCATCCGACTTTTGACGCTGACGCCCTAAAGGCAGGACAAGTCATTGGACAGGCGCTTCCGGCATCTCCAGGCGCGGCAGCAGGAAAGGTTTACTTTACCGCAGAAGAAGCGAAGGCCGCTCATGAAAAAGGAGAGAGAGTCATTCTCGTCCGTTTAGAGACATCACCGGAAGACATCGAAGGCATGCATGCAGCGGAAGGCATCCTTACTGTCCGCGGCGGTATGACCAGCCATGCAGCGGTAGTAGCGCGTGGTATGGGCACAGCATGTGTATCCGGCTGTGGCGATATAGCGATTAACGAGCTTGATAAAGTGTTTGAGCTTGGCGGGGAAGTATTCCATGAAGGCGATTACATTTCCTTAGACGGCTCTACCGGAAAGATCTATAAAGGAGATATCCGTACTGTAGAAGCTTCCGTAAGCGGCAATTTCGGCAGGATCATGGGATGGGCGGATCAATACCGCAAGTTACAGGTGCGTACGAATGCCGATACCCCGGCGGACGCTGCCAATGCTGTAAAATATGGCGCAGAAGGCATCGGCCTTTGCCGTACGGAGCATATGTTCTTCGAGCCTGACAGAATCCCGAAGATCCGTCAGATGATCCTCGCAAGGACAGTAGAACAGAGAGAGAAAGCACTAAATGCATTGATTCCTTTCCAGAAAGGCGATTTCAAAGCATTGTATGAAGTTATGGAGGGCAGACCGGTCACAATCCGTTTCTTAGATCCGCCGCTTCATGAATTCGTACCGACAGAGAAAGACGATATTGACGATCTTGCAGTAGAAATGATGATGACTGCGGAAGAAGTACAGGAAATCTGTGATTCCCTTCATGAGTTCAATCCGATGATGGGGCATCGTGGATGCCGTCTTGCCGTTACTTATCCGGAAATCGCTAAGATGCAGACGAGAGCAGTAATGGAAGCAGCAATTGAAGTGAAGAATGAGAAGGGATATGATGTTGTTCCCGAGATCATGATTCCGCTTGTCGGCGAGAAGAAAGAATTGAAATTTGTCAAAGACGTTGTCGTTGAAGTGGCAGAACAGGTGAAGAAAGAGAAAAATTCTGATATCAAATATCATGTCGGGACAATGATTGAGATCCCAAGAGCAGCGCTTCTTGCGAATGAGATTGCAGAGGAAGCAGAATTCTTCTCCTTTGGCACCAACGATTTGACACAGATGACATTTGGATTCTCCCGTGACGATGCGGGTAAGTTCCTTGGGGACTATTATAAGAGCAAGATTTATGAATCTGATCCGTTTGCGAGATTAGACCAGAACGGCGTAGGACAATTAGTACAGATGGCAGCAGAAAAAGGACGTATGACAAGGCCGGATATCAAACTCGGTATTTGCGGCGAACATGGCGGCGATCCGTCTTCAGTGGAATTCTGCCATAAAGTTGGCCTGACATATGTGTCCTGTTCACCGTTTAGGGTGCCGATTGCTAAATTGGCGGCGGCACAGGCGGCGATATGCAGTGGGGAGGGGAAGTAATCTAAGCTTATTGGGTTTGCCCAATATGATATACTTCGATTTCACGATAGATTACGCTCAGGCACTGGCTTTTCGCAGGGCGAATGGTGATTATCTGCGAGAGGGGCAGTGGAAAGACCTTACTGTTGAAGTGTATATAATTTAAATAGGGAATCCCGTCTTTTATAAGGCGGGATTTTCTGGTATACTGGTAATGTATATAGATTATATACTTTTAATCAAATATATATAAGAGAATGTGGCAGAGTATTTTGTTTCTTAGAGTGTTTGGAGGCAAAAATAGTCGATGTTTGGTGCTGCTTTGTACTGGAAAGTATGGATTTTGCGGGCAAAATGGGTGATTGCGGACTAGGTGGACAAATAGAATTTGTGACTTTTTGTGGTAAAAATTCGTAATGAGAATACGGGTATATATTTTTGGCAGAATTATTGTATAGAGAGGAGAGAAACAGTCTTGGGATTTTATAGAGAATATTATAGTTATTCAAGAAAGAAGGCTTCAGATTTTAAGATTGTTTATTTGAAATCTTTAATAGAAAAAAATAAGATTTATAAGTTTATAGCATTTGATAACAATGAAAAATCGAATTTGAGAAAACTAGAATGTTTAAGGGGAGATATGCTATGGTTCTCTCATTATATATATTTGAACGATAAAACAGAATTTGAGATTAAATATGATAGTAAAAAAGTTTCAAGAGAAACTGGCATAAGAGAGGAAAATATAAAGTTTTCGGTTGAAACAATGAAAGAGATATATGATGTATGTTCTTTCTCTTATAAAAAGGAAGAGTATATGTGGGAAGCATATGCAAATCATAAAAATGGAGTCTGTATCGTATTTAATGTGGATAATTATGATATGCTGTATCCTGTTGATTACTTCAATAAGGATGAGATAGATTATACTTCAATTTTGATAAAAGACTACTCTAGAACACAACAAGAATTATGGAAAAATGGATCGCCTATGGCAGAATTACCTTTCGTAATAAAAAATCCGATGAATGGTGATATGAAATCTTATGAAGAAAAAGAAGTAAGGATATTGATGGAACCATATGGAGATAGTAGTTTTAATAAGGGATTTGTTAAACCGCAAATTAAAGAAGATGCAGGATATAAAGGGCAAAACATAAGATATGCAAATTGCGGATTGTCAGTATCAAGAGTAATAATTGGGGTAAATTGTAATGAAAAAATTGCAAATGAAATAATTAAAGACTGCAATCAAAAAGGATATATGGTTGAAAAAACTACAAATTGAAAATTAGCTACATAGCCGATTGATTTTAAAACAAGAATCAGTCGGTTTTTTTTATTGCCCAAAACCCATACATAGCTATTCTGCTTTATACAGAGTGGCTATTAAATTTTCGGGAAAGGAGGTAAACCGTGATGTCTAAATGTAAGGTAATCGCCCTTGCAAACCAGAAAGGCGGGACGGGCAAGACCACGACTGCTGTAAACTTAGGGATAGGACTTGCAAACGAGGGAAAGAGAGTGTTGCTTGTGGACGCCGATCCGCAGGGGGATTTGACAACCTCTTTGGGTTAGGCAGACCAGAACAATCTTTCTGTTACGCTGGCAACGCAGATGGAAAAGATTATCCGTGACGATCCGATGGAAGCGGGCGAGGGGATTTTACACCATGAAGAGGGCGTAGACCTGATTCCGGCGAATATCGAGCTGTCTGGTATGGAAATCACGCTTGTAAACGCCATGAGCCGGGAGTTCACCATGAAATCTTATCTTAGCGGGTTGAAAAAGGATTATGACTATATTCTGATTGACTGTATGTAGAGTCTGGGTATGCTCACGATTAATGCGCTTGCGGCGGCGGACAGCGTGATTGTCCCGGTGCAGGCGCACTATCTCCCCTTAAAGGGAATGACGCAGCTATATGTTTTGTTCTATGTGCGCCAGAGATGTAGGACGGATTTTGCGGACATTCAAAATAAAAATGAATGTGGAGGTAACAAACAATGGCAAAATCATTATTTGAGGAACTGGGCGGCAGATACGAGCGGCAAGGCGATTATTTAATACTGTGTTTAACCATATCCGCCGAAGAAGAACAGCCAATAGGCACATGGGGACAGCGGCACTTAGACTATCTGAAGCAGTACCATAAGGTTACATACACTAATCTCCTCACAAGTGGCAGGCTCAATGCCTACCTTGCCGACATCGACAGGCAGGCGCAAGAACGCTTTGAAAGGCTCATAGAGGGCATGAAACAGGCACAGGGAACAACAGTTAAAGGAAGAAAATGCCTTAGAATGGACAGGAGGAATGAATAACATAAGAGCTTGTGCGAGGGAGCTTGTGAATGAGGAAATTATTTATAATTAACAGACATAATTAAAGTTTGTATTCCTTGTTTGAATGAGATTTTATAGACAGTGCAAAACGCATATGCTATAATACTGACATTATAGCGAAAGGAAGTGTTTGATAAATGGGAACAAAAATTTTTGCATAGCAAAGGCTATTGCATACACCAATAAAAACATATTATAATTGCAAATGACAATAGCCTTTGCTAATCCTAAGAAATTTTTAGGAGGTGCAAAGTGGGCTGTCAAAATCCGATTGATTTATTGCCGAAAGAGTTATTAGAGCAAATACAAAAATATGTTGATGGTAAAACCATATATATCCCCAAAAAGAGTGAAAACAGAAAGCATTGGGGAGATAATACCGATACAAAGCAGTTTTTAGCTTCTCGAAATTGCCAGATATGTTCAGATTACCAAAATGGAATGAGCATTAAGCAGTTGGCAGAAAAGTATTATTTATCCGAGAAAAGTATTCAGCGGATAATAAAACAAAATAATCTGTAAATAAAAGTGTGCCATGATTTGTTCATGGCGCATTTTTATTTACAGAAAGATTATAAGGTTTTATATCTGTTTTTATGTTGTTACAATTAACTTTAAAAGGCAGGAGGGATGGTAAATGGCATTTTTTAAATATGGGGATAAGAACATTTATTACGATGAAATAGGGGCAGGTTTGCCTGTTGTATTATTGCATGGAGATACAGCCTCATCAAAGATGTTTGAATATATAATACCTTTATATGCAAATAGCTTTAGGGTGATTCTTATGGATTTCCTTGGCAATGGGCAATCTGATAGAGTAGAGGAATTACCGTCGGATTTATGGTATTCACAGGCTCAACAGGTGATAGCGTTTTTGGAATATTTAGATTGTGAAAAAGTGAATTTGATAGGCACAAGCGGTGGAGCGTGGGTTGCCGTTAATGTTGCATTAGAGCGTCCAGACCTTGTATATAAAGTTGTTGCAGATAGCTTTGATGGGAGGACACTTCAAAGCGGTTTTTCGGAAAATCTTCTAAAAGAGAGAATGACTGCAAAAAGTAACGATTTTTCCAGACAGTTTTATGAATGGTGTCAAGGAGAAGATTGGGAAACTGTTGTTAACCTTAATACAAAAGCGTTGGTAGAATGTGCTGATTCAAAACTCCCATTATTCTATAAGCCTTTAGAAATGCTTGAAGTGCCGATACTATTTGTTGGTAGTAATGAAGATACAATGTGCCGTGAAAATCTTGAAGAGGAATATAGTCAAATGGAACAGCTTGTATCGAATGGCAGAAAATATTTATTCCCAACAGGTAATCATCCCGCCATATTATCAAATGCAGAGAAGTTTGTAGATGTTGTAAAAGATTTTTTGTTTTCTAAATAATCAAAAAATAGGGCAAACCCACTTAATAAAAAAACGATGTTTTGATGGGCTATTTTATCATACTTAAATCCTCTCTCAGACTTCGTTTTGAAGTTTGTGGGGGATTTTTTATGTTCTTTTTTCGGGCAGTAATCTATCTGCTCATGCAATGCAGATTTGACTTATACATGGCATATCGGGGAATGGCAGGAAGCCAGTTAAAAAAATTATCCCGAATCATGCAAGTCTACTTCTTGCCATGAAACCAGATGAATATTATCCTGCTTGGGAGCCACCAGTTTCCTGCTTGGGAACCACCTGAAAATTTCTGGCTTCAGAGCCATCCAGGAC
>CAJTSL010000004.1:0-10239 GCA_910578845.1 uncultured Lachnospiraceae bacterium
CAGTCGCCAAATGTCTGCAAGCAGCCACTTGGCGACTGCCCGCGGGAATAAAGGAGGAGTTGCCACCGCATCATGATTCTACCTGGAATATATGTCAAGTGCTATTTTTACAACATTTTGTGTTAATTTTGCTATTTTCCTCATTTTCTCATATTCAATATTGAATATAAATTCCTGGCGGAATATTTCCATTAAAAATTGGAATACTTTTCGCCTGGAAAAAGCCTACAATAGAAGAAAGGGTATGAACAATGAAAACAAGAATCAAAGAATTAAGATTGGAAAAAAAATTAACACAAAAAGTATTAGCTGAATATCTCGGTGCCAATCAAACCATGCTAAGCAAAATCGAAACTGGCGCAAGTATTCCGGACGCCATGTTACTAATTGATTTATCTCGTTTTTTTCATGTCTCTACTGATTACATTCTCTATCTTTCAGAAGAGCGGACGAATGCGGATTCCCTGCTCGCCAATAACATGCACAATCTCAAAAAATATCAACGGCTTATATCCTTATATCAAAAAATGAACAACGAACAACAAGGAGATTTTTATACCTTTCTTTGCAGCATGCTTGGTATCAGTAACGAGATATAACGCCCATACATACTATGTCTGCACATCTACAGATATTTCTATCTGTTTGGCGTAATTTAATATTACGTGTCTAAAAGGAGCTGCTGTTAAAGCAACAGCTCCTTTCTTTCACTCATTTTGCCCTATTTCCCTGCCCCTCTTCTATGATCATTCTCTCTAGACCCAGGCGATACGCCTCCTCATCACACGGAATTGCCACCGCTTTGCCCTGCCAATCCGATAAATATGCCGCATTCGTGTTCTCTAATGCCCGCTTCCCATCAGAAAGCGTAGCCAAAGGTTCCTCTCTTCCTTCCATTGCATCCGCAAAATTTTGTAAAATAACTGCATATTCATCTTTTTCTTGTTTCACTTCCCAGCATTCTGTTTCATAGGGAATTTTAGGAAACATCTCCTGGGAAGATTCGGACACCCGCATGGTCGATTCCTCATTTTGGCAAAGCGTGACATGGCAATTATCTTCAACCACTAATTTCCCCATTTCTCCATGTATCTCTAAATGATTCGTTCCCGGAGAATCCCCGCTCGAAGAAAGAAATGTCCCCCACATCCCATTATCATGCCGGAAAAAAAGAGCCACCTTATCATCTACCAAAATTTTGCTATAGCTTCCATAAGCTATCCGTGCCAACACTTCACATGGTTGTCCGAACAGCCAGTTCCACATATCCAATAAGTGCTGGCTTTGATTGATCAATAATCCTCCACCTTCTCCGCCCCAACTGCTGCGCCATGCCGAAGCTTTATGATAATGTTCCGGGCGATACCAGAAATTAGCAATC
Organism: uncultured Lachnospiraceae bacterium; assembly: GCA_910578845.1. Taxonomy (GTDB): domain Bacteria; phylum Bacillota; class Clostridia; order Lachnospirales; family Lachnospiraceae; genus UBA3282. The sequence continues at coordinate 1,382 of CAJTSL010000004.1, forward strand.
CATACAACCTGATGCAAGCGTCCTAATTTCCCGCTTTCCAAATAGTCGTGTACCTGTCTATAGATGTCTCTTGCCCTCCAATTGAAAATCATGGCACACACTACTCCTGTCAGGTCAAAGGATAAGGCTTTGCATTCCTGTGCCATTATCCCTAATGGCTTTTCACATAACACATGAATCCCCAGTTCCTGTGCCTTTTTTACTACTCTTACATGTTCCTTATGCGGCGTCGTAATAATGATCGCATCGAATTTTTCGCAATCGGCAAATGCGCTGTCCGTTTCAGGATAAATGACCACTTCTGGCATGCTTTCCCGGATCTCCTGCTGTCCTGTAGAATTCCTACACACAATGCCATAAAGCGATAAATCCCTTATTTCTCCCTTATAAATCCTGACGGCATATTTACTTCCCATATTGCCATAACCTATGATAACTGCTCTTTTCATCTGAAAATACCTGCCTTTCCCTTCTAACCGTTTTTATAATTCTATCATATTTCCCATATTTTATCGAATGTCCCGACTGTTACAAATATATAAAATATTCCTTGTGATATTTAGATTTTTTATGATATGATTGACAGGATAACCAACCCCTGAAACAATATTCCAGAAAATAAGACAGGAGCCATTACAATGCAGCCAAAAAAGAAAACCGCATTCCTAATAGCCATGATCCTTACCATCTTACTACTCTCCTTTATTGTGGGAACAAACTCCGGCACTGTCGTGTACCATAATAGCAATGGCTATGGAAATATTTATATGAAAACATATTATGTCCCATTCTGGCAACGGGAAGTGGAACCGGACATGCCACAGGAATCATCAAACATGGTTTTCCTGGGGTGGCATACGGACGAAGGAAAGGAATCGGCGACTGTACAAAAAGTATTATTAGAGAAATCTGTAGATCTATATGGTAATTGGATGGAAAAAAATCCCGAAACTGATTTCTTGCTACCAGAGCTTCATATTACTACAGAGATAGACAGAGAAAATATTGATAGAGAATCTTACCGGGTATGTACCTGTACGATCACAAATGCCAATACTGATGATTGCTTATCTGATGTTGTAGGACAAATTAAAGGACGTGGCAACAGCACATGGGGCCAATTCGAAAAAAAGCCATATAAGATTAAATTCGACGAAGGTCAGAATCTATTTGACATGGGCACCGGAAAAGACTGGGTGCTACTAAATAATTCCATGGATTACACATTGATGCGGAACGAAATTGCCCTTGAGATCGGACGGATATTAGGCCTTACCTATACTTCCAAATGTCAGTGGGTTCATGTCTTTTTTAACGACGAGTATCTAGGCATATATTTACTCTGTGAATCTGTGGAAACCGGTATTAACCGCATTGACATAGAAAACCCATACGGATCTGAGGATATTCTCGTCAGTTTCCTAATAGAAATGGGTGGTGATGTCGAAGGATTTGAGTTCACGCCTGTACAAAATTCCCCGCTCAATTGGGGCAGTTATTTTACATGTGCGATCCGTTATCCTGAGCCTGAATCTATCACGCAATATCAGGATGAATACATCTACGCTTATATGCAGCTTGTCAATGAAGCAATACTAACTGCTAATTGGGATGAAATCATTGATTTAGTGGATATCAAATCGTTTATAGATTGGTATCTGGTCAACGAGATTACGATGAACGCGGATATGGGTTGGAGCATGTACGCATATAAACCGCAAAATGATAAATTATATTTAGGGCCAATATGGGATTTTGATCAAAGCTGCGACTCTACTTCGGTTTCCGATATTAATAGAGCAAGCATTTATGAATCATGGCAAACGGATTCCGCAGGATTTTTAAATATATGGTTCCAGGCATTGATGGAAATGGAAGAATTTAGAACGCTGCTTGCCGAAGAATGGCAGAAATACTATCCGCAAATCCAGGACTTCTTAAAAACCGAACGCGAGAAATCTGTCATATACGCCAAAGACATTGCCGCTAACTACGAACGCTGGCCTGTGCTCGGCACGATTACATACCGGATCAGAACCGAGATCGGCAACTTTCAAACTTATGAAGAAAATGTAGACTTTTTGTTTACATGGCTAGATAAGCGCTTAAACTGGATAGACATGGAATTGAGCAGCTATTGAGGCTGCTCAATTTTTTGAAATCTTCTCGGGAGGGCATAAACAACACTGTCACCATCTTGCTTCTCTTGCCAAAATAAATATTCTAAATGTAATGTAGGGTCTGTAATGGTTCCGCTTAATAACGCACTGATTCTGGCGCTATATAAGGACTCCTCCAAAGCCTCTTCTAAAAGGAAATACCCGCCATGTATATCAATTTGCTTCTCATCTAACGGCACTCTCAAAAGATAATTCCCCATATGCTGGTCGTCCATATAAAACTCTATCACCTGATAATTTACTGTGAACCGCTTTTCACCTTCTGTGGCGCAGAATTCATTCCACCTCTGGAAGAAAAGCAATATCTGCTCTTCATTTTCAGGCAGCGCATCCAACTCCCAATCATCATCTTTCCTCAGTCCGGCAAGGTTCATTTTATGCTGCATGCCATCTTTGTATAATTCTAAAGTGTAATTCCGGTTCTCTTTGGTAGATATTCCTTCCTGATTCACATCATAGGACAGTTTTGCTTCGCTCGACTTAACGGAATACGTCCCAATTTCATGATCTTTGGGCGTGTATAACACCATTTTTCCATAAGCATGTTCCTTTTCAAAGGTATCCGTATAAAAAGCCAGGATAATAGAAGGCGTTACCTGAATACATGTTTCATAATACAAGTCTTCATGCAAAACATATACCGCATAATTAGGAAAATTCTCTCCCGCAGTGCCTTCCGCCCCTTGCCCGCTCATCTGTTTTAAATAAACTTTTGCCCCATTGCGTGAGCTTATATTCCCTTTAAACATTTCTAATGTTCCCACTCCGGGAACTAGAAACGTATTATTCTCTTTCTGAAACGGCAGTTCCTGATACTGATAAAGAAGTAAATTACTTGGTGTCTCTACACGTTGCTTTCCAGCTATCAATCTTTCCACTTTGTCTTGGTTAACAACCGGGCATCCAAAAACATTGTTATGTTCCTGCCTCTTATAAAAAATAAAAACAATGCTCAAAGCAATGGCAAAAGCAAAAATCATCAAAGGTTTTCTAAACCATTTCATTATCCAATATATTCTCCTGTCTGTAACAGCCAGTTCACGCTCTTTACGCCTGTAATTTTAAGAATGCTTTTTACATTCTCTTCACTGACAGGTTTTTTGCTTGTTATTTCGAGGATCATCTCCATGCCCGCCTGTGTATAATTAGATGTCCGAATACGGTTTTTAGGATATATCCTGCCTATTAATTCTATAACCTCATCAGTAGACGCTTCCTGCCCTCCTCGAATCACCAGTAAATACTTCTTTTGGAAATACCCGCCATAAGTAACCGCGATCACCACAATTGCAATAAAAAGCGTAGAAATGATCGCAATCTTTAACATCTGAGCGCCAACACACAATCCTTCTACAATCGACCAAAATAGAAATAACGTATCATTTGGGTCTTTAATTGCCGTACGGTATCTGACGATGGACAAAGCGCCCACCATGCCAAGCGAAATAGCGATATTACTGCTAATCATCATCATAAGCACTGTCGCTACGAGCAGAAGAACCATGTTCGTAATGGCAAATTTGTTATTATAATTTACCCCAGTGTATGTAATACGATAAGTAAGGTAAATCACAAATGCAATAGCCAGAGCCGCTGTCAGGAACAATAAAATCCGTTCCGATGTCAATGCCATATTATTACTGTTAAACCATTCCATTATCTCTGTTTTGCCCATATCATTTCTCCCTTTACATGTATTTTGTATAAATTGGTCTTCCGACGCCATATTTGCTTACTGACACTTGCACCAAATTATATTTCCTCAAAATGTCACTAATTGCCTTTAATAATGTCCCGTTGTATTTTACTTCCAAGATGACTCTGTCATCTATTGCAGGCAAATAGCACAGATTATCGCTTAATAAATCCAAATCCGTTTCGGAACATTTTATATTTTTATCAAAAGTAATTCTCACATTATTCTCGACATACGAAAAGGCTGTCCTTTGATACTCGATGATCGTCGCGGGACGATAGCATCCTAGTGTCAGAAGAGAATACAATTCTAACGCCGTTCCTGACTCTTTCTCTAATAGGAAAGAGTAATCCCCATCCATTGCCTGTCTCATCTCTGACGCTGAAACCAACAGGCTCTTTTTATGGGAATAATCCCCGACTTTTTGTTTTATCTCAAATTTTCCATCTGTAGCCTCCGGGCTGTAAACCCGGATCCTAACTTTCTTCCGGCGTTCATAACCCGCCGCTTTTTCCATAAAGTCAATATTATTCAGAGAATCAAAATAGAGGCTACGTACCAGATAATCCCCATTCACAGAATACTTATCCCTCTGGAGCAGTACATCAAGCTCATTTTGGAGAGAGATAGCTTCTAGAAAACCCATTTGATATTTTAATTCATTGCGCTTGATCTGTAGGGTAGCCATAAGAATCCTTTCTATAATCAAAAAGATAGTTGCAATTATATCACGTTTAGCAATATATGGCAACTTGCAAATTTATGGAATATGTCCGTCCATATACAGTATCTTATATAGACATCTTGACAAAACAAAAGAGACAGCAGACCCTTGTCTGATATCTCTTTGATTTCGTTAAGAAACGATTGATATTCCTATTTTTAATTTAAAGATACCACAAAACGGTCAAACGCAGCTTGTCCTTCTTCCGTTCTCTTATACACGCCAGCGTCTTCTAGTACCCGCATGAAGACATCGCCAATTTCCTTATGCAAGATATCCATGATATTTTCCGGGTTCACCTCATGGTACTTTGGCAAAAAGGCATCTACCCAATCTGCATGCTTCTCAAGCATTTCATCTTTGCGGATATCTTCGGAAGAGAGGATCGCATTTGCTAATTTCTCCATCTCATCCTTTAGTCTCGCTGGCAATACAGCAAGTCCCATCACCTCAATTAACCCGATATTCTCTTTCTTAATATGGTGCAACTCTGCATGAGGATGATACACGCCAAGCGGATGCTCCTGTGTCGTAATGTTATTACGCAATACCAAATCCAGTTCAAATTTATCCCCACGCTTCCTGGCAATTGGCGTAATCGTATTATGCGGCTCCCCGTCTGTTTCGGCAAATACAAACGCCTCTTCATCCGTATACTTTCTCCATGCATCCAAAATCTTATCCGCAAGCGCAATCAATCTATCTGCATCTTCCGATGAAATACGGATGACCGACATCGGCCAATTGACAATCCCAGCTTCCACATCTTCAAATCCATTCACGCTAAAGGAACGTTCTACCTTCGCTCTTGCCATGGCAAATTCATAGTGACCGCCCTGGAAATGGTCATGGCTTAAAATGGAGCCTCCTACTATCGGCAAATCTGCATTGGAACCGACAAAATAATGCGGGAACTGTTTGACAAAATCAAATAATTTGCAAAACGTGTCATGTTCTATTTTCATCGGTATATGTTTGGAATTGAATACAATACAATGCTCATTATAATATACATATGGTGAATATTGAAATCCCCATTTGCTCCCATGGATCGTCACCGGAATGATCCTGTGGTTCTGCCTTGCCGGATGATTGACTCTCCCGGCATAGCCTTCATTCTCCATACATAGAAGACACTTTGGATAGCCACTTTGCTTTGCATTTTTCGCCGCCGCGATCGCTTTCGGATCCTTCTCCGGCTTCGATAGATTAATCGTGATGTCTAAATCACCATACTTCGTTGCCGCTACCCACTTCTGGTCTTTCTTAATCCGGTACCTTCTGATATAATCTGTATCCTGGCTTAACTTATAGAAATAGTCTGTTGCCTCCCTTGGGCTTATCTCATACGCATTTGCAAATTTGGCAATAACTTCGCTAGGTCTAGGAACAAGCATGCTCATAATCTTTGTATCAAACAAATCCCGATACACAATGCTGTTTTCCGTCATAATGCCATGCTCATATGCATAATCCATCATTTCAGAAAGCACGGTCTCTAATTCCTCTACTTCCATACTGATTTCTTCATCACTGTCTTCTAGTTCATCTAACCCGAATAATTCCAACAATCTATTGATCGTATAAACTTTATCCGATTCCTCAATTAATCCCGTTTTCAAGCCATATGCGACTAATTTCCTAATATTTGTCTGCATCATGAAATCTCTTCCTTTCCCAGTTTATTGCACAGTTTCACTCATTCTCACGCTTCCAAGCCTATGCTTCCCAAACTTTACTAGGGCCGTCTCCAATTTCCACTACATAGAAATCTGCAAGTTTCCCCACCTTTTCTTCATAGGCAGCCTGGATTTTCTCCTTAAATTCCTCCACAGCTTCATCTTTCACAATGCTCACTGTGCAACCGCCAAACCCGCCGCCTGTAATACGCGAACCGATCACTCCCGGTATCTTCCAAGCCTCTTGCGCCAGGACATCTATCTCCGGGCACGAAACCTGATAGTCATCCCGAAGGGAAACATGAGAGGCATTCATCAGTTTGCCAAACAGATCCAAATCATTGTTTTTCAACGCCTCTACGGCACGGATGGTCCTCTGGTTCTCATAAACGGCATGTTTTGCCCTACGTACCCTGACTTCGTCTTTGATCGCCGTCTTATATTGCTCAAACTGTTCTTCCGATAAATCGCCAAGGCTGTTGATCGCTATGACAGTCTGCAATTCCTCTAAAGCTTTCTCACACTCACTTCTTCTGACATTATATTCAGAATTCACTAACTGATGCTTCACATTACTATTCGTCACGATAATCTTTGCGCCATCCAAGACAAGAGGCGCATATTCATACGATAAATCCGCCGTATCTAAGAAAATAGCATGATCCTTTTTGCCCATTGCAGATGCAAATTGATCCATAATGCCACAATTCATGCCATTGAAATTATTCTCTGAATACTGTCCTATCAATGCCAAATCTACATTACTTACCTCGAAGCCAAATAAATCCCGCAGCAGATAACCTGTCAACACTTCCAATGAAGCTGAAGAAGACAAGCCGGAACCATTCGGAATGTTACCGTTTAATACAATATCTAATCCACTTGGGATTTTAAATCCTCTCTTTTCAAACGCCCACATAACGCCTTTGGGATAATTCGTCCAGTTTGCTTCTTTCTCTGGTTTCAGATCTACAATCGTAGATTCCATAACGCCCAGCTTCTCAAAATTCATAGAATAAAAACGTAGCTTATTGTCTTCTCTCTTTCTCGCCGCAGCATATGTCCCAATCGTTAGCGCACAAGGGAATACATGTCCGCCATTATAATCAGTATGCTCCCCAATCATGTTGACGCGGCCCGGCGCAAAATATACACTGACACCCTCTGTATCTCCGAAAATCTCTTCAAACTTTTTTAAAACTGTTTCTTTCATAACCCCGTCTCCTTTATCTTTTATACTTTTTATAATATTAAAAAAAGCCGTTCAATAACATATCCGTTTGTTCTATAAACCTGTCAAAATGTTAACTATTCAATCGATTAATCTGGCTAATGAAATCTTCTACCTGCTTTAAATGTTCTTTATTCCTCCTGCTTCCACCCTTTAACATTTCTTTACGGTACGCGCTGGGAGACATGTGCTTTATCTGCCGGAAAGCTTTGGCGAAAACCATCGAATCACTATAGCCACAAGAAAAGGCAATGCTTTCAATCGGAAGGGATGTCAACTGTAAAAGCTCCGTTGCTTTTGTAATACGGAAAGTCGTCAAGAACTGCTGCGGGGACATTCCGATCCATTTCTGGAAAAGTGTATATAAGTAGCTTCTGTTAATACAGACATAGTCAGCCACATCCGTCACCTTAATCGCATTGCAATAATTACTTTGAATGAAAGCTACCGCTTTTTTCACATAAATATTCGCACGGTCTTCTTCGTTTTTATCCGTCACTGCCGCACTCTCCGCAATGACGGATAAAAAGATGCCAAGCTGCCCGTTCCTCCGTAAATCATTGGACATCCCAAAAGTATTATGCTCCATCATATCCTTTACGATTCGGTATAGTTCTTCCGACTGCTCGGACTTAAAAACAGGCTGCCTGACCGACAATCCCATATTCCCGATATACTCCGCCGCTTGCATGCCACTGAATCCCACCCATACATAAGTCCATGGCTCCTCTTTATCTGCCTGATAAAATGCAAGCTCGTCAGGCGTTATCAAAAATCCATATCCTTCTTCTAACGGATACTCTTTTCCGCCAATCGCAAATTTTCCTTTCCCGCTCAATATATAATGAATTAAATAATGCGGCTTTAACGCAGGGCCAAAACTATGTAAAGGCTCCGTCTGCGATAAGCCGCAACAATTCACATATAAACTACCGGTTTGTTCGCCGGTAAATTCCAGTTTGTACGCTTTTTCCATACTACCTCCATGTCAGAGCAGTTTACTGCGATGACACGCGATCAAGGCATATCTCCGGCTCTGACTCAAATCCAAATGCTAACGCCCCGCCAATGAAATACAAAAAAAGCGGGTGATGGGAATCGAACCCACGTATCCAGCTTGGAAGGCTGGTGTTCTACCATTGAACTACACCCGCATAATGATGATATACTATAACTATTATATAGGATGACCTTTATAAAAGTCAATGCCCAGAACCGGAATCGAACCAGTGACACGAGGATTTTCAGTCCTCTGCTCTACCGAGCAAGAATTGAAATCTCGTTAAGTCCGATAAACACTGGACATATTACATACATTCGTAGGATTCGCTTACGAATGTTTATAATA
>CAJTSL010000004.1:10249-58827 GCA_910578845.1 uncultured Lachnospiraceae bacterium
TGGATTTTCAGTCCACTGCTCTACCAACTGAGCTATCTGGGCAACTTTCTGATACAGAAGCCGGTTCTATCTGACCAACGCCTGCGGATTTTATTTTACCCTGTAGAAACATAATTGTCAACGGCTTCCTTCTAAGATTACATGAAAACTGGTTTCTTTTATATAACTTTATACATTCAACCATGTTAATTCCCATACAGTTCCATCCACTTTGGACGTTCCATTGCTACCACACTGCTTTTCCCATAAAACTGTGCCGTTACATAATTAGTGAATTTCGTTTTATCATCGGTAATAGGCATATGCATCAACGGTCCCTGCTCGTTATTGATAAACGGCACAACAACGTCCGCCACATTCTCCTGCTGCATTAGCTCTGTCTGCAAATCCATCTGCTCTTTATAATCTGCTGCTTGCCCGCTTACGATATACATAAGAGAAACATAAGAAGCGCTGTCTTTCATACTGCCCTTGCCCCAGAATGCGATTACTGCACTGAAAAGCAATCCTGCTGCCACAATGCCTAACATCGCCTTATGGTTGTCTCTCTTGTCTGCATTTTTTCCCTGTTTCCCTTTCAGCATGCCCGCTGCCTTCTCTGCCACGATCAACAATATCCCGCATGCCATCAACATAAATACCTGAAAATCCATATTCGGCACGCCGCCAGAAACTTCCACATCCGCATAAATCGCAGGCGCCTGCATCGCGCTATATAGGCAGAAAAGCAAGAAGATGCTCCCCAAAGAATACGGAAACCGGAAAATCCGATGCTTAGCAGAAAAATTCTCCCCGTAGAAATCTCCTGTATAGAACACGATAAGGAAACATAGAAATAGAAAAAGCAACCCGGCAAATACCAAAGGCTTTTCTTCCCAGTATAAGCCGATATCTTTTAATGCATATAGAAAAGACTTCCCTATCGTCGCTAACGCCTTCCCGGCGGAAAACCCGAAACCCTCTCCCGACGCATGTTCGCCTGCTGCTCGTACTAAATTACCCGGCGCCTTCATACTGACAATCAGTCCTAGAAGTTCCGTACATACAGGAAGCAGCAATATCAGGATCCGTTTATCTTTCTGTAAACAAAGCACTGCCAGTCCTGTATAACAAGCCACAATAAAAGCAAACAACGCTGCCTGGTAATTTGATCCTCCAAGCAATGTCATAAAAAGAAAAATACCCACAAAATATTTCTTCTGATACCCTTCGCCATACTTGATCAGCCAAGCCGCCAACATCTGGCACATAGCGAAAGGCAGCATATAATGAGCGCATCCGTTAAACCAGAAGATAGATGACTTCGTACTGGGAATAAATTCAATGCAAATTATCAGGAAACACACCGTAATTAAACGGTAACTCCATTTATACATGCCGATACGCTCGCACAGTATCTGTCGGAAAAGATAAAAAGTGCTTCCGATCCACAAAAACAGCATTAGAAAGGCTACGATCACATAAGCGTTATCGTGGAATACTTCCGGCTGCATAGAAAATACAAAAACACTAAACCATGTACCCTGCCAGCTATGATAATAATCTTGTACAGTCTTACACGCTGCTTCGCCAAGCGCAGCCAGGGAATGGGTGCTAGCCCATGCCGCTTTCGTATAAGCGCTGTAACCGTAATCGTCTCCTGTCGCCCTATTCACAGAAGAAAGATAAAGCATGGGCATCATTAATATAATGAAAATAAATATACTGATTAATGCTATCGTCTTAATTTTCTTTTCCAAAATGAGCGCTCCTCTTTTGGATGAGTCATTCATAAATCGTATCTATCCTATCTTAACGATTATTCCCTGTCCCGTCAAGCGCGTATAGAAAAGAAAGAACATTCCTGTTAAAAGAAAGATACATTATCTCCTACGATTTGACGTCTATGAATTGTGTATGTTCGTCTATATAAGTTTCGACATCCGCAATCAATTTCATCCAGGCGTCTTCATGGTCAACGAAATAAAGAGGACAACGCTTCCCTCCACAGTCATAATGGCGCAAAATATCACTGCACTCTAAGTTATGCTCCTGTAACAGCCACGCCAGCATATGTACCAGAGAATCATATGTCTCCTGCGTGAACTCTCCATCTTCTTCTAAGTAACAGCATTCTATGGAAATAGAGTCCTCATTCCGTGTCATAACTGCATATGCCTGTTCATTTATCGGAATGCACTGCACAATCTCTCCTTCATAGCCTATGATATAATGTGCGCTTGCCGAACGCTCTTGCGTCTCAGCAAGGTTTGCAAAATAACTCCGGTTCTGGGCTGCGCTTGTTCCCGGATTAGCCGTATAATGCACAAATATACTATTTATTTCATTCAATTCTGTCCCAGGCCTTGAAAACTCATTGATCTCTAGCAAATCAACCGCTATACGAGGCGCAGAAATCTTGCCCATATCAGCCTCATGAATGACAGGTTCCTTTACTGGTAAGGTTTCTTTCTCTATTTTTTTCTCCTTATGTATATTTTGATAAACCAATCCTCCAAAAGTAACTACAAGCGTCATACATCCTACTATCATCGCAAAAGCCACCATCCGGTAAAATAAGGCCCGGCGCTTTCTTTCCCTTTTCCGTTTTGCAATATATGCCGCTCTTTCCCTTTGCTTTATATATGCTTCTCTGCTCTTCCTTCTTGGACGCTCGTACCGTCCATACTCCTCTCGGCCTATGACCTGGCCGGATCGGCTTCTCCCATTCCTAGTTTGTTCCTGTCTCTCTTGTCTCCTTGGGCGCCCGTACCCTTCATATTCCTCCCGGCCTATGACCTGGACAGACCGGCTTCTCCCATTTCTGGCCTGTTCCTGTCTCCTTGGACGTTCTGACTGCTCGTATTCCTCCTGGCCTATAAGCTGTACCATCCGGCCCCGATACCCCTCATTTTGCTGCGGCCTGGATTGCCTGTTACGCTCACTTACTTGAGACTGCCTCCTACGGGAATCTGTTTCTCTTACATCGTATTGCGGCCTCGGCCTTCTTCTCGGTTCCGCATTTCTTTCTGTCGAAACAATTTCCCATAAATCAACTTCATCCCTTTTCTTTCGTACATTACCCTGCACTATTTCTCACCTTCTACACAATGTCTGTCTTTTCCGTCATGTTCTATAATGATACATGGCGACCATAGCTATTATAGCAGATTTATCTATAAAAAACCTCTAAATTTTGCTACTTATATAGGAAGATCTATATATTAGAGCTAAAAAATAGTAAAAAAGTTTCAAAAGATTTATTTTTTTTGTAAATAATCTAAAATCTGATTATATAATGCGACCATGCTTTCCTGCGATTCGGAGTATGGATATAATGTACCGAAGAGTTCTTCCATATCGCTTCTCTCATATCTGATTTCATCTAAATGATACGCTATGTCCTCCCCGCTTTCTTCTTGGATTTCCTTTATCTTTATATTGCAATAATCCAAATTCTCAATTGTAGCAAACATAAGCGCCGCTTCCAGGAATTGTATGTCCGGATTATCATGCTCAGCGTTATAGTCCTGTATCTGGTAATAAAGTGTTGCGCCATACGGCTCCGATTCGGTTTCCAATTCAAGATAATGATAGCTTAACCCTCTGGTGGTCGGAAGCGCGCCCGCTATTTTAGACGTTTTCGTAGCGTCACCTATATAAGGGTTCCTATTCTCCACAAGGATATCCAGTACCTCCATCATGGATTCCTTGCTTTGTCCCAATATCACCACTGAATCTACTATTGCTATCAATTCCTGGTTCATCTGTTCCAGTTCTAAGCTGCTAGCAGCATCCATGTCCGCATAATCCGCAGGAATATATACATAACAAGGAACATCTTTCGAAACATACACTTCTAATACTTTCTCATTAGGCAGATAAGTATGGCTTTCTTCTGCATCTGCAATCATATCCGTTTCCTCCGGCGAATCTACGGTCAGCCCATCCCCATCTGTATTGATATCTACTCCTATAGAGTAATTATGATAGGTAACATCCGCTCCCACTCCACTTTCTAGCGGCGTTATGACAGGAGAAGTTTCATGTTCAACAAAGGGCAGGTTTAAGATTTCTTTCTCTGATTCTTCCGGTGTGGGAATCGGTTTCAGATTCTCTGATTCTTCAGGTTCTATTATATTTTCTTCCGGAAGAAAAATATCTTCTTGCGGAGCAGAAATAATTTCTTCCGGAGGAATGTACCTAGTTTCGGTATTCACATCCTCTCCAAGCACATACGGCATCTCTTCTTCTTGCGTTCCGGCTACAGGGTCGTCTAATCCGCCATCCATATAGCTCCTTAACAAGGAATTAGAGCCTTCTTCCCCGATCAGGATGATCTCCTTTTCATCCGCAATCTGAACCGCTGCTTCATAAGGCATCATGCAAAAACGCCCTATTTCCCTACCGGAAGCCTCATGATAAACGACAAGATCCGTACCGTTTTCCTCCCGGTAATAAGCCTTTCCGGCAAAAGACTCCGGAAATGTCACTTGAAAACAACTTGTAGTAGCCATCTGTGTACTCTTTCCATCTAACGGATAAGCTCCTTCCGGGTACATCTTTGGCTGTGTAAAAGTAAATACCACTACGATCCCCACAACCGCTATGGCAAATACTAAAATTGCCATCAACTTGCGCGGTTTCTGCGCAATTCTTTGGATTCGTTCTTTCATTCCCTCTGTCCCGAAAGTCATCGTTGTCGCCGTGCATACAATATCAGCCGCCGATGTCCTTCGGCTAATCAGGGAAAGCAAAGTCTTCCCATAAGCGATCCGCTCTTCTTCTCCAAGAAAATTGATTGCCGCCTCATCACTGGCAAGTTCGCAGTCCTGTTTCGATAAAACCGCAGCTACCCATATCAGCGGATGGAACCAATAGATTACCAATAAAATGCAGCGAAGCACCGACCACAACATATCTTTGTGCTTATAGTGACAATATTCGTGTGCCAGGATATGTTTCCTTTGTTCAGGGTTTTCTGCCATATCCTCAGACAAATATACCGCTTGTCTGCCAGGCATCCCATACAGACAAGGCGACGCTAAGTCCTTTACCGTATAAACAGGAAGCGCGAAGCCCTCTATTTCATATTTCTTACGCCTCTTTGATAATTGTCTCATAAAGCGGATATTCACGCTTATCATCCATACACTGGCAATAGCCATCCCCATGTACCAGATTCTTTGTGCCCAATCTACCCATGTCCAAGTCCAGGTAATATGCCCCGCTACAAATACCGCAGTAGGCCCGTCGGCACCCACTTTATCCAAATCGGGCAACTCCTCAAAGGAAAACCCGTCTTGAACGAACATCACTGCCGTATCTTGCGCCGGGCCAATATAGTCTTGTGCTGCCTCTTCAATCTGATCCGCCAGATTCATAATGCTCAATTTGCTCTCCGGCAGGACATTAGGGAAAATGAATCCAATCCCTGGCATGATCAGCCTAAGCGCTACCACTAACCACAATGCATATTGTAGCCTCGCACTGATTTTCCTTTTACAAATTCTTCTGACTAGGATAATGCATACAATCAATACTGAAGATGATATTATCGCTTCCCTCATGATCTAATCCCCTTCTCTTCTTCCACTTTTTCTGCCTGTTCTAAAATCGCATAAAGCTCTGCGATATCTTCTTTCGTCAATGCTCTGTCTTCTACCATTGCATTGACCATCATACCGATGCTGCCCCGATATACTTTATTTAAAAACCCCTTCGTTTCCCGGATGGACACTTCATTCTTCAGAAGGAGCGGATAAAATTGCTTTGCACGGCCAATCGTCCGAAAAGATACAGCTCCCTTTTTCCCCATTCTGTTCAACATCGTAATAATGATATGTTTATCCCACCCTGTCTCTTTCTGTAACACCGCAGTCAATTCCGTTATCGTCGCGCTTCCTTTCTCCCATAGCACATTCATGATTTTCCATTCCCCATCCGATAAATTAACATTAGCCATAGATGATTTTCCCTTTCGCTTATATATATAAATTAGGTATACTTTCGTATACCATAATAACATAACAGGTATACACACGTCAACCTTTTTTCCTTATCCTTCTTGCTATTGCCATTTAACTTCCTATATGACAAAAAAAATTTGCATATTTTAAAAAAAACAGGACAATATGGAGCAGGAAATGGATCAGAAGATGAGATTAGAACATAGTTCAGGGGAAATCATATCTTTAAAGATCTGGAAAATGTTATAGCCAGGATTTGATATAATTGAATTGTATCTAACAGAATTATCTATAGTTGCAGAAAATAATAATGAAGAATTGGAATATTGGCAAAACTGTATTCTTCTAGGAGTAGCAGTATAGTGGATGTATTGATGATAATCATCATCCATGTCAGAGCGGTTTCATGCGATGACACGCATCGGAAATCTCAAATCGCCGACTACGGCCAAGGCATACCCCTGGCTCTGATTCACAATACCCGTTGGAAAATTAATGCAGAAGCATGATTTTTCATTCAAGCCTACAGAAAACTATGGCGCACATTCTACCTAATAGATGTGTCCCTTATACATTACTTTTTTTTGCCCCTGTACCATAACCCCGATTTCATAACATGAATAGTATTCTTCTACTTTTGCGATGACTTCTTCTTTCTGCTCATTAGGAGTTACTACGATAAGGCCAACGCCACAGTTAAAAGTCGAGAGCATTTCCTCTTCCTCTATATTGCCTGCCTTCTGGATATAATTAAAAATTGGCAGAGGTTTTATCCGGCACAAGTCAATTTCCGCACATAAGCCCTCCGGGATGATGCGGCTAAGGTTTCCTTCTATACCACCGCCTGTAATATGCGCCATGCCATGTACTTGCGGCGCTATTTTTTGAATGGCTTTATAATACGGCGTATGGGGTTTCATAATCTGTTCGATAAAAGTTTCGCCCGCCACTTTATCCAATTTGATCTGTGGCATTTTATCCATTAACATTCTGACAAGAGAATAACCGTTCGTATGCAATCCATTAGAAGCCACAGCCAGTACAGCGTCGCCCTCTCTAATGGCGGAACCGTCGATGATCGCCTCTTTTGATACAATCCCTGCAATGCTTGACGTCAGGATATAAACACCTTTTTCCACGACCTGTGGCTGAATGGATGTCTCACCGCCTACCAGAGCACACTCATTTTCTTTGCACGCCTTGGATATCCCTTTCACAAAAGATTTCACCGTTTCCTTTTCTGCATTGCCACAGACAATCGTGTCCAAAACCGCTAAGGGTTTCGCGCCCATTACGGCAATATCATTGACTAAATGATTAATCATATCATGACAAATAGACTCACAATACCCATATTCCATCGCCAGCTTCTGCTTTGATCCCGGTTCCTCTGCTTTTAATACTAATACCGGGGATGATACTTTGGGAAAATCAATATCATACAAAGAAGCAAACGGCCCGAAGCCATTCAAGACACGTTTATCCTCTGTTTCCAAATAGACCGCCATTTCTTTCTTCATGGCATCGGTATAAGAAATATCCACTCCCGCTTTGCGGTATGAAAAATTCTCACTGCATTTTTCCTGTCCGGCCAGAATTTCGTCTACCGTCACCCGTAAAAGCTCAGCTAATGCTACTAACATTTCTACATTCGGAAGCGTACCATTCTCCCATTTTGATACCGCTTGAAAAGATACTTGCAAGCTTTCTGCAACTTCCACCTGTGTCATGCCAAGTTCTTTTCTTTTATTAACAATAAAATCCGCAATCTTCTTATTATCTAACATGAAAATTTCCCTCCTATTGCCCCAGTTACCAATCGGATAGATATGACATCAATAGCTTTTTGTCCTTACTATTTCAGGATAACATTCCCACATAACTAACAGCAATAACCGATTCTTTGAAATTTTCAGTTAAATTCTACTTTGCGTTGATATAAAACGGGATTAGGGTTTTATCCTAGCCGTACAATCTCACCATTACGGATTTCCTGCGTGGCAGATACGATAATCCGGCTCTCCCCGTCAAGCGCGCCTTCTATTGCCACCCAATACTCATTTTCATCCAGTACTTTCACGTTTATTTCTTCCACATAATACTCCATGCCAAGAATCCCTTCCCGCTCTTTCACGACATAGACAAATCTCCTGGAATTATCGGTATGTACTGCAATCGGAGGAACACAGCAAGGATATTTTTCCCCGGCCTCGTTATGCTTCATCGTCCCAGACAGGCCCGGCATTCCGCTCCCTTCCGGCAGGTCAATATAAATATCATAGTTGCCAGGCATTGATTCGCTCTCTGCAAGATAATTTACCATAACTTCCGTTTCCCTGCTGTTTCCGTCTAATTTCAACGATACCTTATCATTTAAACTAATGTATTTTTTCTGCTCTTTATCAATCATGGTCTTAAACTGGCAGGGAACTGCATCATCCGCGATCAGCATAACTGCCGAATCAGGAATCCTACCGCCTACGTTGATATAAACATCTGTAACAAGGCCACTTTGCCCTGCTATAATCTGTCCCTCCTGATCTTTGATTTTCTGGTATTTTGCCAAATCTTCCTGTAAATCTGCCAGTTCTATCTGATAATTCTGAAGCGTAGCATCTTCCTCTTCCGGGAGTAAGATGTCCTCTACCCTTCTGCCCGCGTCTTTCATGTTATTCTCTCTTTGCCATTTTGCATCCGCCTCAGCATATGCCGCTGCCTGCAAATTATCTTTTAATGCCTCATCGTCGTCTATCTGATCTTCTATATCATGTTCCGCCTGATTGACATCCTCTGCCGCCCTGCCGACCAGAGTATCCTCACGCCTTGCTAACGCATCGTAATCCGCTCTGGCGCGTTCTTCTTCTAATGCTTTCCGCTGCCTTGCCAGTTCTTCATTTTGCATGATCGTATGGATCTGAAGTTGTAATTTGCTAATCTGCGTCTCTCTCTCTTCTATAAATAATGCCAAGTCATCCATATCTATAGTGAAAAGTACATCGCCTTCTTCTATCCTATCGCCTACTTGTACCATAAGTTTATCTACCCGTAGCCCGCTAAGCGCTGTGACCGGATTCTTATCCCCCGCAATGACAATCCCCTCCGCTTCCACGATATGCTCTACATATTTCTCCTCTATCCCTTCCACAGAGACAATCGGAAGCCTAGATGCATATATGCTCTTTGAGATAATTGTACATAGCCACATAAATCCGATAAAGACGAAAAAACCTACTACAATCTTCTTTTTCCTTGCCTCTCCAATTTTTCTCTCATCCTGCATTACATACACCCCTATTCCTTTCATTAACTTATATATCCTTCTTGCCCTATTCTTTTAACCCGGAGAAAATAATCCCCTGCTCCAGGTAGTCCTGTCCCCAGACAAATACAAATGCAGCGGGAATCAGCGTAATGATTGATGCGCCAAACGCATACCCTGCCTGTGCCCATGTAATCTCAGGCAGATAAAGCGACAACGGCCATAACGCCTTTTCTTCTAAGAACGCCATCGGCTGCTCCATCATATTCCAATATTCCAGAAATCCTAATACCATTGCAGAGAGCAGCCCGCTTTTCCCAAGCGGGAGCCCTATCTTACAGAAAATCTTAAATTCCCCTGCGCCGTCAATCCTTGCCGCTTCTAGTAACTGCATGGGAATACAACGGAACCCGCCATAGGAGAGAAAAACGGGAAATGTAGAAAATACTGCAGGCCAAATCACTGCCTGGTGGGTATCTAGCATCCCCAGACGGTTTAATACTAAGTAACTAGACAGCATCGTAACCTGGAAAGGCAGCAACATCAAAACTACATATAGCGCAAAAAGGATTCTGCTCCCTTTTACTTTATACACTGCAAATGCCCACGCTGCTGGCACACCAATAATAAGTTGCCCCGCCAGAATGCATCCCACCATTTTCATCGAATTCCAGAATAAAACAAAAAACTGTGGCGTCAGGAACAGCAGTTTCCCATAATTTTCAAATGTCGGATAATCCGGCACAAGCTTCCAACTAATGAAGGTCGTTCCTTCCGTAAAAAGCGGTGACAAATATTGCCGCAGTTCCCCATTTCCCATGACAGAACCCGTTACCAGAAGAATCATAGGCAGGCAGACTAATGATGCCGGAAGCAGAAGAAGAACTACCGTTACTTCTTTTTTCACATATTTCATTTTCTTTTTCCATTCTACCATTCTACGCCAGTCCCTCTCATACTAATCCCCATGTCAGAGCAGTTTACTGCGATGACATGCGATCAAGGCATATCCCCGGCTCTGACTCAAATTTCAGGTTGAAAAATCAGTGCATCAGCATGATTTTTCAACCTAGTCCCTATTATCCCACACCCGTTGCAACAACATAATGACCACAAATAAAAATCCGCCTACACAGACAGCCGCTGCTGCCATTTTATCAAAATCAAGGTTTACGAACCAGTTATTGAATAGATGCTGCAAAAGATAAATATCCTGTTCCGGGTAGGCGCCTGCCACCAAATAAGCCTCCCGGTAGATTTTGAAAGAATTTAAAAATGAAAGTATCACAATTGTATAGAGGCTGCCCTTTAAATTCGGTAAAATAATCTTGAAAAAGCTCTGTCTTTCGGAAGCGCCGTCTACTCTTGCTGCCTCTAGCATCTCATTCGAGATCCCCAGAATGCCAGCCAGCCACAATACTACCGTATAACCTGTATTTTTCCATACATAACTAAATACCAGAATCCAGAACGCTGCGCTGCTTGCCAGATAATCCTTCTGTACTTCTCCCCACAATCCAGTTATTTCACCAATCCGGCTTAAGGCAAGGTTTAAGAATCCCTGTCGATAGAAAAACATTTTCCAGACGATTACAATCGTCGCCGTCGGCATGGCAAGCGGGAATAGATATAATGATTTTATGATTCCCGCGCTTTTCATTTTACTAAGCGGCACCGCAATGATAAGGCCGACGACTACCAATAACGGAATACAGACAAACGTAAACCGGAACGTATTCTTAACGGCAAGCATAAATGCCTGATTGGTAAAAATTGTCTTATAATTTTGTATGCCGTTAAACTGACTAGTCACTGCCGTAGAAAACGAACGTTTCACCACATCCAGAAATGGAATCAGTACAAAAACCAATACCCCAAGGAAACTGGGCAGCATAAATAAGAAAAATGCCCTCCGTAATTTATTTTTCTTCCATGAGAACCGATGCCTTCTCATATTAATCCCCCATTTTTTGCTCAACTTGCGAAATTTTGACGCTCCGGCACAAATTGCGGGTTAAAAATCAGTACATCAGCATGATTTTTCAACCGATTATTCCGCCATATATAACGCTATTTTCTTCTCGATAAACTCTATTGCTTCTTCCAGGCTCATTCTTCCCCTCAAATATTCGGTGCCTCCCTCATATACGGCATTTTCTAATATCATGTTCTCTATATAAGGCGTCTTCACAGACTCAATACACTTTTGAAGCTCAGACAGTTGCTCCTGGCTTGGCCAATAAGAAACAAACTCAATCCTAAAACCATCTTCCCCGGAAGCATTTTGCCAACCATATGCGCCATCTTCATCTACCACCGTAGGATCTGCTATCCCGCTCTCTGCTATTGCCGCCTTATTCACTGCAAACCCGCCGAATAAATTCATCTGGCTTTCTTTGCCAAGACAGAGTTTTACAAAGTCTTCCGCCTGCTCAATATATGGCGATACTGCATTGATACCGAGCAAGGTTTCAGCACAGAAGACATTACTGCTTTGCCCGTTCATAAGAGACCACACATCGTCCTCGAAACCAGCCACTCTATTCACGGATATCATCTCCGGGTACGACCAGAACCCATCAATGGTCCCAAGGATCAAAGATCTGTAACCGCAGGCATAGCTCGCCGCATCTACCCCGCTTCTTAAATAAGCAGAATCTTCCCTTGTCTCTCCAAATTCTTTTACCCAAAATTCATTCGTCCTATTATAACTATCAATCAATTTCTGCGGCAGCCCATCCATCTGCGCATCATAGATTCGCTTTGCCTGTTCCAAGAATTTTCCAATGGCTTCCTTGTCTATTTTATCATCTGCGGTAATCCATGCCGGAACACAAACCATTGAAAAGAACCGCATGACACCTTTCTCCGAGCATAAATTGATCAGATTTTTCTCCGGATTGTCTTTCCTGAGTTGCTCTATCGTATCCGCTATCCCTTCTAAATCCTTTATCTGAGATATATATTCTTCTTTTCCATAGACAACAGGTATCTCTATTTCACAAGGCATGGCATAAATACCGTCTTTCATTTTCATGGCATCCACAATATTACCAAATAACTCTTCTTCGCCGTTTAGACCATTGAGCAACGGCGTTAAGTCCATAAGCAGTCCTTTCTCCATGAAAGAATCCATCGGCAGATTATCCAATATCAAGACATCCGGCCCTTCTCCTGCCATGATTTTCGTATTTAAGTTCTTGACCGCATCTTCCCTCGTTAACGAACTGCCTTGCGATATGCCTATTTCATAATCCACGAATACTTCCGGGTTTTTCGACTGATAAAGGGAAATTGCCTGTTGGATTGTACTATTTTCTTTCAGACTATACACTTTTAGCCTTTCATTCGGCACCGTCGGCATATCCGGGTCATAAACGAACCGGACTAACCTACTACCGGTAAATATTGCCAGAAATTCATTATTATCCAGCATTAATACCGATTGTACACGGTATGCCGGATTACTAAATGTACATAAGCTTCCATCAATGATCTGCTCAATCGCGCTACCGCCTATAACATGGCGATGCATTCCCTTTTCCCCGGCAGTATATAGGACTCCTTCCTCTCCTGGGAATATATACATCTCGTATCCGTCATCATTATTAAATTTGTTGCCTCCATTATACTCTTCTTTTGCAAAATCAGACAATGTTTCGTCTTCTATGTATTCTCTTTTTTCAATATCATAGAAAATAGGATTATCATATGTAGGACCGTCTATGACAAGCAAATCTCCTTGAAACTGTAAAAATCCCGGGTTACCTTCCTGTATGGTGAGAAACAAATCACAGCTTCCGTCTTCTTTTACCTCATACAGTTCGTCGCTGCCCATAATATTGAAGAAAATCCTTCCGTTATCCGCGATCGCGGCCACATTCGGATAATCTGTGCCCAATGGCATTTCTACCGGGATTTCAGTACCGTCAGGTTTTACAATCAGAATCCTCTGTATATATTCGCCTGCTTCATCTCTGTCTCCATACACAGCAGCGACCGTATTATCAGCGCTTATTGCGATATTTAAAATCGAGTGTTCTTCCTCAATCATTCTTAACCGCCAGGCGCTTTTATCCTCTTCCCATGATTCCCCATTGTCTTTCGAGACGAGGAACGGGGTAGAAGCATCCGTAATGATTAAAGTCCCATCCGCTAAACGAAACAGACGATTGCGAAACCCGCTAAGCCGCTCCGACAAATCCGTTACTGTCTCTACATAACGTCCCATTGCCGTAGGCTCCGTTGGTTGTTTTGTTTCACTGTCTTGTGAGTCTTTCACAATATCCTCTGTCGTACTGGCATCATTTCCTTTTTCACCATCGATGCCGCCATTCGTACCTTCCGCATTGTCTGTTGACACCTCATTTCCGTTCCCTGCTACATTCTTTCCGCAGCCGCTTATCGCACTTACCAAAATCGTAAGCAGCAATAATACCGCTACCCTTTTCTTCACCTTTATATTCATTTTCCCCTTCATTTCCCTGACTCCTTTCCAATTGCGGACGCATTCTTCCGCTCTTCTACTCCGCCATATACAAGAGTACTTTTTTCTCAATCTGATCCAATGTTTCTTCTAAGCTCTGGGTACCCTCTAAGAAAGACACCCCTTCCTGATATACGGCTTCCTCTAATAAATCATCTACTATGTATGGAACGTTTACGTTCTCCAGCCAATCCTGCAATGTCTGTATTATTTCTTCCTTCGGCCAATAGACTATCAAAGAGAAAACATTTCCATCCTCATCCATCATCGCCATGTTACCGTAAGGCTCATCGGTTTCTGTAGATACTGTCGTTTCTTTGATCGTTTGAAATGCTTCTTTATTAACTATATATCCCATAAATAAGGAAGTTTGGTTTTCTTTCCCTAATAGCAGGCGGAGAAAATCTTCCGCATGCTCCTTATGTCCGGAAATAGCGTTGATCGCTGCTAAAGTCTGTGGATAAAAAACTTCTGGGCTCATGAGTGTGATCTCTGTTTCCCCATATTCCGACATTTGCTGTATAGATGTCAGCGCTGCATAATCATAATCATCCATAATCGTTCCACATACCAGTTGACTCGACTTCATCAAGTAATCCATATAGTTTACTCCCATTCTGACTACCGCCGAATACCCATCCGCACTGTTACCGAACATTTCCTGATAGCTTTCACTTAGCTCACGATACTCTTCTATCTCTTCCACTGGCAGGCCGCTCATTTGTGCTTC
Organism: uncultured Lachnospiraceae bacterium; assembly: GCA_910578845.1. Taxonomy (GTDB): domain Bacteria; phylum Bacillota; class Clostridia; order Lachnospirales; family Lachnospiraceae; genus UBA3282. The sequence goes on from CAJTSL010000004.1 coordinate 24,673, forward strand.
ATATATCCTCTTGATCTGTACTAGATACGCTGCCAGCGCATCTTGGTCAACGCTGCCATCCTCCGCTTTCCATTCAGGCGCAGACACCATGGAAAACAATTTCATCGTATCAAGCGCTGAACAAATCCCGAAGAGATTCTTTCCCGGGTAATCCTCCCGCATCTTCTCTATTGCATCTGCCAAGCTCTTCAAATCTTCTACTTGCGAAGTATAGGTTTTCCCACCGAATATAACCGGTAATTGTATCTCACAAGGCATCATATAGATACTGTTATCAACCCTAAAGGCATCTACGATATTATCAAAGAGCGCATCTTCTCCATTCAGGCTATCCAGAATAGGGGTTAAATCTAATAAAATCCCTTTCTCTATATAAGAATCCAGTGGCATATTGTCCAGTACAAATACATCCGGCCCTTCTCCGGCCGCAATTTTGGTATTCAGGTTTTTAAGCGCATCATCTTTGGTCATGGAGCTGCCTTCTTCCATCCCGATTTCATATTCCACGAATACATTCGGATACTTTACCTGATACAGACTGATTGCCTGCCGCAATGTCATATTGTCTTCTAAGCTATACACTTTCAGCTTCTCGCCTGGAACGGTTGCGATATCCGCATGGTATACGAAACGAACCAAACTGCCTCCTCTGAATAATGCAACAAACTCTCTATTATCCAACATGACCATGCCACGCAAGTTATAGGAAGGGTTGCTAAAAATGCTAAGCCGTCCGTCTATCACCTGCTCGATAGCTCCACCGCCAATAACATGTCGATGTAGTCCCTTTTCTCCCGCCAGATACAGTACGCCTTCTTCTCCCATGAAAAAGTATAAATCATAATAGGAACCGCCATTATTTGACCTATCTTTATAATTATCATTGATAAAGTCAGACAAGACTTCGTCTTCAATATACTTTTCTTCCTCCATATCATAAATTAATACTTCATCATATCCGTAACCGTCCATGATCATGAATTGATCCTGGAACTGCATCAGTGTAACACCGTTATCTACTTCAAGGAACTTCTCGCAGCTACCATCTTCGTCCACTTCATATATATGAGAAGCCTCGCCATTGGTACTGATAAAGATCCTTCCAGAATCCGCTATCCATATTCTATGGGGATACTCATCCTCTTCTAACATCGCTATCGAAACTGGTATCTGTGTGCCGTCCGGCTTTATGATCACAACTTCTGAATAATTATCAAAGGGATTATAATTCTCATCTAAAATATCCGAAGGCTCCTTATCATAAATAATGCCAACCGTATTATCTGACCCTATTGACATATCCCGGATTTCCATCTCTGCCTCTAGCATCTGTGTTTTCCAGTCTCTTTGTTCGGCTTCCCATGTCAAACCGTTATCTGTTGATACCAGAAAATCATTCAGCTCCTCTGATATAACCAAATTCCCATTATCTAATTGATATATAGAGTTGTTATAGCTGAGCTTTTCCGACAAATCAACGTTCTCTCCCATATACCGGCCCATGGCGGCGCCTTCCGATGAAGATCCTACATTGTCCATACCCTTTTGTCCGGCTGATTCTTTATCCATATTATTATTTGAAGAAGCGACATTATCTCCGCAACCGCTTAACAGCATCATCAACATTGCCGCAGATAATAATACTGCCAATGGCCTTTTTATATTATTCCTTTTTGTGATCATTTCACCAATATGTCCCTTTCCCGCTGACTATACAACATCATAGCAAACGATTCTCTAAACATTCTCTAAAACATATCCAAAAGCATATCCTTTATTTACCTTTTACACCTTCTTTCCTTTTTCTTTGTCATGACAATAACAATATAACAGACCTGTCTCTAAGTAATCTCTAAAAACAGGTAAAGGCATTCAGTTAACATCGCGTTTTCATAGTCATATGTATTATCTTGGTCCGAATCTTTTTTAGAGAATAATTAAAGATTACTATGCTAAAATATAATGGTATAATAGACGCAGGCCGGGCGACTAGCTTAACGGCATTGCCATAGGTTACAGCTCTATTGGCTATTACTTCATAGACGCAGGCCGAGCGGCCAGCTTAACGGCATTGCCATATGCTACAGCTCTATTGGCTATTACTTCATAGACGCAGGCCGGGCGGCCAGCTTAACGGCATTGCCATATGCTACAGCTCTATTGACAATACATAACTTTAAAAGAGGGAAAAAGAATGAGAATTTTACTGGCGGAAGATGACAAGGAATTAAACACTACTCTGGCATATCAGTTAGAAATGGCTGGTTTTAGCGTTGATTCTTGCTTAGACGGCGAAGAAGCATTATTCTATGGAGAGCAGAATATTTATGATGTCATTCTGCTCGATAGGATGCTCCCCCATATGGAAGGCACAGATATCCTGACCTCTTTACGGAAAAACGGCATTACAGCGCCTATCATCCTCATCACTGCGCTCGGCGCCTTATCCGATAAGGTAGCTGGGCTTGACCTTGGCGCCGATGATTATCTGGTGAAGCCATTTGCTTTCGAGGAACTTCTTGCAAGGATCCGCTGCGTTACCAGAAGGCCTCATACGCTAACCGATTTGGAAACACTAAATGTTGCAGACATTACATGGCAAACAACCGACTGCAAGCTGACAGGGCCTTCCGGCTCCTGTACCCTCTCTAAAAGGGAAGCGGCGCTTCTCGAGGCGCTTCTACGTTCCTATGGACAGACATTAACCAGGCAGACTCTTCTCCTGAAAGTCTGGGGCCCTGAAAGCGATGTGGAAGATGGAAACCTTGATAATTACATTCATTTTCTACGCAGGCGTTTACAGATAACCGGCAGCATATTACAGATTAAGACGATAAGGGGCATTGGCTACAGCCTTCAGGAGAAATAAATATGTTCAAGAAAGTACACATAAGGCTCACTTTATTATGCGCGGGCATCACTGCTATCATCATGATTACCATGTCACTATGTTACCTGTATGTCTCTGAAACAGGCCTTTATAAAAACCACTACCAGTCTTTTCAGAGCGATATCAATACCATTACTACCAATTTAGAGCAACAATCCGTCATCTCAATGGAATGGCTCTCCAAAATGGAAGCGCAGGGCAAATATCTTTTTTATGTTTTAGACAATGGCATTCCTTTTCTTTATAACCAGCTAAATGAACCGGAAGAAAATCCTAAAAGGGCTTTGTTATTAGAAGAGAGTCTTGACGCTTATCAGGAATCGGGATGGAATTCTCCCACAAATACGGTTTCTGCATTCACATCCTACCATTTTGAATTTGAATTTACTTCCGCATCTTGTGACAGCAAATTTTTCGGGAGTGTCATTCGTATGGGAAAATCGTCTTCTACTTTAGAAGTCATTGTGCTCTCCTCTCTGGAATCATTAGAATTACAGATTAGGGAACAACGCATCCGTTTTGTTTTAATTGATATTACCGCTATTTTGCTCCTTGGCATCTTTTCCTGGATCTTTACCGGTAAGCTTTTACGGCCTATTATGGAAAACCAGGAAAAGCAGGCCCAGTTTGTCGCTTCGGCCTCTCATGAGCTGCGTACGCCTCTAGCTGTTATCATTTCGGCTACAGAATGCTGTAAGAACGCCCCTTCTGAAAGACAGGAAGGGTTTTTAAAGACAATCAGCCAAGAGAGCATCCGCATGTCTAACTTAGTAAACGATATGCTTACTCTCTCTGGTTCCGATAGCCATCATTTCCTGGTACAGCCAGAATCAATTGAATTAGACACGCTTTTGATAAATGTTTTCGAAGCATTTGAGCCACTGGCAAAAGAGAAATCAATTACGCTTTCTATTTTGCTCCCGGATTATGCGCTTCCTTTATGTCTCGCGGATCCCGAACGAATCAAACAAGTTATCTCTATCCTCTTACATAATGCCATTAGCTATACGCCTAATCATGGGAAAATCGATATATCCCTTTCATACTGCAAATCACACTTTTCTATTGCAGTCCGTGATAATGGCATCGGGATTTCCGATGAAGAGAAAAAAAGAATTTTCGACCGTTTCTACCGTGCAGAAAAATCCCGAAGCACAAAAGACCACTTCGGACTGGGATTATCCATTGCACTGGAAATCATAAAAGCTCACAACGGAAGCATCAGTGTAACAGATGCGATAGGTGGTGGCAGCATTTTTACGGTCATGCTCTGACAACGATTTCATAGTACAGTCATTTTACTCCGTTCCCATTTCTTCTAGGACGTTTTTCATTTCTCCCTCATACTTTTCATATAGCTCCTGCAATTTCAGGATATCTTCCTCGGCAACGCTCTGTTCTAGATATTGCTGTACTTCATTAATTGTCTCGGCATTAATCCCATCTCCTACAATTTCCATACAATCGGAAATTGTCTGGCTATCCGCATACTTCCCAATAATTTCTTCCGCTTGTTTTTTATCCTCTTCATCCATGTTTTTCACCATTTCTTTTGCCTTCTGTACTGCCTGTGGGTCTCCTGCGCTCTCTAACGCTTTTTCAAATACTTGTTGTGTCACTTGTTCTGCTACTTTCTCAGTGACCTTTGATTTAACCGCATCCTGAAAAGTTCCGTTCCCTATGAAAAAGATAAAAACAAGGCATCCCACAATAATAAGGCTCAAAAATATAATTGTTCCTATCCCTTTTTTCTTTTTCCTACGTTTTCTACTCATATGAATCTCCCTTACTATCCTATCGGTATTATCTGATGGGGTATTCTTATGGTACCCCTGCATCATCCTATTGCCTCTATTTATTCTACAACAACTATCCTTGTATGAAAAGACCCGATATGTATTCCCTTTTATCCTGGATGCCGTTCTCCTTCCTTATTCCCATCCTAATCCAGATTTTCATCATTCATTTATTAAGCGTAGGTTCTGCATACTTTTTTCTTTCTTCCCGTATAAGGGCCTCTAGCATCCATTTCCTCGGATTTCCGTTTAAAAAGGGCCGCTACGGTAACGTCTGCAAAGTCATGTTCCTCACTAAGCTATTTATCGCCTTATGGTCTTTGCTCTTTCTGATCCCCGGCATCTATAAGACATACCAATACCGCATGGTGCCATACCTTTTAGCCGAAAACCCAGACTTAGATTATGACCGGGTTCTGTCTATGAGCAAAATGATGATGAATGGCGAAAAGTGGAATGCTTTTATTCTGGATCTGTCATTTATCGGCTGGGAAATCCTTAGTATCTTTACTTGTCTTATTCTTGCAATTGCATATGTCTCACCTTATATAGCACATACAAAAGCAGGTCTTTACATACTGTTACGGGAAAAGGCAATCAATAACGGACTCATCAATCCTGCCGAATTATATGCAGTTGTAAACGACATACATTAAAAATATTCATCAAAGCCTAAAAGAGGGTATCGCAAAATCATCAAATCAGATGATTAAGCGATACCCTCTTTACATTCTAATATGCTCTGCCCCAATAAACCATTTTCTTAGCCGGCTTACCACAGCATACACATACATCCGATAATTGTTCCTGTTCAAACGGTATGCAGCGGCTCGTAACAGCAAGTTCTTCTTTAATCTGTTCCTCACAAGCCTGCTCTTCACACCACATCGCCTTAACAAATCCCGATTTCTCGGTAAAAAGCTTCCTAAACTCATCCATGTCTTTCGCGATATAAGTGTGGCTCTCCCGATGCGCTCTGGCACGTTCTAGCATCTCTACCTGTATCTGGTCAAGAACTTCTTTAACCACATTCTCCAGCTCATCTAAGGATACTTCTGTCTTCTCCCTCGTATCACGTCGGCAGATGACACATTTATTCGCTTCTATGTCTTTTGGTCCAATTTCGACACGGATCGGAATACCCCTCATTTCCTGCTCAGAGAATTTCCAGCCTGGGCTCTTATCCGCATCGTCCACTTTGACACGGAAATTACTTAACTTATCTCTTAATGCAAACGCCTTTTCTAATACGCCTTCCTTTTTCTGCTGAATAGGAATAATCATGACCTGCGTAGGCGCAATCTTTGGCGGCAGCACAAGACCGGAATTGTCTCCGTGTACCATAATGACAGCGCCAATCAAACGTGTGGTCATGCCCCAAGATGTCTGATGCACATATTTTAAAGTATTGTCTTTATCTGTAAACCGAATGTCAAATGCCTTGGCAAAACCATCCCCAAAATTATGGCTTGTTCCTGACTGCAATGCCTTTCCGTCATGCATTAATGCTTCAATAGCATAAGTCGCTATCGCGCCTGCAAATTTCTCTTTCTCTGTTTTACGTCCTTTTACAACAGGGATCGCCAGGATCTGCTCACAGAAATCCGCATAAACATTTAACATTTGTATCGTTCTTTCTTCCGCTTCTTGCGCCGTTGCGTGCGCAGTATGACCTTCCTGCCAGAGGAATTCCCGGCTCCGTAAGAAAGGCCTTGTCTCCTTTTCCCAACGGACAACGGAACACCATTGGTTACATAGCTGCGGTAGATCACGATAGGACTGGATCGCATTCCTATAATAATCACAGAAAAGCGTCTCGGAAGTAGGCCTTACGCATAGCCTCTCCTGCAATGGCTGCTGCCCGCCATGCGTTACCCATGCTACTTCCGGCGCAAATCCCTCCACATGGTCTTTCTCCTTATTTAACAGGCTCTCCGGAATGAACATAGGAAGATATACGTTCTGTACTCCCGTTCCCTTAAACATAGCGTCCAACTGCTGTTGGATCAGTTCCCAAATCGCATAACCTGCCGGTTTGATTACCATACATCCCTTTACGCTCGTATAATCAATTAATTCGGCTTTTTTCACAACATCCGTATACCATTGCGCAAAGTCTTCTTCCATGGCGGTAATTGCTTCTACTAATTTTTTGTCTGCCATTTTCCTCATCCTTTCTTGTTTTTTCCGTCGGACGGCAATAAAAAACGCCGGGTTTCCTGTCCCCTGAAGGGACCGAAATCTCGGCGGTACCACCCTACTTAACACGCTTTTTCGCATGTTCTGCTTCTCTTACCGTTAACGCCGGCGATACGCTGCATTTTCATGCAGGACTCCAAGGTAGGTTCCGGATACTCCCTGTAAAGGCCTCGCAGCAATCAGCCTTCTCTCTGTGACATTTCCTATCCGTACTGGTCCTCTTCTTTGTCGATAGCCTATAGATTATATCTTGATTGTAGAAGAAGGAACTTTACTTGTCAACTATTTCTTTCTCCATATCCTTACAAAGGCTTTCTCCCACTCCTAGTAAAAGGAAAACATAGGGTGCGTTTAAGACCTGTTGGAAGCTTACAATATTATGCGCCATGTATGTAATCACGCTTCCGACACATAAATATAGAACAGGCTGCATTGGCGCTTTCTTCAGAAATCTTACAATGGCTGTCAGGAAAACGCCTACATAACATACAAGACCGAAAACCCCCTGATTGACAAGCATCGTAATCCATTCATTATGTGCATTTGTCAGTCTAGCATCCCCAAATTGTGCATAAACGCGCCTTGCCAATTCCGGCACTGCATAAATATATTCTGAGAAACAATCCGGTCCTGCTCCCACAATCTTATGCAGCAAAGGCATATGCCAAAATGCTAATATGCCGTCTGTCCATGTCGCCCCTCTTGAACTCGCCCATGTCTCATTAAACGTAAACAGCGGCTGTCCCGCTAACCATGGCATACTCTCCGGATAAGCCGTATTGAGCATTAATACTATAAGATAGCCTGACGCTGCCAATAAGGCCAGGAATATCCCTATGTTCCGTATATAAATATGTTGCGCTATCTGATACCCTCTTTTTCTGATAAGCGTGCAATATAACACGTAAAGGCTGACTAGGGCAGCCATCACATACAAAGCCGCGTTCGTATCCGTCAACACAACGCCTAACGTATTGTCATAATTCATATCAAAACCCGGTAAATACCGACATATCCTTGCGATCTGGCAAGCTACGGTAAAAAATATACCGATTTCAATCAAACGCCGCATCTGCACATTCTCCCGGAAAGAAATGCAAAATAGAAAAAGAAAGATACCCAGAAATGCCAGATAGGCGCTACTGCTTCCCTGTACTACGCCAATCCAAAACCCGATGACTATATAGGCCGCAGCAAATACTTGCTGGTATTTATCCTGGCTATTCCAATACCATAGGACGCCCAATGGGCACATCAACGCCCAATATCCACAGAACCAATTGATATTGCCAAGTGTAGCAATAAAAGTTGGCGTCTGTCCCTCGATTGTCAATGGATAAATGGAATATCTATTCAAGATGCCAAGTACGAAAACACACCCGGATGCAAGCAATGGCAGATATAGCAATTTATCATTCCATTTAAAATACCTAGAGAAGAAAAAATAAAGCAAGATAAACAAAAGCTGGCTGACAAATCCCATATACCAGCCATGTGCTCCCCAAAACGCCTCTTTTCTAAAATCCGTCAATAAATATGATAAAAGAAGCGAAATAAAGAATCCATACATAAACCAGTCCGTTACTGACAAGCTTTTATAATATGCGATCAAAGAAGAGCGTTCTTTTTGCAAGAAAAAACGACTTCCAATTATAATGAGCATCATTCCTGCCACTGCAAGGCTCGTATTACGGAAAAAATAGTATTTTACATTTCCAATTTCCTGATAACCGCCTTTTATATACAATGGGAACAAAACCATCATTACCAGAAAATATGCTGTCATGATACTATTACCAACCAAAACGGCAATTTCTTCTGACTCGCTCCTTTTATTTATTTTTCGGTTACTTTTCTTTTCTCCTATTTTCATTACCAATTAGGCTCAACTTTCCATACCCATTTTCCTATTTTCTATTTCATTATAAAACGCCGTTTTCTATTCCGTCAATGCCCTCGCCTTCATCTGTCTTCATCAGTTCATAAATGACTATCAGCGCCAGTGGCCCTTCTATAATGCCAACGACCCCAAAGAGCCTGATACCCGCATAGATCCCTAGAAGCATCAGTACAGGGGCAATCCCCATTCTATCCCCAATCAGCTTAGGCTCTAGAAATTCACGTATAAAGATACAAGCGCCATAGAGAGCAAGGCATGCCGCCATTTGTATATAGTTCCCATTTAACAACTGCCAGATAGACATCGGCACTAAAACGACTCCCGTCCCGATAAACGGCAAGATATCCAGGCAACCTGCTAAAATCCCCCAAAAGACGCCTCCATAGATTCCGGTCGCCCATAAAACAGCGCTGCTTAATATGCTGATAATAAGCAAAATGATTCCTTGTGCTTTCAAAAAGGTAATGATATAAGTAAGGACACCTTCTAATGCTTTGTGGATAAACGTCATGTCTTCTGATGTTTTGAGCCAGTCCATAAAAGAAGCATAGTCCTTTTCTAGCAATATAGCTGCGATAAGCGCAATGAAAAAGAATGCAACAACTTCAAATATCCCTTTAAAGCAATTATAAGAAGATGTGATCACTTGGGGGATAATCTGCACTTGTACGTTTTCCATGATAATGCTCATCTTCTCTATCACGAAATTTTCAATCTCATACCCATTCCATCCAAACTTTCCATCCAGGCTATAGCAGCATTGATGGAGAAAAACTTGTATTTTCTTATACGCAGCTTCAACGAATTCTGTAATTTGCTCTAACTGCCCGCTGCTACTATAGCCGAGCAGCCACAAGACCACCGCTAAGAATATGAGAAACACCAGAAGCACTCCTACAGCAATAAATTTCTTTCTCATCGGGATCTTCTTTTGTATACGCTGCAATAAAGGATAAAACAGAGTAATTAATATTAATGCTGCAAAAAACGGCGCAGTCAGTGGAAAGACAAAACGAAAAAAAAGATAAACCAATAAGGTGACCAAACAAAACCTTACCAGTTTATTCTCTTTTAACATAACATAATATTTCTCACTGTTCCTATTGCTCATCGCCATCTCTCCATACTAATTATTCTTTAAAAGCATTCCATGTTAGTATAAGAGATTTGCCAAGATTTATGAGGTTTTTCTATAAAATTTTTGAAACAGCATCCCTTCCGGTTCTTTTCGAAACAACATCTTCTCCTTCGTCACCGGATGCCGGAAAGTAAGCTCATAAGCGCAAAGGGCAATCTGTTTCTGCCCGAAGCGTTCCGATAGCTCCTTCGTATCCACATCCGCATATTTAAAATCCCCCAGCAGGCTCATATCTGCGTGGCTCATCTGTACACGGATCTGATGATGCCTGCCAGTCACTAATTCTATTTCAGCAAGCGCTATCCCTTCTTCTTGTATCCGGTCTAATATTTCATATGCCAATTCGGCTCGTTTGGCGCCCTTTTTCCCACTTGCGACAACAAAGGATGTATTTGCCCTCGCATCCTTATACAAATAATCAATTAAAGTACCCCGTAGCGCACGACCAGGCGTTCCTGACAAACTTCTGTCAGAGATAATAGCATAATAATGTTTCCCCATTTCTCCCTGCGCAACCTGCCTGCTCAGTTCTCCCGCAGCGTTTTGATTCTTGGCAAACACGAGAATACCCTCTACCGGCTGGTCTAATCTATGGATAACGCCAATATAAGGTATGCTTCGCGGTTTCCCGTTTGAAGGAAGATGTGCAACATCTGCTTCTACCAACTCTGCCGAGAGATAATTTATGATCGCGCTCACCATATCCTGCTGTCCGATTTTTGCCGTCTGGACAGCAATCCCTGATGGCTTATAACATACGATAATGTCTTTATCTTCATATAGAATCTGATTTTTATCCATCTTTGGCCTCATTATATCTTAAAACGATACCCAACGCCCCAGATGGTTTCAATATACTGCGGCTTCGTTGTATCAAATTCTATTTTCTCCCTGATCTTCTTAATATGCACCGTTACGGTTGCAATGTCACCGATAGAATCCATATCCCAGATTTCACGGAATAGCTCTTCTTTCGTGTAAACATGGTTAGGATTTTCAGCCAAAAAGGTGAGCAGATCAAATTCTTTCGTGGTAAATATTTTCTCTTCCCCGTCTAAATAGACCCGCCTCGCTGTCTTATCAATCTTAAGCCCTCTGATTTCTATAATGTCATTGGTCTTCTGATTGCTGCCTACTAACCTGTCATAACGTGCCATATGCGCTTTGACCCGTGCCACCAGCTCAGACGGGCTAAAAGGTTTTGTCATATAATCATCGGCGCCAAGTCCTAATCCCCTGATTTTATCAATATCATCCTTTTTCGCCGATACCATGATAATCGGTAGGTTTTTTTCTTCCCGGATGCTTTTGCAAACTTCAAAGCCATCCATGCCAGGCAGCATCAAATCCAATATCACCAAATCAAAGTCTTCCGCTAATGCCTTAGCCAATCCCGCATCTCCAGTATTTTCAATGACCACTTCAAAATCGCTAAGCTCCAGATAATCTTTCTCTAAATCTGCGATTGCCTCTTCGTCTTCAATAATTAAAATCCTGCTCATTATGCTTCTACCTCCTCTTGTTCCGGTGCTTGATATTTCCTGATTACAAAGTGCATACAAGTGCCTTCCGCTTCCTTACTAGTCGCCCAGATATATCCCCCATGGTCTTCGATGATTTTCTTAACAATGGATAATCCAATGCCGCTTCCTCCCTGGGAAGAATTCCTTGACGCATCCGTCCGGTAAAAACGTTCAAAAATATTAGGCAAATCTTTTGCTGCAATACCTTTCCCATTATCCTCTATCTCAACACGGATAGAATCTACCTCATCCAAAATCCGAATGTCAATAATGCCATTTGCCTTATCCAAATATTTTACACTATTGCTGATAATATTATTAATGACACGTTTTAACTGTTCCGGATCCGCAATAATCTGTGTTTCAGGAGAAACCAGGTCTTCATAATTCAACTGGATATTCTTTGATTCTAAATCCAGGCCAACCTCTTCTACACAATCGCCAAAATAGTCTGCAACATTGATACGATGGAAATTGTATGGGATCCTGTTATTATCAATTCCTGAGTAAATAGTAAGTTCATTGATAAGCCTATCCATATCATTTGCTTTATTATAAATAGTCTTAATATATTTATCCATTTTCTCAGGGGTATCTGCTACGCCGTCCATGATGCCCTCTACGTATCCTTTGACTGCGGTGATCGGCGTTTTTAAATCATGGGAGATATTACTGATCAGTTCCCTGTTCTGCTTCTCATGCTCGAATTTCTCATCCAGGGATTCCTTTAAACGCAGCCGCATATCTTCATAATTCCTATACAGTTCCCCTATTTCGCCTTTACCGTCACTCGAGAGCCGATATTCCAAATTGCCCTCCGCAATATTCTGCATCGCTGTATTAAGCTGGTTGACCGGTACAAAAACGCCTTTCTGTATCCACTGCGTCATGACCATACTAGTAAAGATCAAAATCAGGATAAAAGCCAGAACCATGTCAATTAGCATTGTCCTTGATATCAATGTGCTTACCTTCGTGATAATAAAAAAACTGCCTTCCGATCCATCAAAAAAAACGAAGTCCAACTGTCTGACCAGCTTTTTCATATCATGATAATAATAACCCCTCTCTCCATTGGGAATGTCACTGCCATACTCGGGTAATTTCAGGAAAATCTTCTCTGCTGCGTCAATATTCCCTGCATAAAATATTTCCTTATTCTTTCTTACAATGATATAAGACGATTTATTCATCAGATCGTCGTTTATCTCTTCCAGATATACCAAATCTTCTACTAGAGAAGAATCTTTTGCCAGTTGTTCTTTTACTTCTATGAGAACTTCTTCCGTCATCTGGTTGTAATTCTCTAATGTATAGGCAAAGGAAGTATAATTTTTCCCTGGCAGGCTAAAATCCTGCTCCGAATTAACCATATAAATGCCGATGCCCATAAATGCAATCGCAGTCAACAAAAGCGGCGCAACAATAATGAAAATAGAAGTTACCAATAAACGGGTTTTAAATTTCAAAAAATCTATCCTTCTTTCTTCTTCCTTGCGTATAATAATTTTCTATCTTTTATATCATACTAACAATATAGTACCACAAAATAAACAAATAGAAATAAAACAACTCATATATTCTTATTAAAAATTTGTAAAATTTTATTTTCTATTGACTTTTTGCTATTCTTTGATATACTGAAATCAGTAATCATTACTAATTTTAAAAATATGGATATGATGCTACAGATTCCAGATGGAGGAGAAATTGGCAATCAAAAATAGTCGCCAGAGACAAGTTATAAAAGATTTCCTTATGACGAGAAAAGACCATCCTACTGCTGATGTCGTCTATACAAATGTCAGGCAGCAGTATCCTAATATCAGCCTCGGCACAGTATATAGAAATCTGACACTGCTATCTGATTTAGGCGAAATCACAAGACTACGAGTAGGGGACGGCGTAGACCATTTTGACGCAGATACTTCCCGTCATTACCATTTCATCTGTTCGAAATGCGGACAGGTGATGGATTTAAAAATGAGCAATATTGACGATATCGTAGATATTGCCGGCATGAATTTCAACGGTGAGATTCAAGGCCATATCACTTACTTCTATGGTATTTGCGGTGATTGCCGTGATGATGATACCATATCACCCACATGAAATTAAGATGTCAATCCTATGCTTTAGAACATCTTAAAAATAATAAAGAAAAGTAAAGGAGAAAAAACTATGAAATTTGTATGTCAAGTATGTGGTTATGTACACGAGGGAGATGCTGCACCAGACAAATGCCCGCAGTGCGGCGCACCTGCTGAGAAGTTTACAGCACAAAGCGGCGCAATGGAATGGGCTGCTGAGCATGTAGTAGGCGTTGCGCAAGGTTCTAGTGAAGATATTATGGCTGATTTACGCGCAAACTTCAATGGTGAATGTACAGAAGTTGGTATGTACCTCGCTATGGCAAGAGTTGCTCACAGAGAAGGTTATCCTGAAATCGGCTTATACTGGGAAAAAGCTGCTTGGGAAGAGGCAGAGCATGCTGCTAAATTTGCTGAATTGCTCGGTGAAGTCGTAACAGATTCTACAAAGAAGAACCTCGAAATGAGAGTAGAGGCTGAGAATGGCGCTACCGCAGGCAAATTCGATCTTGCAAAGAGAGCAAAAGCTGCTAATCTGGACGCAATCCATGATACTGTTCATGAGATGGCAAGAGATGAAGCTAGACATGGCAAAGCGTTCGAAGGCTTATTAAAGAGATACTTTGGCTAATACAGATATACAAACAGTATTTTGCCATTTGAAACAACAGAGATAAAAACTTATAAAATACAAAGGAGGAAACGAACATGAAAAAATATTTTTGCAATCCTTGTGGTTATACCTATGATCCAGAAAAAGGTGATCCGGAACATGGCATCCAGCCCGGTACAGCTTTTGAAGACCTTCCGGCAGACTGGTGTTGCCCGCTTTGTGGCGTAACAAAAGATATGTTCCAGCCATGTATTGACAATTACAACTAAAATACAAAGATAAAAACTTTATAGAAAATGCTAAAAGAGGATAGGTAATGCTTTGCCTATTCTCTTTTTTACTTTATTGCAAGAAAAGAAATTTTCATGATTTGCTCGCCATTTTAAAAATGATACTTGCAAAACAAAAATATACGATATACAATATATTAAAAGGCAATTCTATGGTGAAGCTTCCACATTCTTCACTGGAAACATTATCTCTATTTCTATGATTCCATCTGGAATCACAATCCTATCCTCTGATAAGGATTGCAAAACCCGCATATGAAACCAGCATACTGGAAAGCTCTCTTTGTTAGATGATTCTCTTGCTTCGTAATGCTTTCTTGCTATGCCCTACAAGGAGAAAACAACAAATGAAAAAACAACAGATTCACAACAGCAAAGCACATGACAGCAGCAGCAAGCTTATTTTCGGTAACGCAGAACTATGCTCTCAGTTCCTTAGGAATTATATGGATATGCCCATTTTAAAAAATGTCCGGGCGCAGGACATTGAGGATATATCGGAACGTTACATTCCTATGTTCACGGAAGAACGGGACTCTGATACGGTAAAGCGTATAAGGATTTCCGAAAAAGACACATTATTTTTTATTTCTCTTATTGAACATAAAACAAAAACCGATTACAATATAGCTATGCAGCTTCTCAGATACATGGTCTATATATGGGAAGACTATGAAAAAGAACAAGAAAAGGCACACAAAGGGATTACCAGGACGAAAGACTTTAAATATCCGCCCATTATCCCGATTGTCTATTATGAAGGAAAGGCTAAATGGTCTGCACCCCTTAATTTTAAAGACAGAGTCTTTCCCGGTCAGGCATTTGAGCCTTTTACACCTAGTTTTTTCTACAAACTAGTACAGCTCAATGATTATAGCGTAGGAGAATTGGTTGAGAAAAATGACGAATTGTCCCTCGTCATGTTAATTAACCGCATTCAAGACATAAATGAGTTCCGGAACTTAGAGCTGCCTGAAAATTACCTGAAAAATCTATCGGAACATTCGACCGACGAGTTATTATCTATAATCTCTAAAATAACGGAAACCATGTTACGCCATATAAATATCCCAGAAGATGAAGTAGAAGAATTTACCGGACAAGTAAAGGAGCGAAAAATGGGGGAACTATTTGAAAACTTTAAAGACTTCGATTTACCGGCCGCAAGAAGAAAAGCACAAGAAAAAGGCTGGCGTGAAGGCCTGGCTGCGGGTAAGAAAGAAGGCCTTGCACAAGGCAGGACTGAGGGGCGCATGGAGGGACACGCTGAAGGACGTATTGAAGGGCTCGCTGAGGGACGTATTGTAGGACTCGCTGAGGGACGTATTGTAGGACTCGCTGAGGGACGTATTGAGGGACGTACTGAAGGAGAAGAACTTTTCTTAATCAGTATTGTCTGTAAGAAACTTTTAAAAGGGAAAAAAGCTGCCATAATAGCAGATGAGCTAGAAGAAGACGAATCTAAAATCTATGCAATATGCCAGGCCGCAGAAAAATTTGCTCCGGATTATAATCCGGAGCAAATCTGGAAAACTATGCATCATGAAACAGATGTATGATGAGATTACAAAATATAATGGTTTTCATTTGCCGGGTTCGAACTCGTTTCTTCTCTCCAGGCCCGGCATTTTCATTCCCTCACCCATAGAACCCATTTCTGAAATAACAATATCAGCACCGTCGATAAGAGTCGAATCATCTTGTTCCTGACCTGCATGATCTGCCGGAATTAAACCCTCTAGCTGCCCGCTTATGCTTTCTGCCCGAAGTATACAAAACTCTTGTAAAGTAGAAATACCCTTTTTAAAATCTTCATAAGAACAAAATTTTGTTGGGTCTTTTTCTACATAGGGAGAAATCATAGCTTCTGTTGATTCTATTAATGCAACTAATTCACCATCATCAAAATAATTGGTAAGAAACTCCTCAAAATACCGGTGATAATATCTTATATATTCTTCATTATTGAAGATCCATGCTAACATCGGTCTTGTATCAATCGTTCCTCCTGAAACCGGTGTATCAATTGGATAATTAATTAATGTAGTAGCGTCAGTTTCATCCATAAAACCTCCAAAGGCAAGATTATAATCCCAGGGAATCATAGACAAGCGCCCGTCTTTCTCATATAGATAATAATTATGAACCATTGTACCCGTATAACTATCAAAATTTAAAACGAAATTATGGATTACAAAATAGCGTATTACTTCCTCGATATCAACTATGTTTTCAATATTTTCATTATGATTTAGCTCCTTCAAAGAAAGAATCAAACGTTTTTTATCCTCATCTGTTATCTTAGTCTTTGCATTATCAAAAATATTTGGATAACTCTCATATTCGTCATCTGTATAAATCAGAGACACATCACTGCTATTTGCCATAATGCCTATTTTATCCATTTCTTTCTCAAAACCTGCAAATTTTGAATTATAGGGTATAGATTCACGTATTGGATATTTGTTTTCCGCTCGGCTTTCGCCTAAATCCATTTTTGCAAAATCATCTGGTGACTGTTGTCCTTCAAACCGCCCTTCCATCTGGGGTTTATCCAAACCTGGCTTTTCCCCATTCCCAAATCCGGCTCCTATTCCCATACTATCCGGTTTATACAGATTTCCATAATCATTTCCATAATTTCGTTTTAAAAATGCCTCCTCTACTCCTTCCACTGCCACATATAACCCCCAATCCTCCCCGTTCACCGTAATATAAACGTAACTGCAAAGAGGCGCGTCCACGCCAAAAGAATGCATGAGCTGGTAAGTAAGATAATCTTTCATATATGTATTGTCCTGGATAATATTATTCAGACAAAGCTTATCTAACCCATGATAAGATTTGGCATTTTCATAATGATCAAATTCTATTTTAAAACTGTAGCGGTCATTTCCGTATGCTGCAACCTGAGATAAAGACGTATTTCCCTTCGCACGTATCGCCACATTGTTATATGTGTCGCCATCAATAATGACTGTACATGCCCTATACTCCTCATCTGTGCAATGAGCGAGGAAATCCTCCCAATTATCCATAATAATTTCTATTTCATGGACCATAGATGTCTGAAACAGTTTAGATTCATATCCTGGAACAGCACTTACGGCCTGAACGCCTAGCTTATCTGCATGCAGGAAAAGAAACATAATCAATATCACTCCAATAGCAGCTCCTAGACAAATTTGGTCGATCCTTCTGCTTGTTGACATGAAACACCTCCCTTATCCCATATAATCTCCCTGATAGCTAACCAGTACAGCATTTTTTACTCCTTCCATTTCAGCAAGCGTATTGATAAAATCCGTACTATCATCCTGTAAGCGTACTTCCAAGTTCAACTCAACAGATTCTTTTCTCGCCGTTTTGCTCTTCACGACAATCCGTTTTACCTTTTCTTCTAGAAATGACATTGCGCTTATTTCAGAATTATGGTCACTGCAACTAAGAACAATAATATATGGATTTACATGCGATTTTCGGTTTACAAATAGCAACAAGAAAATGCCAATCATAATACTGCCGGTCACTGCCAATGTTATTAAGCCTGCCGCAAGGACAATACCTACCGCAATCGCCCAGAAAACAAAAGCAATATCCAAAGGTTCTTTCACTGCGGTACGAAACCGTACAATTGACAGCGCGCCCACCATGCCTAGTGAAAGCACTACATTAGATGTAACCGCCAGAATCACAAGTGTAGTAATCATCGTAAGCGCTACCAATGTAACTGCAAAACTAGAAGAATACATTACTCCAGAATACGTTTTTTTATAAATAAAGAAAATAAAAAGACCAATCCCAAATGCTAATATTAGCGCCAACAACATATCAAGAAGATTAATACTTGTTATATTATTCAAAAAATTTGATTTAAAAATATCATTAAAAGTCATAATATTTATTCTCCGTTCTTATTAAATTGATTATTATAAATTCTTATTTTTCAAGAATCCTATTCCCTTACTGAATAGGATTATCACCTCTTGGTCAATCATACATACGGCATGCCGCATATTTAGAAAAAGCGATGCTCGGGCAATTTTTTAGCTGCACGATATCTCGGATAATATTAGGAAGCCAGGCATCCCACTTTACTTCCAGAATGATTGGAGAGCCATTGACCGGTACTGTCGGACACTGTGCATCTAGAAAATCTGTGTGGAATAGACCAGTATGGATATCCGAATCTATTGTCACCCTGACGTTCCCCGGAGAATATACATATGCCTCTCTTATATAATCCACAATGGTTTTTGGCCGCAGACCATGCTGCACTATTTTCTGATACAACTCTTGTACAAGAATATCTTCATGCTGTAGCATCCAATCATATTTGCCATCAATGATCGCTTCTGCTTCATCTTGATGTAACAATGCTTTTTCTTTTCTCCCAAGACTACCCTTTTTACATTTTTTTTCCAGATGAATGAGCGAAATATCACTATTATAATAGCGGATACGAAATTTTTCCCGGTAACTTATACCGTCCATTTTTTCACGCAAAGCCTTATCTTCCGGATTATCAAAATATAAGCTTCGGATTACATATTTTCCATTAACGGCATGTTCATCCGTCTGCATTACCGCTTGCAGTCTCTGCTGCAACGCAAACATATCTGATAAACTGATTTCATACTTGCATTCATGTCTATAAACCATGCATTTACTCCTTTCTTCTTCTCATATGCTGTCAACTATCATATGGGAAAAATATGAAAATTTCGTGTAATTTTTTTGAAAAATTATTGTCTGCCTTATAGATATATAATCACCTCATTAATAAATAGAAAAACCGCCGGCAAAAAATTTTACCTGACGGTTTTCTATGGATATTTGGGAAAAATAATATTTCGGTTTACTTTACTGCAATCCTCTGTACGGATTCTTTTGCTTCTGGTTCCTTCTTCGGCAGTCTTATCTCAAGAATACCATTATTATAAGAAGCGTCAATTTCATCTGCTCCCATTTCATTAACGCGGAAACTTCTGGAATATGAACTATAATATCTTTCTTTCCGGATATATTTGTTCTGGTCTTCCTCCTTCTTTTCCTCTTTATGAGCAGCCGAGATTGTCAACAAATCATTTTTTAAATCTATAGTAATGTCTTCCTTTTGGAATCCCGGCAGTTCTGCCTGTAACAGATAATGATCCCCATCTTCAATTACATCTGTCCGAAATGCATCGTGTCTCCCTAACTCATTGCTGCCTCCCCAGAAATCCCTAAATGCGTTATCAAACATCTTATCAAAGGAATCTTCGAAAAACATAGGTTTATAGTTACGATTATCAAATAATGCTGGTCTTAACATAATAATTCCTCCTTCTTTTCTTCACATTGTTCTTATTGTTACCGGAAACGGAAAAAAGCTTTCTCCTTTCCTTGTAAATGTTTTATTTTCCAAAGGAGTATTGTTCCTTTGTTTATATTTGTTATACAATATCTATAACAAATATGCAATTATAGAAACATAAAGAAAAAATAAAGAAATTATGAAACTACCACTATTCATCAAAGGAAAAGTCTTTTATCTCCCGACAAATTCCAGAACAAATCATTCTGCGCATTTTTTCTCTTTCTTGATCCAACTTTATACCATCTTTTTCCAGCCATACGATAAAACATAAGATTTTTGCATAAATGCTTAACACGAGATATTCCTTTTTATCCTCGGTAAGTTCCCCTTTTCCTTGAAATTCATCCGCTAAGATTTTTCTGATGAAATGAATCCCTGGTACTTCTCCGGACAGTTTCTTTTCTTCCCGTAATTCTCGCAGCCGTCTGCTTAACATAGAATTGTCTGATAACATCATCAGGCGAAAAATACAATTGGTGTTGACTAACTGCTGTTCCGTTGTAAGCAGGAGGAATTCTATTTTGTCATAAAAACTGTTTTTGCTAACCATGCCTTCATATAACTGCTTGCAAAATACCTCAGCGTTATAGAAGAGCGCTTTGGCAATCATTTCTTCTTTATCAGAAAAGTATTCATAAGCCGTTCCCTTTCCAATCCCGGCTTTTTTCGTAATCTCTGAAACTGTAAGGGCGTTCAGGTCCGCACCTTCTTCAAACAGTGTAAGCACAGCTTGGTAAATTGCCTTTTCCTTTGGTAAATAATCTCCATCCATCACTTTATATCCACGCTCCTAAAACAATCTATTACTACAATAAATCCAAACACCCCTTATATATAATCCCTACTCTTTTTCTATCGTCTCAAGCAATTCCGTTTTCTTCTTCCTCTCTCTCGCGAAAATATCATATATGCAGGGAATGACTACCAACGTTAAAAGTGTACCATAGATCAATCCGCCAATAGTTACAATAGACATAGGCTTTGACATATCCGCTCCCATATCATCACTGAATGCCATTGTGCTAAGTGCCAAGATTGTGGTCAAAGCCGTCATCATGACCGGGCGGATCCTTGTCCTGCCTGCCGTCATAATCGCTTCTTTTTTCTCCATGCCCTCTGCACGTAACTGATTGATGTAATCCACTAATACAATGCCGTTATTGACAATAATACCAGACAACATAACAAAACCAATCAACGCGATGACACTTACTTCACTATTGCTCATAAATAAGCCAAAAAAGCCACCGGTAAAAGCAAGCGGAATGGTAAACATGATAATAAACGGTGAAAGCAGTGACTGGAATTGTGCTACCATGATCAAATACATGAAAATCAACGCCAGGATCAACATTAAATATACTTGGTTCATTGCATCGGTTATCGTTTCATTCTCACCACTCATTGTATAGCTATACCCACTGGGCATTTCATAGCTTTTAAGCGCTTCTTCCACATCCTCTGATACAAAGCCGACATTATAACCATCCGCTATCGCTGCCGATACGCCGATATACCTGCTTTGTTCAGTTCTATTGACCGATTTTGGTGCTTGTGTGCTTTCAAATCTTGCAATATCAGACAGTTTAATCTTTTCTTTCGTCCCATCCTGTTTCGTCCTGTCCAGTTCCAGGTTCCGCACCAAATCCCTAGTCAGTTCCATATCCTTAGCATGCTTCACATACACATTATATTCCTCTATCTCCGTCTCAAGCGTTGTGGCACTTGTGGCATCTGCAAGTTTCGCCTGCATCTGTTGGAAAACCTGGGCAACTGTCAGTCCATGCTCAATGGCTTTATTTCTATCAATGATGATACGCAGCTCACCTGTAGATTCTTCTAGGCCATCAGACACATCTATAGTCCCTTCTACACCCTCTATAATAGCCGCAATATCTTTCGCTATGCTTTGCAAAGTATCGAGTTCACGACCCTTTACCTGAACGGTAATGCCACTTCCGCCAAGAGCGCTCATATCCATAGTAGAAGTCTCAATTTCGGCCTCAGCCTGGTTCTCTTCAAGGATATCGGCAATGTTCCGTTGGATCTCCATCGCAATTACCTGATTGTCCCTCTCTTTCTCTTCGCTCAGGGATACATAAATGGAGGTAGCATTTGTCACAGTATTGCCACCGCCCGATAGCATGCCCAGAGAAGAAGAGTTTGCCATGGCTCCCACATCTACCACATCCTCCATCTCCATCAATCTCTCTACAACAGCATCCGTTACTTTAGCGGTTTCAATAAGGGGTGTATCCTTGGGCAGCGTCAAAGTCATGGAGATCTGCGTACTGTCCATCTCTGGCATAAAAGCCACGCCTTTAGAGAAAGAAGCTTTTGCGCTCATAACTAATAAGACAAGGACAAGCAAAAGCACAATTGGCTTAAATCGCAATGACAATGCTAAGACTTTCTCATATGCTGTCATTAACCCACCGAATATTTTACTTTCTTTTTGTTCTTTCGCCTTAGAAAGCACACCCGCTGCCATCGCTGGGACAACCGTCAATGCGACTAGCAAACTAGCAAATAGTGAATAGGCAATTGTCAGTCCCATGTCTACAAATAACTGTCTAGTGATTCCTTCCGTAAAGACTATCGGCAAAAAGACGCAAACCGTAGTAAGCGTAGAAGCCATAATCGCTCCTGCGACTTCTCCTGCTCCTTTGATTGCTGCTTCTTTTGCTGCATATCCTTCGCTTCGCAATCTGAAAATATTCTCAATTACAACAATGGAATTATCCACTAACATCCCGACGCCAAGCGCCAAGCCCGACAAGGAAATTACATTTAACGTAATCCCACTGAAATACATACATACAATCGCCGTGATAATACTAATCGGTATAGAACATGCAACAACTGCGGTCGGCCTCCAATCTTTCAAGAATAAAATCAAAATCAAAACTGCAAGAACACCGCCGAATAGAACATTATTCATAATGGAGTCCATGACAAGGTCGATATAAATTCCCTGATCCATTAAAGTGATTAAGATCAAATCCTCGTTTTCTGCTTTTAACTCTTCAAATTTCTCTAAAATCTTATCCGAGACGTCCCCTGTAGAATAACCGGTCTGTTTCTGGATTGTCACCATAATCCCAGGCGCCCCGTTTACATTCGCATAAATATCAGCGGCATTATCCGTCATATATACGTCAGCAACATCCTCCAGCGTAATGACAGGAACCCCTTCCATTTCAGGGTTCATAAGCGGCATCTTCTTTAACGCTTCCATATCCTCTGGCTTATCCCCTACCCTGACAAGAAAGTCCACGCCATCTTCCGTCACATAGCCTGCCGGCATAGAGAAATTCTGCGCTGCCAAAAGGGATTTTACTGTATCCACTGTCAGGATCCCATTCATATCAGCCTGCTCGTATGCATCTACCCTTGCTTCCTCTAATTCTACTTCACCCTCCAGGATCTGCTCTAATGCCTCTTTTAGCTGTTCGGCAGTTTCACTGAGCTGCTCTTCGCCTTCCTTAATCTGTTCCCAAGCCGAATCAATCTGTTCCTGCCCGGCTTTTAACTGTTCTTCCCCTGCTTCCAGTTGTTTCTCACTCGCCTCTAACTGCGTTTCGGCAGTATTAAGCTGTAGCTCACCGATACTGATGGTTGTCTGCGCATTTGCAAACTCCACCGCTGCCGTCAGATTACCACTATAAAGTTCTGTCAGCGCACTGTCTAATTGGGAAATGTTACTTTCTACTCCGTAAAGCTGTTTCTCATATTCGGCAATAACCAATTCACTAGATGCAACCGTTTCCTCTAGTGTTCGTTCCAATCCTGCCCTCTGCTCATTTAATTGCTGTTTAGCAAGCTCTAGTGCTGTATCTATCTGCTGTTGAGACATCCCTGCGATAATACTGACATCCAACTTCAGAATCGCCGCAATCGCTGCGTTCTTCTCATCTGGATCCGCAATATTGTTAATATTATCAATCGTATTGATTCCTATGTTGCATTGTTCTATACCGGCTTTTATCGTACCAACCTGAGCCTCGATCTGCATCTTCAGCGTAGCGATCTCTGCGCTTAAATGCACCTTCATCGCTTCTAAATCCGCTTTGGCAGTTATAATCTGTGTCTCAGCCTCCGCAAGCTTCTGTGCTGCTTCACCTTTTTGGTTGGCAAGCTCATTCTTGCCCTCTTCAAGTTTTGCTTTATTCTCAGCAATTTCTGCTTTCCCGTCTTCTAGTTTCTGCTTGCTCTCTTCAAACTCCGTCCGGTTCTCTTCCAATTCCTGCTGGCTATCAGCCAATTCTTGCTTGCTCTCTTCTAATTTAGCCTTTGCGTCAGCAAGTTCTGCTTCCCCTTCATAAATTTCCTGTTTGCCATCGGCAAGTTCCTGCTCCGCTTCTTTCATTTCATCATCAATATAAGCGAAGACCTCCTTATTAATAGCATCAATCTTTTCCTGCCGGATAATGACATGAACGCTTTCTTCAAACAGACCAGTCGCGCTTGCCGATGCGACACCCTCTATGCTTTCTAGTTCTGGTATAACGATGCTCTGCGTCATCTCACTGACTTGTGCATCCGTCATATTGGTATTTCCAACGGCGGCGATCATAATCGGGAGCATATCGGGGTTCAGTTTCATAATGATAGGATTTCCAACAGAATCGTCCCAATAACTCTTAATCTGATCTAAGTTCTCCCTAATTTCCAAAGACGCCGCATTCATATCTGTTGACTGCGCAAATTCCAAAATGACCGTAGAATAATTCTCACTGGAAACCGAACTGATCCCCTCAATATTACTGACGGTCGCCATAGAAGCTTCCACAGGCTTTGTCACTACCATCTCCACTGTCTCAGGACTGGCGCCCGGATATGTAGTCATGACGATCACATAAGGTAAGCTGATATTAGGCAGCAAATCCGTAGACATTCTTGTAAAAGAAACAACTCCCAAGACAATTGCCAAAATCACAGCCACCAGAACAGTATATGGTTTCCTTACACTGAATTTCCCTAGCATATCTATACTCCTTTTCATCCGCCCGACCGGTCGGTCAATTTCGTTGTAAGTATATTCCGAAAGAAGAATCCTGTCAATTCTTCTTACTTTGATTTAATAAATATTTCATAAAGAGTATGATCCCTCTGATCTCCAGCGCAACTTGCTTCATCCGGCCTACAGGTATATAATATAGACAACACTATATAGCCGCATCTAAATCTAAGATAGAAAGAAAGGATCTGACACATGAATACACAAAAAGAACAATACAATATCATCAAAGAGCAAGCAATGGCGTACAAAAAGTCTATCTATAACGACTATCCACAAGTGAAAAAATTCGAAAAAATAAAAAGCATACTGATCAAATATCTCTTAGTTCTTTTTTTGGTGATTTCTATCCTACATATCAATAATTTATACAAGGTGACAGGTGGCAACATCCTCCTCATAGCAATGGCTGCGCTGATTAAAATAGATTGGATTTTTTTACTGGCTGCCTTAGCTCCTAGATGGCAGTTTTCACTATTGTTATATATTTTATTCTTTGACAAAGTTTTTGAATTCCTAAGCAGTCTGTCCAGTGCGAACATCTCATCTTTTAGCGATTATTTTCAAATTTATATAACGGCTCTTCAGCAATATCCTCTTGCTGCAATTACGGATTTCTTAATAATCATATATCTGCTCTCTATTGCTTTTATTGCTATCTGGCTGACACTGTTTCCAAAAAACAGAGAGTTGGCAAGGCAATCAGAAGAATTAATCGGCAAAGTAAAAACTTTTATTTCTACAAAATCTTCATAAGGACATAAAAATAACCTCATAGCTTTGGCTATGGGGTTATTTTTTCATGAAACTGCCGGCGACCGGAATCGAACCGGTACGGGAGGTTAGTCCCGCAGGATTTTAAGTCCTGTGCGTCTGCCAGTTCCGCCACGCCGGCATTTTGGTTTGTACTGTCCAAGCTCTTCATCGAGATGAAAACTTTCTGCAAGCCAAATGGATGGAGGTGGATTCGAACCACCGAAGCAATTTGCAGCAGATTTACAGTCTGTCCCCTTTGGCCACTCGGGAATCCATCCATTTTTTGTGAGTAAATCTCATATGAAATTACCTCACAACTACCATTTATATCATATCACTCCATAAAATGCAAGAAGTTTTTCTTGATCTGCTTCGGATATTCATGTTTTAAAATAATAGCTGAAGTAGGAGGCAGCGTAATGCGTACATTCCCTGCGACAACAGGATACTCTTTCGGTTCTACCGTAAAGCCTTTTTCACTAGTCAGCATTAGCTGTTTCAACATGCATTCCTTCGGCGTGCCAAGATACCATATAGATACTGTCTTCGTGATCTCATGCTTATTATTATTGACCAAAATAACCGACTGTTCTTCTTTCGTAAAGCGCCCGTACCCGATCACGTTATAATCAGCTACCATATATTTCAGCGAACCTTTTATGAATTCTTTGTTCTGTTTATGGATTTTAATTATTTCTTTATGAAACGCTATTAATTCCTTATCCTCATGTCCCCACGGATATGTCCTTCTATTATCTGGGTCCGTAAACCCACAGACACCAGCTTCATCTCCATAATAGATTGTGGGAGCGCCAATCCAAGTCATCTGAATGACGACAGCCTCTCTAAATACCGCTTTATCAATTCCTACATTTGCCGCTTCAGGGCCAAGCGTATTTGTCCTGCCGACACGATGGTTCGTCCTTGTCAAGAACCTGGAATGGTCATGATTGGAAAGCTCATTCATTGCTGACTGTAAAGACTGCATAGGAAAACAGGCTCCATGATGTCTCATTGCATCCCAGAAACTATTGGCATTACCGAGCAAATCTTCCCTGTAATCGTCACTATGCTTTTGCATACCGGTCAAAAACCACGTAACCGGCTCCATAAAAGCATCATAATTCATGACAGTATCCCATTCTCCGCCCTGTATCCAGTCTTTTGGACTACCATAATGTTCCGCCAGAATAATAGCGTTCGGGTTCGCGCTTTTCACTGCTTTGCGAAATTCCTGCCAAAAATAATGATTATATTCAACACTATGTCCCACGTCCGCTGCCACATCAAGTCTCCAACCGTCTGCGTTATATGGCGGGGATACCCATTTTTTGGCTATATGCAAGACATATTGCAACAATTCTTTGGAATTCTCATAATTTAGCTTCGGCAGCGTATCATGTCCCCACCATCCATCATAGGAACTATTATAGGGCCATTTATGGCTGTCATAAAACTGAAAATAGTCATGGTATAGACTTTCCTCAGCAATATATGCTCCTTTTTCATAGCCTTCTACATTTTCATATATTCTTTCCTTATCCATCCACTTATTAAACGATCCGCAATGGTTGAAAACGCCGTCCAAGATTACTTTCATCCCGCGTCTATGCGCCTCTTTGACTACTTCAGCAAAAAAGGCGTTGCTCGCATCCAAATTTTTCTGATTGGAGATACGATTAATATATTTGGTCGCAAATCTGTTCTCTTCCTGTCCAGGTTCTAATAAATCACCCTGATCCTCCACGATCTTCCCAAAATGTGGATCGATATTGTCATAATCCTGTATATCATATTTATGATTGGAAGGAGAAACAAAAAGAGGATTAAAGTATATGACATCTATTCCTAAATCCTGCAAATAATCCATTTTGTCCAAAACACCCTGCAAATCACCGCCATAAAACTCTCTTACGCCCATTGCTGCAGGATATTTGTACCAATCATGTACTTGGACGCTCTTATCACCAATATACTGGTATTCATTGGTTAAGACATCATTTGTTGGATCCCCGTTATAAAATCTATCTACATAAATTTGATAAATAACGGCGCCTTTTGCCCACCCTGGAACTTTAAATCCCGGTACTACCTGGAACTGATAATGTGGATTAATATCTTTAGTTACGCCTCTTGTGTCAAAATAGCAAGAGATTTTTCCTGCAAAAACTTCAAAATAATATACTAATTTCTCATTCTCTAACTGTTCCGTATGTGCATAATAATCAAAATACTCATCTGATTCTACTTTCAGCATCAAATGCTTCACACCTCTATGCACAAAAAAAACTCTGTCAATATTGTTCTTTGCTGCACGAAAGCGGATTGTCACTTCGTCGTATGCGCTCGGTTCCGCAGGAGAGATATAATTTTCTGTAGTGTCACTGAATAATGCTTTTCTGTTAAAGACGGGGCGCATTGAAGCGATGTACTGATAATTTTGTTCTGCCTTCCAAAATCGATTGATGTCCATACTAACAAGCCTCCATTTTGTACTGTTTTATACCCTTCATACAAAAAAACAAGATATAGCTATTTTATACTATATGTGTTGGATATTCAAGTAATTCGATAGCGTTAACGCTTCTAAGCGATGGGCAGTAAAAAAGACAGCCTTAAAACCGCTGTCCTTTTTAGAGAAGGTATTTCTTTCTTATGGGGTATAGCAAAAAACTATATAATGTATTGGGGGTTACAAGTGTATAATAGCATAGCCTTATATGATCTACAATACTAAGGATTCACAAATATTACAATTTTATATCCTCATTTTTGGTATAATTGCACAAATTCTAACCAAACTACATTGATAATGTCCCTTTTTTCTTATACTGTAGCTTCTTCCGGCTGTGGATAATAAGTATCAAACAATGCCTCAAACTCCGTTCTATTGATCTTCTCTTTCGCTAACAACAGATCTGCACACTGATGAAGGACTTTTTCATGTGCAAGTATAATTTCTTTTGCTTTCCGATAACACTCGTCAATAATGGCTTTGACTTCCTTATCAATCTCACCCGCAACAATCTCACTATGGCTTTTCGCATGCGCCAGATCCCTGCCGATAAATACTTCATCATCATCGTCGTCATAGTTGATGACGCCGATGTTCTCTGACATACCATATCTGGTGACCATTCTACGGGCAACCTTCGTTGCTTTCTTAATATCACTAGAAGCGCCTGTCGTAATATCATCGAAGATAATTTCTTCTGCGATCCGTCCGCCAAGGGACACCATGATGTCTTCTTTCATTTTCCCTTTTGTCAGGAACATCTCATCTTTTTCAGGAAGCGGCATGGTATACCCTGCTGCCCCAAGTCCCGTTGGTATGATAGAAACTGTATAAACAGGGCCTACATCCGGAAGCACATGGAATAAAATAGCATGGCCGGCCTCATGATAAGCCGTGATCCGTTTCTCTTTCTCCGAAATGATCCGGCTCTTCTTTTCAGCACCGATACCCACTTTGATAAACGCTTTCTTGATATCTTCCTGTTTTACGAACACTCTCTTATCCATCGCAGCATTAATTGCCGCTTCATTCAATAGATTTTCCAAATCTGCCCCGGTAAAGCCCGCCGTTGTCTGTGCAATCTGCTCTAAATCCACGTCATCTGCAAGCGGCTTATTCTTGGCATGCACTTTCAGAATATCTTGCCTGCCGCCTACATCCGGTGATGCAACACTGATCTTCCTATCAAAGCGTCCCGGCCTTAAAATCGCAGGATCCAGAATATCGACCCGGTTTGTCGCTGCCATGACAATTATGCCTTCATTCACGCCAAACCCATCCATTTCCACCAGCAACTGGTTCAAAGTCTGTTCTCTTTCATCGTGTCCGCCACCCATGCCAGTGCCACGCCGTCTGGCTACTGCATCAATCTCGTCAATGAAAATGATACAGGGAGCATGCCTTTTCGCTTCCGCGAACATATCGCGGACACGGGACGCACCGACTCCGACGAACATTTCTACGAAATCAGAACCGGAAATACTAAAAAATGGCACGTTGGCCTCACCGGCGATCGCTTTGGCGAGCAACGTCTTACCGGTACCCGGGGCGCCTTCCAACAAAACGCCTTTCGGAATCCTGGCTCCAACTTTCGTAAATTTTCCAGGCTCTTTTAGGAACTCCACTATTTCTTCTAATTCTTCTTTTTCCTCTTTTAAGCCAGCAACTTCACTTAATGTAATTTTATTATCCCCTATAGATAACTTTGCCCGGCTTTTACCAAAGTTCATCATTTTCCCACCGCTGCCACTTGCAGAATTCTGGGAATTGATCATGACAAAGAAAAACACACAGACTATCGTAACAAGCAGAATCGGGAATACACTGTTGAGAAACCAGCTTTCTTCCGGCACATCCTCAACAGTCGGATCAAATCCATATCCTCTGATTATCTGTTCTATTTCAGAAATATCAGTTACATGGAGAATCCTCTCTTCTCCGCTCCTTAATGTAATCTCTACAGAACCTGTCGGTGTCTCTTTATTCGGGCAAATATTGATCCTTGCCACATTGCCCTCTTTTAACTGCGACTCAAATTCTCCTCTTGTATAACCGCTTCCCTGCACTCTAAGCGTCCCTATCCAGACAGTGAAGAAAAGCAGTCCGATAATCACAATAAAATATAAATAAAAGCTTCTATTATTCTTATTCAAAGCAAACCTCTTTCTTTTCCTACTATAGAAACATCCCCGGTAAGAACCGTTTCTAATCAAATTTCACAACACCGATATACGGCAAGTTCCGATATCGCTGTGCATAATCCAACCCATATCCTACGACAAATTCATCCGGTATCTGAAATCCGACATAATCTACCGCCACAGAGACTTCCCTGCGATCCGGTTTATCAAGCAAAGCACACAGCTTCACATCTGCCGCTCCTCTGTCTTTCAATAACGCTTCTAAACAGTTAAGCGTCCTTCCGGTATCGACAATATCTTCTATCACCAGAACATGTTTACCTGTCAGATCTTCATCCAAATCTTTTTTAATCTTGATCTTGCCACCGGATACAGTCTGGTCGCCATAACTAGAGACAGACATGAAATCTATTGTTACGGGAACGGAAATTCTTTTGGCAAGCTCGCACATAAAGAAACTGCCACCTTTCAATATCCCTATCAGATGGATGTTTTCTCCTGCATAATCTTTACTAATCTGTTCCCCTATTTCCCGTATTCTGGTGTTTATCTTCTCTTCGGTCAATAAAACTTCAATTCGCTCAGCCATTATCCTCCTCCTCTTAGCCGTACCTGTAAGATACTTTTCGTACTTTCCTCCACCTTATAATACTGGCTGATCCGGTAACCCGGTATCCACACAATATGCGCTCCGTCCGCCAGTAAATAAATGCGCTCACGCTGCATTTTAGGGATCTTCTCATTTATCATGTATTCTTTTACGGATTTCTTTCGCAACGCGTTATCTATTGTAAGATAATCGCCTGTTTTCCTCGTCCGTAATAATAAAACCGTAGTTATTTTATCATAATCAAACCATTTCGTATACGTCTTTTGCGGGATAATTTGTCCTTTTGTATAAAAAATGTCATCTTTTTGTATGATCTGAAATTCCAAAATCCCTAATCCCGGAACCATGACTTCTCCCGGAACAGAAACTGAGAGTTCCTGATAACTCTTTTCCGCCTGCAACTGCACTATTTTTCTTTTGCCAAAAATTAATTTGTCATATTCTTTATAGGCAGTAAGGCCATAAGGAAGGAAAACTTCTTTGCTCCCACCTTTTCTCATTATATCCATTATCGCATAAATATGTTCTTTTGCAATATCTTTTCTACAAGGCGTCATTTCTTCCATACAGCATAATAAGACCATCTTCTGTATAAAAACATCTTCCTTTTGGAAAACATACAGATCCAAGATCATTCGTTCTTCCTCATGCTGTAGAAGACATTTTCGAAATGCAAGCTCCGTCTGCCTGCCAATATAATCATCCGCTTCCGCTAAAATCTCCGAAGCCTCGCCCATATGTGCCGTGACATTATTACAAATATGCTCATTTGCATAGGCAAGTATATGATGCCTAATTCTATTCCTTGTGTAAGCATCCTCTTCGTTTGTGCTATCGATGCAGAACGCGACCTTCCGTCTCTTAAGATATGCCTCAATTTCAGTTCTCTCCAAGCATAGCAACGGTCTGATGATCCGTCCCCGGACCGGACGTATGCCAACAATGCCCCGCAAGCCACTTCCACGAAACAAATGGAACAACATAGTTTCTGCCCTATCATTATTATTATGGGCAACCGCAATTTTATATATGCCTTTCCTTTGCGTTTCCAAAACGCCTTCTCTATCCGGGATCTCACTCAAAAATCTTTGATCCGCCTCTTCTGCCCTTACTATCACTTCTTCAAATGCCTGATAACGCAAATCCCTGCCGGCTTCCTCTGGCGATAATCCTTTCTCTTTCGCATACGCCATCATATTGACTTTCTTTAGGAAAAAAGGAACTTCTAATCCGGCGCACATCTTCTCTACATATTCTGCATCCTTATCTGCATCCGTACGCACTCCATGGTGCACATGTACGACGAACAACCGGAAATCTATCTCCTTAGATAATTCCCATAACAGTAAAAGCAGACAGACGGAATCCGCTCCACCGGATACGCCTGCCACAATCACATCTTTGTCTGCGATCATTTTATTCTCTAAAATATATTTTTTTACTTTTGCATAAATATCCTTCATAAGTTCCATATTACCATATTTCTATCTATGTCGCCACCAAACATAAATAATCTATGAAAATCATGCAGAGAAAACTTTTAGCGCCACACGCCCATAACCAGCACCGACATATCGTCACGGACTTGTCCTTTGCTCTGACATAGACAATAACTTAAAATCTGTCCGGCAATTTCTCCCGGGTTTGTATGAGTGATCCTGCCAATGACTTCCGGCATGATTTCCTCTCCGATCCCCTGCTCCAAAGCATCCAATACGCCATCGGAAAGCATAATAATATAATCCCCGTCTTCCATCTGCCTGTTCATGATTTCCGGCTCAATCTGTTGGAAAAGCCCGAGCGGTAGGTTTCTAGCCGATAGCCTGTCCACTAGATGTTCCCTTTTAATATATGTACATGCAGCGCCTACTTTGACAAATTCGCATGCACCGGTATATAAATTTACCTCACAAATATCAAGCGTTGACATATTCTGTTCCTGTCCTCCGGCAGCAAGCGCTCCATTGATGATCTGAATAGCGGCTTCTTTGCGAAACCCTGCTTCCATAAGCCTTTCCATCATTTCAATCACTTTCTCGGATTCTTCGCACGCTTTCTCTCCTGACCCCATACCATCTGAAAGAATTGCCACTACTTTGCCCTGTTCTGTTTCATAGAATGAATGATTATCTCCCGAAACTTTTTCCGACTCTTTTACTGCCTTAGCAAATCCCGTCAAGATATGAAATTCTGGTTCTTCCACGAAACGATAAGTACACCATTCTCTCGCCATAAAAAGCGGCCCATTTTTGGAAGCACGTATTTTTATATCCATTACTTCGGAAATACAAGCGGCCACGTCTTCCATTACAATATTTTCCTGAAGCTGTGTCTTCATCATAAGACATAATTCTAAATGTCCATCTTCATTTTCTAATACTAAAAAGTTTTTCAATAAGATACCGGCCTCTTTCAAACAATGCGCCATCTGCCGGTATTTCCGTTCCGCTACCGGATGATACTGATATGTTTCCTGTGCCACATGAGACATGATGCGAGCCATTTCCTTCAAATGATCCGCTAAAAGCCCCCTGCTTTCATATAATTTCTTTTGCCAAAGATATTCCTGCCTATCTTTATCTTCTTTACATATTTCCTCTTTCTGTGCCTCTTCGAAAAGTTCCGCCAGATCCCGGAATGATTCAGCATAGCCAAGAAGCCGCTGCTTCCCATACTCCGGTATCATTGTTATCCTATTTGCATCCTTTATCTCTATCTGTTTTCTCATACATTACGCGCCTCCCCGTTTTATGAGCACTTTACCGTCTCTATTTAATCAATATATGTGAGGCATGTCCGTATTATTCACTATAATTTAAAAAATACTTCCTATTTATTGCTAGTGTCTTACGATTTTCGATATCACTGTATCATAATCTTATCCTATAAAAATAATATAAAAAAACAGATTCCGGATCCGCTCCCAAATCTGCTTATTTTTCATCTTTAAATATGATTTCGCCTTCATAGACTAAGCCTAATTTATCTTTTGCCAGTTCTTCTACATACTTTTTCGTCTGTGTATATTTCCCATATTCTTCTATTTCTTCCGTACGCACCTTTTCTGCAGCAATCTCTTCCTGCAATTCTGCTTCCCTTAGCAAATAGGCTTCTTTCTTTCCCTGAAGCTCTACACTTTTGATTGTCACTACGATCAGCATCATTAAAACCACTGTCGTTACCAGAAGCATGCCTGTCTTATTCTGCCGCTTCTTACGGTATGCTGCTCTTCTCGCCATATTAAACTCCGATACTCTTTCAATGTTTACATAAAACTATTTTAAGTTTTTTTATGAAAACCGTCAACTTATTTTT